>DATBKQ010000668.1:0-4523 GCA_036555825.1 Acetobacteraceae bacterium | reverse complement strand
CCGCGCCGGAGGCGCTGCGCCTGACCAACCCGATCGCGAGCGATCTCGACCAGTTGCGGTCCACGCCGGTTGCCACGCTGGCGCTCGCCGCGCAGCGTAACGCCGCGCGCGGCCACCCGGACGTGGCGCTGTTCGAGATCGGCCCCGGATTCGCCATCGATGCAGGCGAGCGCCAGCGTTGGATCGCGGCCGGCCTGCGCGCGGGTGCCACCCCGCGCAACTGGCTGAGCCCGTCGCGACCGGTCGATGCCATGGACGCCAAGGCCGACCTTTGGGCGGCGATGACGGCGATCGGCATCCCGCTCGACGCCTTGGTGTTGACCCAGGACGCGCCCGGCTTCTATCACCCCGGCCGGTCCGCAACGGTGCGACAGGGACCGAAGACGCCGATTGGCAGCTTCGGAGAGTTGCACCCGCGTGTTCTGAAGGCGCTGGATCTGACCGGACCGGTGGCCGCGTTCCACCTCGACCTGGACGCGCTCGCCGAACCGAAACGCCGCCGCAAGCTGGCTCCCGACCTGCCGCCGTTCCAGCCGATCCGACGCGACTTCGCCTTCCTGGCCGACGCCGACGTCACCGCCGAAGCGGTGATCCGCGCCGCGCGCGGGGCCGATCGCAACCTGATCGCCGGGGTTTCGCTGTTCGACGTTTACCAGGGCGAGCGGCTGCCGGCCGGCAAGAAGTCGCTGGCGATCGAAGTGGTCTTCCAGCCGCGCGAACGCACGCCGACCGACGCCGAAATCGAATCGGCGTCGCAGAAGGTGGTTGCAGCAGTAAGCAAAGCGACCGGCGCCACACTACGCTGATGCCGGGACAAGCCCGGGGACTTGGCCGGCCGCGGGCCGCAGCGGTTCTCACTCATGCGGGCTCCGCGCTACGCTCCCCGCGAGTGTTACAGGAGGGTGGCATGCTGCGCGAGGAGCTGGTCTTTGTCGGCACATGCGATATCGCCGGTCATGTGCGCGGCAAGGGTTTTCCGGCGCGGGACATCGACGCTCGCCGGCGCAAGGGCATCGGCTGGACGCATTCCAACCTGATGCAGACGGCGTTCGGACCTATCCTCGACACCCCGTTCGGCACCGCCGGCGATCTGATGATCGTGCCGGATCCGGCGGCCGAGGTCCGGGTGGACTTCGAGGATGGGTCGGCGCCGGAGCACTTCTTCCTGGGCGACATCCGCAACACCGACGGCACACCCTGGGAGTGCTGCCCGCGCGAGTTCCTCCGCCGTGCCGCCGCCGCGCTGCATGCGGCCGGCGGCCTGCGGCTGATCGCTGCGTTCGAGCAGGAGTTCGTCTATACCGGCGACCAGCATCGCGACGGCGACGCCTACAGCCTTGGCGCGTTCCGCCGTCAGGGCACGTTCGGCGAAAGCTTTGTCGCAGCCCTGCGAGCGGCCGGGGTCACGCCGGACTCGTTTCTGGCCGAGTACGGCACCCGGCAGTTTGAGGTGACGGTAGCGCCCTCCGAGGCACCGGTCGCGGCCGACCGGGCGGTGATCACGCGCGAGATGGCCCGCGCCGCGGCGCACCGGCACGGATTCCGGGCCTGCTTCTCGCCGATGCCGGAAGCATCCGGTGTGGGCAATGGCGTGCACATCCACATGAGCTTGCAGGATGCGTCGGGCGCACCGATCACCCACGACGCGGATGGGCGGATGGGGCTCAGCATGGTGGCGCAGCATTTCTGTGCCGGCGTGCTGCGCCATCTGCCGGCGATCTGTGCCATCACCGCACCGTCGCCGGTCTCGTACCTGCGCCTGACGCCGAACCGCTGGGCGCCGACGCTGATCGACATCGTGCGGCAGGATCGCGGGGCGGCATTGCGCGTCTGCCCGACGTTCGCCGTTGCCGATCCCGCCGAGCAGGTTCGTCAGTTCAACATCGAGTTCCGTGTCTGCGACGCCGCCGCCAGCCCGTATCTGGCCCTCGGTGCCGTCATGTTCGCCGGCGCCGACGGACTGCGGCGCAAGCTCGCCTTGCCGCCATCGGCGGATGGCGCCGATGAACTGCCGCATTCGCTGGCCCAGGCGTTGGATGCAATGGCCGCGAGCAAGACTGTCGCCGACTGGTTCGGACCGGTCTTCCTGGAGGCGTATCTGCGCCACAAGCGATCCGAGGTACAGCACGTCGCCGAGTGGGCGGTGAATGAGCTCTGCAATCGCTACGCCGAAGTGTATTGAGCGCGATTGCGGATCGCCGCACGTGGCCTGAAGGATTCGGCAACGGCGCCGGGAGACTGTATGTTGCGCGAAAAGCTGCGGCGTCGTCAGTGCTGTTCTGACGGCGCCTTGCAACTGGCAGGATCAACAGGAGGAGGCGTTGCGCGGAGCACTCATTGTCGTGTTCGTGGCCGCCTTGGCGAGCCGTGCCGATGCGCAGAACACCACCAACCGGTGGGAGCTCTGCAACGATGCAGGCAACCTTCAGCACGTCGTCGAGGCCTGCACCGAGGTCATCGCTGCGAACCGCGAACCGCGGGAGAGGCTGGCGCTCGCATTCAACAATCGCGGTTACGCCTATACGCGGGAGGGAAAGTACGAGCTGGCGATGGCCGATCTGGATCAGTCCATTCGGATGGATCCGCGCAATCCGCTGGCATACAACAACCGGGGCTACGCTTGGTCGCGGCAGGATCAGCACGAGCGCGCGGTTGCCGACTTCAGCCGCGCGATCGAGCTGGAGCCGACCTACGCCGCCGCGTTCAACGATCGTTGCTGGTCGCGCGCCGTACTGGGCGCGTTGACCGACGCCTTGGCGGACTGCGACGAGTCGCTGGACCTGCGGCCGGACGCGGTGACGACGCTCGACAGCCGCGGGTTTGTGTACCTGAAACTCGGCCGTCCTGCCCAGGCGATTGCCGACTATGACGCGGCGCTGCAGCAACGACCGCGCTCCGCCACGTCGCTCTATGGCCGGGGATTGGCCTATCTGAAGCAATCGGACCAGGAAAACGGCAGGCGGGACATTGCCGCCGCGGAGCAGATCGACGCGGAGGTGGCCGCCAAGTTCCGCCGCTGGGGCGTCTCCGGACCGTGATATCCTGAGGCCGCGCCGGATGACACCGGCCCCTGGAGCCTCTATCTGAACGCCGGCATGACCCCGCTCGATCACATCCGCAACTTCGCGATCATCGCGCATATCGACCACGGGAAGTCCACCCTGGCCGACCGGCTGATCCAGACCACCGGCGCGCTCAGCGACCGGGAGATGACCCCGCAGGTGCTGGACAACATGGAGCTGGAGCGGGAGCGCGGCATCACCATCAAGGCGCAGACGGTCCGGCTGACCTACCAGGCGAAGGATGGCCAAGTTTACGAACTGAACCTGATGGACACCCCAGGCCATGTGGACTTCTCGTACGAGGTGTCCCGCAGCCTGGCCGCCTGCGAGGGGTCCCTGCTGGTGGTGGACGCCTCCCAAGGCGTCGAGGCGCAGACGCTCGCCAACGTGTATCAGGCGATCGAGGCCAACCACGAGATCGTGCCGGTGCTGAACAAGATCGACCTGCCGGCGGCCGAAGCCGCGCGGGTGAAGCAGCAGATCGAGGACGTGATCGGCCTGGACGCGTCCGACGCGGTCGAGATCAGCGCCAAGACCGGCCTCAACATCGAGGGCGTGCTGGAGGCGCTGGTCACCCGGCTGCCGCCGCCCAAGGGCGATGCGGCGGCGCCCCTGAAGGCGCTGCTGGTCGATAGCTGGTACGACCAGTACCTGGGCGTGGTGATCCTGATCCGGGTCAAGGACGGGCGGATCAGGCGCGGCCAGAAGGTCCGGATGATGTCCACCGGCGCGGTGCACCAGGTGGAGCAGGTGGGCGTGTTCAGCCCGAAGATGATCCCGGTGGACGACCTGGGACCCGGCGAGATCGGCTATATCACCGCCGCGATCAAGACGGTGGCCGACTGCTCGGTGGGCGACACCATCACCGATGATCGGAGCCCGACTGCGGAACCTCTGCCCGGCTTCAAGCCCTCGGTGCCGGTGGTGTGGTGCGGCCTGTATCCGGTGGATGCCGACGACTTCGAGAAGCTGCGTGAATCGCTGGCCAGGCTGCGGCTGAATGACGCGAGCTTTCACTACGAGCCGGAGACCTCGGCGGCGCTGGGTTTCGGCTTCCGCTGCGGCTTCCTGGGCCTGCTGCACCTGGAGATCATCCAGGAACGCCTGACGCGTGAGTTCGATCTGGACCTGATCGCGACCGCGCCTTCCGTAGTGTACCGCGTGCACCGCACCAACGGCGAGGTGCAGGAGCTGCACAACCCGGTGGACATGCCGGACGGCAGCGTGATCGACCACATCGAGGAGCCGTGGATCCGTGCCACCATCATGGTGCCGGACGACTACCTCGGCGCCGTGCTGCAGCTCTGCAACGAGCGGCGCGGCGAGCAGGTGGACCTGACCTATGTCGGCAACCGCGCCATGGCGGTTTACCGGCTGCCGCTGAACGAGGTGGTGTTCGACTTCTACGACCGGCTGAAGTCGGTCTCGCGCGGCTATGCCAGCTTCGACTACCAGATGGAC
>DATBKQ010000667.1:0-3653 GCA_036555825.1 Acetobacteraceae bacterium | reverse complement strand
GTGCCCTCTTCGAGAATGAATGCCTCGACCGGCCTGCCGATGTTCTTCAGTGTCAGCGAACCGAGCGGCTCAAACCGCAGGCCAAGCCGTCCATGCACGTGATCATGCACCGACCGCGACACACAGATGCTTCCCGGCGGGCATTCCGCCTGAAGCCTCGCCACCACGTTCACCGCGTCGCCGTGTAAGTCGGTTCCATCCGCTATCGCATCGCCGATATTGATCGCTACTCGGAAGCGGATCGCACGATCGGGGAGCTGATCGACATCGTGGAGCGGCACTTGCTTCTGAACTTGGACCGCGCACCGCACTGCCCCATCAATGCTGTCGAACGCGATCAGCAGCGAGTCGCCCCCGGTTTGGACAATTTTGCCACCGTATTCCTCGATCGCGGGGTCGATCACTTGTTGTCTCAGTGAACGGAGGCGAGCCAGCGTCCCGACGTCATCCAGCCCGATCAAGCGGCTGTAGCCCACCATATCGGCATACATAATGGCGACCAGCTTGCGTCGGTCTCGGTAAGTGATGCCCGGTGCGTTCGCCTCCGACATCATGTGCACCCCTACATAAGCAGGGCAGCGGCCGAGCGTCCAAGCCCAGCCTCGCCTGTCGGCTGTCCTTCACGATCTGCGGAGGTTACCATCAGAGGTTGGGCAAGGGGAGGGGTGCCGCTTGCCGCAACGCTCCTCGCAACGACCAGGAGACGGCTATTCCGCCGCCATTGGCAATGCTGCGGTACGCTGCCTCTCCCGTTCGGCCTTCAGTTCTTCGGCGACCAGGAACGCCAGCTCCAGCGCCTGCGATCCGTTCAGCCGCGGATCGCAATGCGTGTGATAGCGGTCCTCCAGCGCTGCCTCGTCGATCCGCTGCGCGCCGCCGGTACATTCGGTGACATCCTTGCCGGTCATTTCGATATGCATGCCGCCCAACCGGCTGCCCTCCGCCCGGTGCACCGCGAAGCACGCGGACAGCTCGGACATGATCCGCGTGAACGGCCGCGTCTTGCGGCCGGACGCGGTCGCCACCGTATTGCCGTGCATCGGATCGCACGACCAGACGACGAGACGTCCCTCGCGCTGCACCGCCCGGATCAGCGGCGGCAGAACATCGCCGACGCGATCGGCGCCGACACGCGTGATCAGCGTCAGCCGCCCCGCTTCGTTCTGCGGGTCAAGCACATCGATCAGCCGCAGCAGGTCGTCCGGCGTCATCGACGGCCCACACTTCAGCCCCAACGGATTCGCCACGCCGCGCAGGAACGCCACGTGCGCGCCGTCCGCCTGGCGCGTGCGCTCGCCGATCCACGGCAGATGCGCGGAACAGGCGTACCAATCGCCGCTCAGGCTGTCCTGCCGTGCCAGCGGCTCCTCGTAGTTGAGCAGCATCGCGTCATGGCTGGTGTAAAGCTCGGTCGCGCGAAGCTGCGGCGCGGTCGCCGGCGCCAGGCCGCAGGCCGCCATGAACGCCAGCGACTCCTGGATGCGCCGGCAGAGATCGGCGTATCGTTCGCCCTGCGGCGAGGCCGCGACGAACGCCTGGTTCCATTGCTGCACGCGGGCCAGGTCGGCGAACCCGCCCTGGGTGAAGGCGCGCAGCAGATTGAGCGTGGCCGCCGACTGGTTATAGGCGCGCAGCATGCGCTGTGGATCGGGCACGCGCGCCGCGGCATCGAAGGCGATGCCGTTGACGATGTCGCCGCGATAAGACGGCAGCGTCACGCCATCCAATGTTTCCGTCGGCTGCGAGCGCGGCTTGGCGAACTGCCCGGCCAGCCGCGCCACCTTCACCACCGGCATCGCGGCGGCAAAGCTCAGCACCACCGCCATCTGCAGCAGCACCTTCACCGTGTCGCGTACCGCGTTGGCATGGAACTCGGCGAACGCTTCGGCGCAGTCCCCGCCTTGCAGCAGGAACGCCTCGCCCGCGGCAACCCGCGCGAGCCGCGCCTTCAGCGCCCGCGCCTCGCCGGCGAAGATCAGCGGCGGCAACGCGCGGAGTTCTGCCTCGGCGGCGCCGAGTGCCAGCGGATCGGGATAGTCCGGCGCCTGCGCGATCGGGCAGGCGCGCCAGTCCTGTGTTGTCCACATGGCATTATCGCTGTCGCGAGGGCGCCGGCTGCGGCGTAGGCTGTGGTGCGGGCCGCGGCACCGACGGTCCGGTGATCACGTCGAAATCGAAATCTGAACGCTGCATGCGAGCCTCCTTCGGTAAAGAGGCCGCTCCTGCTTTGGCGATTTTCGCGATTCCGGGCTGCAGAAATACGAAAGCCGCCTTGGCCGGGCGGCTTCGGGTTCCTGCTACTGGTGCACGATCCTAGGCCGCCGGTCTGTACCAGCGGTACCAAAATCGCGTGGCGGAAACGATCTGCATCCGTGCCATGCCAGAGATTTACCGCGACTGTCGCGGTCGGGCAAGAGGCCAAGACCGTGGTCTGGAAAACTCGGGCTCTGTGTGCCACGGTGACGCCGACATGACCGGAGGTGCGCCATGAGCCAGCTCGTCACCGAGACGAAAAGCGATTCGTCGGCCTATGTGCCGCCGCTGCAACGCACGGAGGGCCAGCCGCCGCCAATCGCGGCGCATGGCGGCCTGTCCTACATGTCGTTCGACCGGAACGGCGATGCCGGAACCGCCAAGGCGATCGAGGACGCACTCGCCGAGATCGCCGAAGGCGAGGGCCAGCGCGTCATCGACATGATCGACAAGGCGCCACCGGGCCCGATCAAGACCAGATGGGGCCTCGCGTTCCGCGAGTGGGACGAATGCGTGGCCTACATCCGCAGCTCGAACACTATGAAAGCCCCCGATGGCGGCGTGGTGCTGCCGCTGCCCTACACTGTCCATGAGCGGCCCACTTATTCCATCGTCCCGTCCAACGCCATCTGGCGTGACCCGGCGCGCGCCGACACAGCGTCGATCCTGCGCCAGAACGAGAAGGACAACCGGCGGCGTGACCTGTTCTTTCCGATGGTGCTGCGCGACGCGCGGCGCATCGGCGAGTACTACCCGGGCCTCAGGCCCGACAGTGCCGAATGCATGGACAAACTCGGCCTCTCGCTGGCGCATCTCGAGTCCAAGTGCACGAACATCTACGATTCGGCGGAGGTGGAGCGGGTGTACTACCCGGAGATCGAGAAGCTGCTGCTCGACTTCTTCCCGGATGCGACCGACGCGCTGGTCTATAACCACGACGTGTTCGACAAGGACTATGCGGGCGACCGCACGGAGAACCAGGAGGCCAAGAACCCGGGCGTGAACGCCAACTACGCCATGCTGGTGCACAACGACCTGAACGACAACAGCGGCCGCGTGCGCTGCCGCGAGCTGCTGACCAAGAACCTGCGCAACTTCGGACGCACGCAGAACTACACCGAGGAAGAGGCCGACGCGAAGATGTCGCGCCGGTTCATGTCGATCAATCTCGCCAAGCCGATCGAGACGATCGAGCAGTACCCGTTCGTGCTGTGCGCCTGGCCGTCGTTCGCCGACCAGCCCTACATCAACAACTACCGGATCTACGACGATCGGGTGGGCGAAACCACGCGCTTCACCTACCGTCCCAATCACGAGTGGTACTGGTTCCCGCAGCAGAAGAGCAATGAGGTCTCGATGCTCAAGTGCTATGACTCGGTGACCGACGGCTCGGTCTCGCG
>DATBKQ010000666.1:0-2257 GCA_036555825.1 Acetobacteraceae bacterium | reverse complement strand
CGAGGCGCGGGAGCGAGCGCAGGCGTTGTCAGTTCTGGACAGGTCGAAATCCTATCAGCGCCAAATCGTCACCCCCGCCGGCCGCGTGCTGGAGGCTCGCTCGGACCCAACACCCGCGGGAGGCTGGGTCAGCACCTTCACCGATGTCACCGAGGCGCGGGCCGCGCAGGACGAATTGCGGCGGGCCAAAGAGGCGGCCGAGTCGGCGAGCCAAGCCAAATCCCGCTTCCTGGCAACGATGAGTCACGAGCTGCGAACGCCCTTGAACGCGGTGATCGGATTTTCCGACGCGCTGCTGCACGAGGCGACCAGCCCCAGCGGGGCACGGGTGACGGAATTCGCCACGCAGATCAACGAGGCGGGCCGGCAGTTGCTCGGATTGATCAACAGCATCCTCGACGTGGCGCGGATCGAGTCAGGCCGGTTCGACCTCGCCGCCGATCGAGTCGATGTCGCGCGCCTGGTGCGGCATTGCCTGCGGCTCGCCGATGCCTCGGCGCAGGCAGCCGAGATCACGCTGAGTACCGACCTGCGTGACGACCTGCCGCAGCTCGTGGCGGACGAACGGCGGCTGCAGCAGGCACTGAGCCATCTGCTGTCCAACGCGGTGAAGTTCACCGAAGCCGGGGGGACAGTGACCGTGGGCGCCGCGCTGGAGGCGGACGGGCGGTTGCTGTTGTTCGTCCGCGACACCGGCATCGGCATCCCGCTGGACGATATCGGCCGCGCCTTCGAGCCATTCTCCCAGCTCGACAGCACGTTGTCGCGAAGGTTCCAGGGTGCCGGCCTCGGCCTTTACGTGTCGCGCGCCCTGGTCAATGGCCATGGCGGGGTGCTGTCGCTGCGCAGTGTGCCCGGCGAGGGCACCTCGGCCGAGATCCGCCTGCCCGCCGCACGTCTCGTCGCTAGCCAAGCCGCCGCACACGCCCCACCTTAGATGGGCGCTCTTTACGCCCTGAGGGATTTGCCATGACGCCGCTCGCCACCACCGACAAGCTGTTCTTCGAGCGCGCGGATGCTGCGCTGGACCGCGCCGCCGCCCAGGCCACGCTAGGGGCGGCGCTCGCCCGCAGCGACGATGGCGAGCTGTATCTCGAATACCGCGAGGGGGAGCAGATCGGCCTGGACGACGGCCGGATCCGGAGCGCCGGCTTCGACACCACACTGGGTTTCGGCCTGCGTGCCGTCGCCGGCGAGGCCACCGGATACGCACACGCCGGCGAACTGTCGGATGCCGCGCTGCGGCGGGCCGCGGAGACCGTGGCGGCCGTGGCGGCCGGCTACTCCGGGATCTCCGCCGAGTCGCCGCGGGCCACCAATGCCCGGCTTTATTCCGATGCCAACCCCCTTGGCACGACCGATTTCCCCAAGCGGACCGCACTGCTGGCGGAGATCGACGCCTACGCACGCGGGAAGGATCAACGCGTCGTGCAGGTCATGGCATCGATCGCCGGCGAATGGCAGGCGGTGCAGATCGTGCGCGCCGATGGCAATCGCGTGGCGGACCTGCGGCCGCTGGTACGGCTCAACATTGCGGTGGTGGTCGAGCGGAACGGCAGGCGGGAGACCGGGAGCTATGGCACCGGCGGGCGCTTCGCCTACGACCACATCACCGCACCCTCGGTCTGGCGCGGCGCGGTGGATGAGGCGCTCCGCCAGGCGCTGGTCAACCTGGAAAGCGTGCCGGCGCCCGCCGGCGAGATGGAGGTGGTCCTCGGACCCGGCTGGCCGGGCATCCTGCTGCACGAGGCGATCGGCCACGGCCTGGAAGGCGATTTCAACCGCAAGAAGACCTCGGCCTTTTCCGGGTTGCTGGGCCGGCGGATCGCGGCCCCCGGCGTCACCGTGGTGGACGATGGCACGCTGCCGGATCGGCGCGGTAGCCTGACGGTAGACGACGAAGGCACGCCGACCGGCCGGACGGTGCTGATCGAGGACGGCATCCTGGTCGGCTTCATGCAGGACCGGCTGAACGCGCGGCTGATGGGCATGCGTGCCACCGGGAACGGCCGACGCCAGTCATACGCGCACGCGCCGATGCCGCGGATGACCAACACGGTGATGCTGGCCGGGCCGCATTCACCGGATGAAATGGTCCGCTCGGTGCGCCGGGGATTGTACGCGGTCAATTTCGGCGGCGGCCAGGTGGACATCACCTCGGGCAAGTTCGTGTTCTCGGCGAGCGAGGCCTATTTGATCGAGGACGGCAAAGTGACGGCGCCGGTCAAGGGAGCGACGCTGATCGGCAACGGCCCCG
>DATBKQ010000665.1:0-4694 GCA_036555825.1 Acetobacteraceae bacterium | reverse complement strand
ATGGACGCGGTCTGGCCGGACGTCGTGGTGGAGGAGAACAACCTTTCCGTCCAGTTGTCGAACCTACGCCGCGCGCTGGATGGCAACGGAGCGCTCGGAAGCTGCATCCAGACGCTGCCAGCGCGTGGGTATCGGTTCCTTCCTGAGGCCACACCCGTGCGGCGCAGCCTTCCGGATCAAGCCGCGGATCCATGCGTTGCCGAAGACCGCACGGCCGCCGGCCTCAACAAGGCCGGACGTTCGGAGGTTGGGGGCGCAGCCCTCGACGCAGCGGAGATCGACCCGGCAAAGCCGCAGGCGCAGACAGCGGCTGACCCGCCGGCAATCACCCCGGTGTCGCTGACACGGCGCCGCGGTGCGGTCCTGATCGCAACGGCGAGCGCTTGCGTGGCTGTTCTGTTCGTATGGTTCGTTGGCAGGACGCCCCCGCCGCGGACCACACTTGTCGCAGCAACGCCGCCAGTTGCGTCGGTTAGCTCGACAGCAACCCCCGTGCCCTTTCCCGCGCCCGCACCAATGGCGCGGCCGCGGCTGTCCGTTGTCGTGCTGCCGTTCAACAAGTTCGGCAACGGCGTGGACGACGACATGGTTGACGCGATCACCGAGGATCTGACGGCTGCGATTACCCGCTGGCATGATTGGCAGGTGACCGCACACAACACGGCGCTCACCTACAAGGGAAGACCCATCGATATCCGCCGCGTTGGCGAAGAACTCGGCGTGCGCTTCGCGGTCACCGGGAGCCTGCGCAAGCGGGGCACAGGGCTGCGGGTGAACCTGCAATTGGTGTCGGCGGAAACCGGCGCGCATCTGTGGGCGGATCATTTTGACGCGGGACCTGATGCGGACGGGTACTCGGTGGAGGACATCATCCGGCACATGGCGCTCGCCCTATCGTTCTGGGTAGCCGACGCCGAAAGCAAGCGCATTGCGGCGGAGAGCAATCCCGACGCAGCCGACTCGCTGACCCGCGCCCGGGCTGCGCTGTACGGCCGGCCGCTGAACCCGGAGAATTACGATCACGTGATCACGCTTCTCGAGCATGCCGCGGACCTGGACCCGCACTCGGCGGTTGCCCAGGCAGCGCTGGCCGAAGCGCAGTTGGACAGTATCAACATCTGGACCGACGATCCGGAAACACCGGTAAAGCTCCGCCGCGCCGAGGCGGCGGTCAGACGGGCGGAGATCCTGGCTCCCGACGAGCGGCTTGTGATGGGGGTCCGAGTAACGCTGCTGTTGATGCAGGGCCGCTGCGCTGAGGTCATCGCGGCGGCGCGGCGCGCTTCCGAAGCGCATCCCGATCTGAGCGGCCCACATCTGGCGTTGGGCATCTGCCGCATGCACGAGGGCAGAGCGGCCGAGGCGATCCCGGCGTTCGAGCAGTCGATCCGCGTCAATCCGCGCAACCCCGCGGTCTATGTCCGCTACCATGTCATGGGCTATGCGCTGCTGTTTCTCGGCAGATATGACGAAGCTGTTGCCTGGCTGCAAAAGGCGCTTGCGGCTCATCCTGGCGACAGCGCCCGCAATCGCGGCAATATCCATGCGGCCATCGCCGCCGCGCAGGCCCTCGCAGGCGCCACCGAGGAGGCTCGCCGGAGTGCGGCGGAGGCGGCCCAATTGTGGCCGACGCTAACGGCGCGGAGCTATTACCCGTTCAACGTATCGAATCCAGTCGCGGTCGCGCAGATTGCCCGGTTGCGCGATGGCCTGCGACTTGCCGGAATACGCGATCATGCCGATGTGGATGCCGACCACAACGTGGCGGCGGACGCGGTGCTGCACAGCAAGTATGACTCGCCTACACCGCCTTCCGCCCCCGGCGTGCGGACCATCCGGACCCCAGAACTGGCCGCATTGGTGCAACAGCGCCAGCCACTGATGCTTGACGCGTCGAACCCATGGGGTCAGTCGATACCGGCTGCCATCGTATTAGCGGGCGTTGGTGTCGGCGGCAGCACGTCGAACGAACCGCAAGAGCGTCTGCGCAGGAAGATGCACCAATTGACCGGTGGTAATCTGGACGCGCCGATCGTCGCGCTGGGCTGGAACGCCGAGCGCTTCCAGAGCCGCAATCTCGCCCTGCGGCTAGCGGCACTGGGCTACACGGAGGTGTATTGGTACCGCGGCGGCCGCGAGGCATGGATGGCCGCCGGTCAGCCGACAGCTGAGGTGACGGTGCAGGACTGGTAGCTTTCGCGAAGCGCTGATTTAGCGAGTCCAAGAAAGAATTAGCAGCAATTCAGGCCCGATCTGATGGCGCCGAATGCGCCCTCCGCCGTACCCAAGCGTCGGTGCGATGCCTCACCAAACGAGCATCTTACACGCTTCGTATAGATCTGCCAGAGGCTGAGGCACCTATATAGGAGGGACACGATGGCATTGACGCGGGAATGGCGCATCCACGCCAACGGCTATGACGGACACCTCGAAGTTACGGCCGACGCTGCTGGCCACGTCACCGGCACCGTACGGTTCGGCGGCGAGCCTGATAACCAGCTCAAAGCAGGCTTCTGGGACGAGACTTCAAAGAAGTTGGTCTTCACCCGAGTCATAGATCCCAACGACTCGTCCAAGGACCAGATTTACACGGGATATTGGTTTCCCAGAAACCATACACAGCCGAACGGGCCGTCCGACCTTGCAGGTTCATTCGTGGCGTTCGCGGGCACGGGCGGCACTCCGGCGCGACACATTTTCGGTTGGCATGCAACGCATGGCTAGTGTCCTGCCCCCGAAGTTCGTCGCATTCTGCGGCAAACGGAGGGGATAAGCAGGCCACTGAAAACAAAGAACAGTGGCCCGATGCTGAAGTGCGAAGGACCTTGGAATCGGGACACTAGGCGCGTGATGCTGGCCGCCGACTTGGCGGCTACGGCCGAAATGGAGGGCGGTCTCGGGCAGCTATCGTGGGGCCGCAGAACTTCGACGCCATGGCTCGGCTGGTTAACCTGTGTGCCCAAAAGGACTGGGTATTGCTGTGCAGTGTAAGGAGACCCCAACGCAGCCCATATACCTAGTCGTGGACCGACACCCGCGGGACCAAGTGGACCGCGGGTGGATTATCTCTGCCCGGGCCGGGCTGGCCCACTTTCCCAGTGCGCTGCCCGGTGCAAGGCCAGCTACGACTCCCGATACTTCACGGGTGCTCCGTTGCCAACTCAACGGCTGACCAAATCGATTGGACGGATATCGAACACCATGGACAGATCCACATTACCGCAGGCAAGCGCCATAGGTTTCTGGCTGGCAGTTGGCTTGACGGGAACGGTTTCACACGCCGAAGCGCAAGCTCCAGCGAAGCCGGAGGCTTCCTCGACGAGCAGCCAGCGCTCCAGGCAGGAGCCTACATTCGGCGTGTCTATCAACGTGAAGCCGTTACCTCCTGGTATTCCTGGCGACGTACCTCGGTGGTTGTGTCCGTCATCTAAGTATGTGCTCCTATCCCTGACGTCCGAATACTGCCTGCAGCCGGACGGCGGAACATGCACGTGGTATTCCTGCTATGACAACAAGACTCATAAGCAGGTATCGGCAGTCTCCAATCCGTCGGGCAAGCCCAATCCCGTCTGCACCCAAGTACCCAAGCCCTGCTCCAATGACATATCGGTGCCGGAGAAGTTTGTTCCGACACGCGGGCAGCTTGTGGAGATATTGCCAGGACTGTTTCCACCAGCACTCAAAGACGCGCCGATTATTGGTCCTAGCAAGCCTTGATGCGCAAGCTTGCCAAATTCCTTCCTCGAACCCAGCCCCGCCGCTGGTGGGTCTTCAGCCGATAATCGAGAAGTGCCCGAGCTGTGCCGCCAGTCACAGACGGCATTGGCTATCTCGCTCGAAATTGGATCGCGATGGGGAGAAATGTCATGACCTGCTGTTGCAGCTGTTGCAAGGGGACCGACAGCGGGGGAGCCAGCCCGCCGAGCGGAGGAACGCCCCCCAGCGGGGGAACACCCAATGGGGGGACGCCAGGCATACCGTTCTGCACGACGTACGAAGTTGTGTTCACCACAATCAACACGACGCAATCTGACGACGGCGGCCTGTCGGGCGAGCTCGAAGCTCAGCTCACCTTCACCGTCAACTCCCAAACTCAGCAACTACAGTTCTTCGATACAGCGTTGCAAGAGGGAACGACCCAGCTCAATCTACAGCCGTTCATTGTAAATGTCCCAAGCCGGCCATCGATCATCTCGGTCTCCATTCAGGCAGAAGAGCAGGACGGAAACCAATATACGGGGCACCAAGGGACCTACGCCGAAGCCGACAACTGGGGTATCGGGGCGCACACTGGCAACCTTGGTGGCCCGAACGAGGCGTTGATCGCCGCGGTGAATTACAATATCGCCTGTGCGAAGATCAGCTTTCTGCCGGTGTCGCGTGCCACCTTGCTGGCCTATGCGGCGGAAGCCATGCGCCGACGCAAGGTCGCACTGCCCAGGACCGATCTTATGCTCGGCTGGAGCCTCGGCCGGCTTGCACGCAACCATTGGGAGGTCGTGCATGTGGTGGGCGACGAGTTTCTCCTGAAGGGCTACGGCACCTTCGCACGGCGTATTGCCGCACGTTACTCCCAGAATGACGACCAGAGGTCCCCGCCGGCATCGCCAGCCCAAGCCTAGCAAAGCAACCGCCACCCAAGGAGATTTTCCACCCGTCCGGCTAACGCTAGCCGGTCGTCTGCAAGCCTCATT
>DATBKQ010000664.1:0-20484 GCA_036555825.1 Acetobacteraceae bacterium | reverse complement strand
TGTTGCAAGCGCACCGCCATCTCGTTCGCGGCGGCCTTGGTGAAGGTGAGACACTGGATGCGTTCCAGCGCCGCCCCGCTCAGCATCAGGCGGAGCAACCGGTCGGTCAGCAGCTTGGTCTTGCCCGACCCGGCCGATGCGCCGACGAAGGCGGAGACAGCGGGGTCGGACGCGAGGCGCTGTTCGGCGTTGGCGCGGTCGCGCGGAGAGGGGGGCTGGTTCCCCTCCCCCCTTCCCCCTCCCGCAAGGGGAGAGGGGGCTGTGGAGAGCCGGGTCACTCCTCGTCCCCTACTGCCGCCCACTCGGCGACGCGCGCGAGCTGCGCGTAGTCCGAGTAACGCGGTGCCAGCCCGGGCTGCGGCTGCGAGAGATAGCACCGGTCCGGCGCGTCATAGGTGTCGATCAGCGCGCAGAGCGCGTCGCGCGCCTCGCGTACCGCGGCTTGGATCGTGGCGGCATCGTCCTTGAACAGCGTCCGCAGCTCGCCCGGCTGAAAGCCGCCGCTCAGGTGCCAATAGGTGAGCTCGCTGGCCTGTCCCGACACGTTGCCACCGAACGCTCCCGCCTCGGCCATGGCGGCTTCCAGCAACAGTTGCGGCGCCAGTCCGGCATCCACCTCCTTCTGGGTCGGCGGGGTGCCGGTCTTGTAGTCCAGAATCGCCAGGCTGCCGTCGCGCCGGCATTCGATCCGGTCGGCGCGTCCGGTCAGGCGGAACAGCCCGCCCGGGCGCACCAGCTCCAGCGCCCCGCTTGCCTCCGCGACCAAGGCGACCGGTGGGCACTCGGCGCGCCGCTCCGCCTCCACCTGCGCCACCCACTCGGCGATCCGCTCCAGCCGTGGCGCCCACCACGCGGCGAGCGCCTCGCGAAGGTCGCCCTCCGCGAGGGCGCGGTTCATCGTCCGCCGCAACTGCTCTGCCCCGTCGGGCGGCCAGTCGGTGCCAAACCGCTCCAGGAACAGGTGCAGCCCGCGGTGCACCAGGCTGCCGTAATCCGCCGCGTCGGTTGCCTCGTCCAGTGGCCGAAGCCGGGTCAGTTTCAGGACGTGCCTGGCATGAATCGCATAGGGATCGCGCAGCCAGGTCTCGATCTCGGTCACCGACAGGCGGCGCGGGCGGAGCGGGACGGGCGGCCGTGGCCGGGGCGGGCGCACCGGCCGAGGCGCACCCGCCGGCTGGTCCAGCATCCGCACCCAGCCCGCGGCGGGATGCTGCGGCAGCGCCACGCCTTGCCCGGCAAGGAACGTTTGCAGACGCGTGAGCCAGCGTGCCGGCACGACCGGAGCGCCATCCCGCCGCCGTGGGCAGGACAGCACCACATCGGGCGCCCCGGTCGCGCAGGAGACGAAGTCGTGCGCCGACTGGCCGATGATCTCTTCCGGGGATGGCAGTCCGACCTTCGTGCGCATGGGCCGCGAGAGCCACGCGCCGGGATCGCTTGCCGGCGGCCACACGCCTTCGGCGAGCCCGCCCAGCACCATCACGTCGGCGCTCTGCAACCGGGCTTCCAGCAGACCCCAGATGAAGACGCGGGGATGCTCGGACCCTCCGCGTCCGCGCAGTGCGCGCCGGCCACGCACGACGGCACCCTCCAGCACGGCATCGAGCAGGCCCGGCAGCACGGCTTTGCGCTGGTCCGGCAGCAGTGGCAGCGCGGCCTGCAACTCGGCAAGACGGGTGGCCAGGGCCTCGCCTTCCTCCCCGGCCCACAGCCGTCCAGGACCGGGGACCTCGTCGCTGGCAGCCAGCCGTTCCGCTGCTTCCACGAGAGCAGCGAAGGCCAGGGACGGCTGGACCTCGATAGCGCTGTCGATCCGCAACAGCGGCTCCAGGCACAGCTCGATCCGCCGCAGCAGGTCCTTGGCCGCGGGATCGGGACGCGCGCGGTCCAGCGCGCGGCGCAGCCCGGACGGGCCGTGGCGCGGCCGGGGCCCGCGCAGGCAGGCAAGCTCGAGCGCGCGCGCCGCCGCACGACAGGCCGCCGGCGCCATACCGGCCGCGCATAACGGGTGCTTCAACAGCGCCAGCAACGCGACGGGCGCCAGTTCCTCGGCGACCGCCTGCGCCGCCAGTCGCAGGAACACCGCCGGCGGCGAATCGCGCAACGGCTCGCCGGCGCTGTCGTCCGCGACCACGCCATAACGCAGCAATTCGGTTGCCACGCGCCCGGCGAGATCGCGATCCGGTGTCACCAAGGCCGCGGTGGCTCGGGGGGTTTCCAGCGCCTGGCGCAGCACCAGCGCGATCGCGGCCGCCTCCTCCTGCTGGTCCGCCGTGTTCAGCAAAGCCAGGCCGCCGATCACGGGCGGCGCGCCCCGGCGCCAGTCCGACAGGGCTGCCGCCGGCAGCAAGGCCCGCGACAGCGCCGCAGCGCGGCCTGTATCGGCCACGGTCCAGGGCCGGACGTCGTCGCGTGTCGCGCTCAGGCCGTGCAGCAAGCGGGCCAAGCCCGCCTGCGGGTGGCCCTCGTCGATCGCGGCCCAGGCCTGCTCGGACATCATCGTGTCCAGGCCGGGGAGGACGAGGGCGCCATTCGGCAGGCGCGCGACGATCCGCAGCAGGCGGGCGACGGCGGGAATGCCGCCGGCGATGCCTGCGGCGAGCACTCGTTCGGCTGGCGGTGCTTTCTCCCACGCGGCGGCCTGCGCATTCAGCAGCGCCACGAGGCGTGCGGTGGGGTTCATCAGCCCCTGCGATGCCAGCCAGTCCGGCCAGTGCCGGGTGACGATGTGCAGGAACTCCAGCGTCTGCGCCCAATGGGCGGCGTAGTCGGGATCGACGGCATCCGGCAGCCTCGCCGCCAGATCGATTTCCGCGCGCTCCGCCTCATCCATCAGTGCCGCGAGCTCGGCGGCGAGCGGCCATGCCCGGTCGGCCGTAGCGGGGGCGCCATTGGCGCCGCGCATTTCCAGGATCAGCCGGGCGAGGGCGGCGAGCCGGTGCGCCGGCTCGACCGCCGGCGGCAGGTCCAGCGCGCCGGCCAGCGCCAGCGGCGCCTCGTCCAGTGCCCCGAAGGCGGTGATGCGCGGCAGCAGCAGCGGGCGGCCATTCGAGGCGCGCAGGAATGCCTCGGCCAGGGCGCGCGCCGCCCGCCGGGTGGGCAGCAGGATCAGCCCACGGGCGATGTCGAGCGGATCAGGACCGGCGCGCTTCAGCCAATCGGCGGCGATCGCGTCGAGAAACGGCACGCCTGGGGGAATGGTGAACAGGTTCAGCGAGTTTCTCCCGTCAGACGAGCCTGGAGTATGCTCTCCGCTTCCGCGAGGTCGGCCGGCGTGGAGAGGTGGAACCACAGGCCGTCATGCACCACGGCGCGCAGCCGGCCCGCCGCCATTGCTGCATCCCATGCCTGGTTCATGCTGAACCGGCCGTGAGGCATCCCCGCCAGCAGTGCCGGTGCGATGGTCTGCAGGCCGGCATAGATGTACGGCGCCACTTCGCGCTCCCGGCGTCGTCGCACCCCGCCCCATGGGTCGAGCGCGAAGTCACCGAAGCCGGCATCGGCATGGACCTGGAATGTGCGGTGCACCAGCAGCACGCCATCCACGTCCGCTGCATCGAACGCGGCTGCCAGCCGTGCGAGCGCGGGCACCGGCCCATCGACCCAGAAGGCGTCGCCGTTGACGACGAAGAACGGCTCCCCGCCGAGCAGGCTGAGCGCCGACTTCACGCCGCCGCCGGTGTCCAGCAGCGCCGGCTCGCGGATCAGCAGCGTGCGTGGCCGATCTCGGCGCGCCAGGTGTGCCGCGATCCGGTCGGCTTGCCAGTGCGTGTTGACCACCACGGTCTCGACCCCGGCCTCCTCCAGCCGGTCGAGCGCGTGGTCGATCAGCGCTCTGCCGCCCAAGGGCAGGAGCGGCTTCGGCAGGCGATCGGTCAGTGGTCGCATCCTTGTTCCCAGGCCAGCGGCCAGCAGCATGGCGCGTCGCGTCATGCGATCCTGCCAAGTCGGCTTGGCCAGCCGGACAGTACCGCGCGCCGGGTTTCCTCATCGTTGATATGCAATGTCACGCTGAGTGCTTCGTCGGGGCGAAGCGCCCCAAGCCGATCCGGCCATTCCACCAAGACGATGCCGTCGCGCGCCTCTTCCCAGCCGAGTTCGGTGAGACCGCCAGGACCATCGAGCCGCCACAGGTCGAAGTGATGCACCGTGCCGATCCGCGTCTCGTAGCTCTGCATCAACGTAAAGGTCGGGCTGGGGACCTCCAGCGCCGGGTCACCGCTTGCCGCCCGAAGGAAGGCGCGCGCGAACACGCTCTTGCCGGCGCCCAGGGGTCCTTGCAGCAGGATGGCGTCTCCCGGTCGCGCCAACGCGGCAGCCGCGGCCGCCATTGCCTCGGTCGCCGCGAGGCTCGGCAGGTCGATCACGCGGGTTGCGGCAGCGGCGGACATGCTGGCAATTTGCCCGAGCGGCGGAGTCGCGAACAACGTCTGCAGGACCAAGAAAAGGCCGCATGGCGAGCGAAATCGAGACCGACGTGGCGATCATTGGCGCTGGCCCGGTCGGGCTGTTCGCGGTGTTCGAGCTTGGCATGCTGAAGCTGTCCAGCGCGCTGCTCGATGCCCTGTCCGAGGTGGGCGGCCAGTGCGTCGCGCTATACCCGGAAAAGCCGATTTACGACATCCCGGCGCATCCGGCGATCCACGCCGGGGCGCTGATCTCGCACCTGGAGCGGCAGATCACGCCGTTCCATGCGCCGCGCCTGCTTGGGCGGCGGGTGACCGGGCTGGCGGGCGAACCGCGCGCCTTCACGCTGACCACCGACCGAGGCGACACCGTGCGCGCCAAGGCGGTGCTGATCGCCGCGGGTGGCGGCGCGTTCGGCCCCAATCGGCCGCCGTTGGAGGGGTTGGCGGCGTACGAGGCGTCCGGGGCGGTGCAGTACTACGTGCGGCGCCGCGAGGACCTGCGCGGCAAGCGCGTGGTGATCGCCGGCGGCGGCGATTCGGCGGTGGACTGGGCGCTCGCCTTGCGTGACGTCGCGCGGGTCACGGTGGTGCACCGGCGGGCCAGGTTCCGGGCGGCACCGGAAAGCGCGGCGCAGCTCGACGCAGCGGCACGGAACGGTGAGATCGAGATGGCGGTGCCCTACCAGTTGCATGCATTGCACGGCGCCGGCGGCGTGCTGCGGCAGGTCGAGGTGGCGACACTGCAAGGGGAGACGCGATTGCTGGCCGCCGATGTGCTACTGCCGTTCTTCGGCCTGTCGATGGACCTGGGGCCGATCGCGGCGTGGGGGCTGGAGAGCGAGTTGCACCACGTCAGGATCGACCCGGCGAGCTGCCAGACCTCGATGCCCGGCGTGTTCGCGATCGGCGATGTCGCGACCTATCCGGGCAAGCTGAAGCTGATTCTCCAGGGCTTCAGCGAGGCCGCGGTCGCCGCGCACGCCATTTTCGGCGTGGTGCATCCCGGCGAGGCGTTGCACTTCGAGTACTCGACGACCAAGGGCGTCCCGCAATAGCCGATGGGTCCCTCGCTGCGGGTCGGCATCGGCACGCTCGCCTACACCGACGAGCAGGTGCTTGGGGACTGGCTGCCCGGCATCGGGTAGCGCCGGTCAGGGGGCAACGCCTCCAGTGCTCACGACCGGCGCTCGGCTGCCGCGGAAGGCCAGCAGCGCGGTCGCCGCGGCGGCCACCAGCGCGAAGGCGCAGGCGCAGAGGAAGATGCGTGGCGGGGCGAAGCCGAGCGCCAGCAGGTATCCGCCCAGTGCCGGCGCGGCGATGCCGCCGAGCCGCCCGATGCCCAGCGCCCAGCCGAGGCCGCTCGTGCGCATCCGCGCCGGATACAGCTTGCCACATGTGCCGTTGGCCCCGGTCTGGCTGCCGATGATCGTCATGCCGGCGAGGAAGGTGGTGATCAGCAGCAGTGCGTAGGGCAGCGCGACCAGTGCGATCATCGCGATGAACACGGCCCCGGCGGCGTAGTGCAGTGCAAGCGCCCGCTCCGGCCCGATCCGGTCGATCATCAGCCCAAGATAGAGAGTGGCGAACATTGCGCCGAAGTCCCGCAGGCTGGAGGCGAACACCGCCTGCGGCGGCGTCATGCCGATCAGGTTCAGTACGGTCGGCATCCAGTAGGCGAACAGGAACAGGTTCATCAGGCTGCAGAAGTATACGGCCCATAACAAGACTGTCTGCAGGGCGTAGCCCTCGCTGAACAGCAACCGGACGGGATTTCCCTGCGCGACATCCACCGCATGCCGCTCCGAGTGAGCGATATCGAGCCGATGCAGCAGGCCGGACTGGCGGGGCGAGAGCGACAGTCTGCGGGCGAGAAGGCGCGGCGATTCCGGCAGCCACACCGCGAGCACCGACACCAATGCCAAGGGAAACGCGCCGCCCAGTATGAAGATCGAGGTCCAGCCGTAGTGCGGCAGCAGCAATGCGACGATCTGTCCGCCGAGGAAGCCGCCCAACGGCGCCCCGGTGAAGCTCACCATGATCATCGTCGCGCGCAGCCGGTGCGGCGTGTAGTCGCCGGTGAGCGCCGCGGCACCGGAAAATCCGCCGCCGATGCCGAGGCCGGTGAAGAACCGCCACAGTGTCAGCATGCCCAGCGTGTCGGCCGTGGCGCTCAGCAGGGAAGCGGCCCCGAAAATGGTGAGGCTTGCCAGCAGTAGCGGGCGCCGGCCGAAACGGTCGCCGATCGGACCGGCAGAGAGCGCACCGACCAGGATGCCGATACTCGACCACAGGAACGCGGCGGTGAACATGGCGGGCGGCAGATGCCATTCGCGAATCAATGCCGGCACGGCCCAGGCAACGGAATTCAGGTCGTAGCCATCGCAGGTTTGCACCAGGGTGCAGAGTGCCACGACGCGGAGCTGCAATGCGCCGATGCGTTGGTTCTCGAGCGCGGCCTCGGCCGCCGAAGACGCCGCGTCCGCCATTTTCGGCCTCTTGACGTGTTCTCCCTGCTGCGCCCGTGTGGCACGTTGCGTGTATGGCACGCAAGCGTTCGGTGGGAGGGCAAGGATGACCTTGGCGGAAGGTCTGGCCAGCAGGATATCCAGTGTGCGGTTCGATGCATTGCCGCCAGAGGCGGTGCATTGGGCGCGGGTGGCGATCATCGATACGGTCGGCTGCACGCTGGCCGGTGCCAGCGAGCCCTGCGCGCATATCGCGGCACGGGTGAATGGATCGAGCGGCCCTTGCCTCCTATTCGGCACCGACCGGCGCGTCGGGCCGCTGGACGCGGCACTGATCAACGGCACGGCGGCACACGCGCTGGATTTCGACGATTGCAGCAACACGCTTGGCGGGCACCCGTCGGCACCGATCCTGCCGGCGCTGTTCGCGCTGGCGGAGACGCGGGAAGTGCATGGGCGCGCGTTCGTCGCGGCGTATATAGCGGGATGGGAGACCGAGACCCGCATCGCGCGCGGGGTCAACTTCCACCACTACGAGAAGGGCTGGCATCCGACGGCGACGCTCGGCGTGTTCGGCGCCGCCGCCGCTTGCTGCCATCTGCTGGGGTTGGCGCCGGAGGTGACCGCGCGGGCGCTGGGACTGGCGGCGTCGTTCGCGTCGGGGGTCAAGGCGAATTTCGGCACCATGACCAAGCCGCTGCATGTCGGGCACTGCTCGCGCAACGGGTTGCTCGCTGCCCTGCTGACGGCGGAGGGGTTCACCGCCAACCCGGATGCGCTGGAGCACCCGCACGGCTTCCTGCACGTGTTCAATGGCGCGGGCAACTTCGACGCGGCGGCCATCCTGCGCGACTGGGGACAGCCGTGGGACATCGTGCAGCCGGGTGTGGCGATCAAGCAATATCCGTGCTGCGGCAGCACGCATCCGGCGGTGGACGCGATGCTTTCATTGGTACGCGAACATGCGCTGACAGCGGCGATGGTGGAGCGGGTGGACTCGTGGACGCATGCGCGACGGCTCGCGCACACCAACCGGCCCGAGCCGAACAGCGAACTGGACGCCAAGTTCAGCGTGCAGTACTGCCTGGCCCGCGCGCTCTCGGATGGCCGCGTGTCGCTGGAGCATTTCGAGGGCGACAGCTATCGAGATCCTGCGGTGCGTGCGCTGTTGCCTCGTATCCATGCCGCGCCACATCCCGACATGTCGATGGACAGCACCGAGCATTTCGGCGCGGAGGTCCGCGTGACGCTGACGGATGGGCGCGTGCTGACGGCGCGGGTGGCGCGGCCGCTCGGGCGTGGGCCGGAGAACCCGCTGCCGCCCGAACTGCTGGAGGCGAAGTTCCTGAACTGCGCGGCGCGTGCGTTGGCGATGGAGCGGGCGAAGCGGCTGCTGGCGCTGCTGCATGACGTGGATTCGTTGGACGACATGCGCCGCGTCACGGGCGCGATGCTGCCAGCGGCCGCGCTGGCGGCGGACTGAGGATCGGTCAGCGCGCCTCGGGTTGCACGTCCTGTTCGGACGACGCCAGTTGTAGTCCGGCGTAGAGTTCGGACATCGGGATCGCGATACCGATCTTCGGCAGGTCGAGCGTGTCGGGTTCGGTCAACGCGGTGACCACCCAGTCCTCACCCTTCCTGGCGAAGACCATGGCGCCGATGCTCTTCTGCTCCAGGATCGCGTAGCGCCGGATCGACGCGGTGGCCTGATATTCGCGCAGCTTTTCGATCCGATCGGTGCGCGCGGTGTCGTCGCTGATGACTTCGAACACGACGACCGGTGCGTCCGCCACCGTGGCGGTCGGATCGACCGGCACGCAGGTGACGAAGGCGTCGGGATAGCGCACCCGCCCGGCCGTCATGATCTTCACGTTGGGACCGAATGGCCGGCAACGGCTGCCCGCGAGGCGAGCGTCCAGAGACCTTTGCAGATTGAAGGTGATGCGGTCGTGCGCAATGGTCCCGCCCGTCATCGCAACCGGCGCGGAGCCATCGAACTCGTAGCGTAGCTCCTGCCGCTCCTCCCAGGCGAGGAACTCGGCGAGAGTCATGGCCCTGTGCCGGGCGGCAGACATGGTTATGTCCTTCCCGATGCCTTCCGTCCGATCTCCAGCGCGGCGAACGACGGCACCGGCGCGGGCATCAGCCAGCGGAAGCCCTGTTCGATCAACTGCTCGACGTTCTTCGCATCGACGTGCGGGTGGCCGCACGGTACGTTGTACTGTTTGCAGATCGCCAGAATCTCGTTGATCGCCGATGCGACGGTGGGATGCTCGTACTGGCGGGGATGCCCGAGGTCCTGCGACAGGTCGCCCTCGCCGATCAGCACCACGCCGATGCCGGGCACCTGTTCCAGCATCCTGGGCAGGTTGGCGATCGCGCGCTTCTCCTCGCACATGATGACCACCAGGATCTCGCCCTGGGGGTTCAGCGGCCAGGTATCCGCGCGCGGGTAGTATTCCTGGGCGGTCAGTCCCCAGTAGCGTGCCGCGGTGGTCGGCGCGTCGCCGCGCTGGCCGGGCGGATCGTAGTATTTCGCCTCGCGCGGGCGCGGGTAGCGGCACGCCTGCACGGCGTTGCGCGCGTCCTCGACCGTCGATACATGCGGCCATACGATGCCATAGACGCCGATATCCAGCACCTGCTTGGCGATCCACTGGCTGTTCTCGCCGCCGTTCGGCGGAATGCGCACGAATGGCGTCACCGCGGGCGCGACGCTGCCCGAGGTGGCGATCTGCCGCCGGTTCAGCATGTACTGCAGGCAGTCGCGCAGCGCCTTTATGTCGTACGGGTTGTGTTCCATCTCGAACACCACGCCGTCGTACGGCGCGGCGCCGATGGTCAGCGCGTTGCCGATCTCGCCGCTGGTGAAGGGGACGAAGGCCGGCTTGCCGGACTCCAGCGCCTTGATCGCGCCATTCAGGCGGGGGATATCTGCCATTGTCTCCTCGTCACATCACAAACAGGTCTTGCACGCCAAAGGCACGCGGAATCAGCCCTTGCCGTGCAGCATAGTGCATCAGCAGCTCGATGGCAGGGCGGTTGGCCTCGATGCCGTAGGGCACGGTCTCGCCGGATTTTTCCTTCGCCGCGACGAACAGCCGCATCAGCTCGCCGGCGAGCCATGGGTACCGGCCAAGCAGGGCATCCTGCACCACCACGACGTGGTTGATTGGAAAGACACCGGTCCTGAGCGACCATGCGGCAGCCACCGCGTCGGCATTCGGGATGACTGGCCGGACCTGCGCAGGATCGACAGCCAGCGCGATGCCGGCATCGATGTCACCGGAGAGCAACATGGCGGGAAGCTGCTGGCCGGGGGCGATTCGCTGGACGAAGGGCGGGTCGACGAATTCCTGCACGTGGGCGTCTTCCTCGGTGACCCAGGTGATCGTGTCGGGCGCGATGCCGTAATCATCCTGCAGGATGCCGCGCACCCAGACCCCGGTGGTCTGGGACCAGGCGCGCACGCCGATGCGCTTGCCGAGAAGGTCCGCGGGTCCGCGCAGCGGCGAATCGCGCCGGCAGACCAGCGCGCCGTGGTGCAGTCCGTGCAGCAGCACGACCGGAAGCGCCGTGATCGGCTTGCCGTAGGCGCGCGCCTGCGCGTGCGTGGTCAGCGCGATCTCGCACAGGTCGAACTCGAGCGCGCGCGTCATGCGGCGAAAGGCACGGGTTATCGGATCGACCTCGACGAACTCGAACGCCACCCGGTCGGATGTGACAGCGCCCTGCTTCAACGCGCGCACCAGCGGCGATTTGCCTAGCGCGGTGCGGAGGGTCAGTTCCGTCATGACCGGGACCCCCTCCCTTCCCTCGCCCGCTGCGCGGGGGAGGGGCGGCAGACGTCCCGCGCAGCGGAGGAGGATGGGGTGGGGGTGCTGCCAGTCATGGCTGCCTCACCGTCGGATAGATGCTGGCACCGTAGTGTTTGCGGAACTCGGCGATCTGATCGGGTGGCGGGGGTGCAAAGGTACAGCGCTTGGAGGTGAAGCGGCCACCCATCAGCCGGTTCAGCTTCACCGCCATCTCGCCGAGTTTCACCAGGTTGGTGATGCCGTTCAGGATCGGCATGCCGGCGGCCTCGTGGATCTCGGCGTGCGCCAGCAGCGCCATCACCACGCCGCCCGCCGCTATCACCACTTCCGCTCCGGCATGCGCATTGGCCTGCGCTGCGCGTTCGAACTGCGCGACGATGGCGTCACGCGCCGGTCCTGGCCCGAAGCCCGCGCCGAGATCGGTCAGCCGGTCAACCTGCATGCGGTGCACCGCGGCCATCCGCTCCCACAGTCCGTAGCGCCGCACGTTCTCCACGATGCGCGGGGTGAACTTCTCGTTGATGGTCACCAGCGAGAAGCTGGCGCCCATCATGCAGGCGACGTGCAGCGCCGACTCGCAAAGGCCCAGCACCGGGATGTCGGCGATCTCGCGCGCTTCCTGCAGGCCCGGGTCGGCGATGTTGCCGATCAGGAACGCATCGAACCCTTCGCGTACGGCGCGATGCACGTTCTTCAGCACCTCGCCGGTCTCAAGATACTCCAGGTAGCGGAACTGATCGCCAACGCCACCGATCTCGGTAATGCCGGCGACGTGGATCTCGGTACCCGGGTCGCGCGCCTTGTCGAGGATGCCGCGCAGCACGCGCGGATAGCCGCCCCACTCGGCCTGGCGGGACATGCTCTGGTACCAGAGCTTCATGGTGGACCTCCCGCGCGTCACACCGGCCAACCTCTGGGCCGACCGGTATCGAGTCTTTGTCTTGCGCGCAGCCGCCACATCAACCCTGCGCGCGATACTGCTTCGCATGAGTCAAGCCTCATGCTGCGCGGTATCAGGCGGGGCGCCAGTTGAGCCGGCCGGCCAGCCAGCCGCGCAGTGCCTGCAGCGCCGCGGCATTTGCGGCGACCGCCGCGGTGTTGGCCGTCGCGGCCGGTCCAGCCAGCGGCCGCACGTTGACCGAGGCGGCGGCCGTCTGGACGCCGAGTGAGGCGACCGCATCGCTTCCCGCGTGGCGCCAGAGTGCCACCAGGGCCGCCGGCGTAAGCTGCGGCAATACCAGGCCGAACTCCAGTTGCGCCGCGGCAGCGGCGGCGCACCAGGCGTCGTACAGCGGCCCGTTCGGCGGCAGGCCGTTCCGCGCAACGAACAGTTCGCTGAAATGCGGCACCTGCGGATAAGCCGCCTCGCGTGCCAGCCGCCCGGCGTCATCGAGCGCGCCCAGGGTGAACAGCGGCTGCGCGCCGGCCGCGCGCAAGACGGCGAAGCGCTCGGGCACACGCTGCCCGTGCAACAGCACGGCGTCCGCCGCCCCTTGCAGGAAGGCCCTCTCCGCCGCGCCTGGTTCGACCAGGCCCAGCGCCACTTCCATGCGCACGCCGAGCAGGAAAAGGCTCAGCAGCGTGGCGAGATCGGAGCCGGCAGGGCTTGCCGCGGCGAGCCGCGCGTGGCCATTGGGATCCAGCACGGCGGGCCGGCCGACAACGAGGCCAGTACTCGTGCCCGCGACCACCGGGACCCAATGGGCGACATCGAATTTCGCGCGCGGGTCGCCGACCATCCAGGCAAGCGCGGCCTGCCCCGGGGCGAGCAGCACGGTCTGGCCGTCCGGCACGCCACGCGCCTCGAACTGGTTGGCGCCGGTCACGCCGTCGGCGCTGCCCACCTCGACGCGCCGGATGGAGGTGTCAGGCGGCAGCGACTGCTCGAACGCCGGCAACAGCGCGTCGGCCCAGTGGTTCAGCATGCCGTCGGCGGGGCCGGCGACCAGCAGCTTCGGGTTTTCCACCAGCGGCGCGGCAGGGACCGGAGGAGGCGCGGCCATTAGCGGCTCCGCCCGCATCGCCGCGGGCAGGGTTGTCGCCCATGCCAGGAGTCGGCGCCGGCTCGGCGGTGCCCCAACCATGCGACCTTCCTAGTGTCCCGATTCTGAAGTCCATCGCACTTCAAGAATCTGGCCACTGTTTCTTTGTTATCAGTGGCCTGCTTATCCCCTCCGCTCGCCGCGGAATGCGGCGAACCTCGGCGGCAGGACACTAGCCCGAACCTGCCGTCGCGCAAAGTCAGGCGGAGAGCCGTCTCTATTGATCGTACGAAACGAGCGCTTCGCAGGGAATGTCGAGTCGGCCGCGTCCTTTCAGGAAGGTCAGCTCGATAAGCGCCGCCGCCGCCGGCACGAGGGCACCCAGCTCGCGCAGCAGCTTGATGCCGGCCGCCATGGTCCCGCCGGTCGCCAGCAGATCATCGACCACGACGACGCGCTGGCCGCGCTGGATCGCATCGGCCTGCACCTCGATCCGATCCATGCCGTATTCGAGCGCATAGTTCAGGCCCACCGTCTCGCCGGGCAGCTTGCCGCGCTTGCGCAGCATGATGAAGCCGCAGCCGAGTTTCAGCGCGAGCGGCGCGGCGATCAGGAAGCCACGGCTTTCGATGCCGGCGAGCAGGTCGGGCTGATAGGCGCGCACCGCCTTCGCCATGCGTCCCATCGCCACCTGCCAGGCATCCGCGTCCCGCAGCAGCGTCGAGATGTCGTAAAACAGGATGCCGGGCTTCGGGAAATCCGGAATGCCCCGGATGTATTCCTTGAGGTCCATGCGCCTGCCTTTCCCGATGACGATCCACCATCGGATGTAGAACGCGGGACAGGCACCTGCAACGCGGCCGGTTGCCGAACCGCCGCGCGGGCAGGCAGACTGCCCCGGTTCGAGCGGAGGCCCCAATGAGCGAAACCGAACTGCGCAACGCGGATATCGACGCGGCTCTGGCCGAGGCGAAGGAAGCCTATGTGGAGCGCAACCCGAAGAGCTTCGCGCGGTTCGTGGAGGCCACGGCGGTGATGCCCGGGGGCAACACGCGCACGGTGCTGCACTACGCCCCGTTCCCGATCGGCATAGCGCGCGGCCAGGGCTGCCGCCTGTGGGACCTGGACGGTGCGGAATACATCGACTTCCTCGGTGAATATACCGCCGGAATCTATGGCCACTCGCACCCGAAGATTCGCGCGGCGGTGGATCGCGCACTGGATGGCGGCATCAACTTCGGCGGCACCAACCTGACCGAGGCGAAGTTCGCCCGCGCCGTGTGCGAGCGCTTCGGGCTGGAGCGCGTGCGCTTCACCAATTCGGGTACCGAAGCCAACCTGCTGGCGATCTCGGTCGGGCGTATCTTCACCAAGCGATCGAAGGTGATGGTGTTCAACGGTGGCTATCACGGCGCGGTGTTCGGCTTCGCCGGCGGCGGTTCGCCGATCAATGCGCCGTTCGAGTACGTGCTGGCGCCGTACAACGACATCGCCGCCACGCGCGCACTGATCGAACAGTACGCCAAGGATCTGGCGCTGGTGATCCTGGAACCGATGATGGGCGGCGGCGGCTGCATTCCGGCGGCGCCGGAGTTCCTGACGATGCTGCGGGAGCAGACCAAGGCGGTGGGCGCGCTGCTGATACTGGACGAGGTGATGACCTCGCGTCTGGCGCCGGGCGGTCTGCAGCAGGTGCGCAGCATCAGGCCCGACCTGACCACGCTCGGCAAGTATATCGGCGGCGGCATGTCGTTCGGCGCATTCGGCGGACGCGCCGATATCATGGACCTGTTCGATCCCCGCCGTCCCGACGCATTGCCGCATGCCGGAACGTTCAACAACAACGTGCTGACCATGTCGGCTGGCCTGACGGGATTGACCGAGATCTATACGCCGGATGCGGCGCGCGCGCTGAACGCACGCGGCGACGCCCTGCGCGAGCGACTGAACGCGCTGTGCCGCGCGCAGCATGCGTCGATGCAGTTCACCGGCATCGGCTCGATGTTCGCCGTGCACTTCACCCGCGAGAGGGTCGCAGCGCCGGCGGATGCCGCCAAGGGCGATCAGAAGCTGAAGGAGCTGTTCTTCTTCGACATGCTGGCGCAAGGAATCTGGCTGGCGCGGCGCGGCATGTTCACGCTGTGCCTGCCGATCGACGAGGCTGAGTGCGATCGGCTGGCAGCGGCGGTGGAGGAGTTCCTGGCCAGCCGAAGGTCGCTGCTGAACGAAACATAGCGCAATCACCGCAGAGAGAGCGAATGCGCAATCGGGAGAAGCACATGAAGCGTCGGACCTTGCTCGCCAGCGCCGCCGCGCTTGCCGCGACATCCACGACCGGCCGTTCAGCCGAGAAGACCAAGATCATCTGGTGGCACGCGATGACTGCCGCATTGGGCGATGCGGTCAACCGGATCGTCGATGCGTTCAACCAGAGCCAGGACGAAGTGGAACTGAATGCGATCTACAAGGGCCAATACCCCGAGGTACTGACCGCGACGATTGCGGCATTCCGTGCCGGCCAGGCGCCGCATCTGACGCAGATCTTCGAGGTCGGCACGGGCTCGATGCTTGCCGCCGGCAAGGCCACGAAACAGGTCTGGAAACTGAGCAAGGAGACCGGCGTCGCGATCGACCCGCAGGCGTACATTCCGGCGGTGCGTGGCTACTACAGCCTGTCGGATGGCCGGATGGCGTCGATGCCGTTCAACTCGTCGACCGCGGTGATGTGGTACAGCAAGGACGCGTTCCGCAAGGCAGGGCTCGATCCGGACAAGCCGCCGGCGACCTGGCAGGAGGTGGTGAAGGCGGCGGAGGCGATCAAACGGAAGGATGCCGCCCCGGTGCCAATGACGTCGGCCTGGCTGACCTGGATCCAGTTGGAGCAATACAGCGCGCTGCATAACCTGCCGTTCGCCAGCAAGGCGGATGGCTTCGACGGGCTGGACGCGCAGCTTGAGATCAACAGCCGCGCGCATGTCAAACACATGCAGCGGCTGCTGGACATGGCGAAGGACGGGGCATTCAAATACACCGGACGCGACAATGCGCCCAGCCAGGTGGTGATCTCGGGAGATGCCGCCATCGGCTTCGATTCGTCGGCGGCGCGCGGCAACATGGTGAGGAGCGCGAAGTACGACTGGGGAATGGCGTTCCTGCCGTACGATCCGGAGATCATCCAGACGCCGCTGAATTCGATCATCGGCGGCGCGAGCGTGTGGGCGATGACCGCACCAGGACGGAGCGAGGCGGAATACCGGGCTGTCGCCACATTCCTGAAATTCCTTGGCCGGCCGGAGATCGACGCGCAATGGTCGCAGGCCACCGGCTATGTGCCGGTGACCTTTGCCGGCTTTGAGCTGTCGAAGAAGCAGGGCTATTACGATAAGAATCCGGGTGCGGATCTCGCGGTGAAGCAGCTTGCCCGCGGCACGGTCACCGACAATTCGCGCGGCCTCCGGCTGGGGCGGCTGCCTGAGATCCGCAACATCATCTACGAGGAAATGGAGAAGGCGTTCCAGGGCGGCCAGACCGGGCAGGAGGCGATGGACAACGCGGTCGCCCGCGGCAATAAGGTGCTGCGCGAGTTCGAGAAGTCGGTGAAGTCGTGATTGCGAACCAAATATCGCCGATCCGCGTCTGTCCCTTGTCGTCTTGGCCGGCGAAGGCCGACCATCCACGTCTTTCTTACCAACAGGCGAGAAAAGACATGGATGGTCGGGCCAAGCCCGACCATGACGATGAGGGGGGCGTTCTTGGAGCCTGAGTGGAGCGCCGGACGGTATTCGAGGGCTGGCTGCTTCCAGTGCTCTTGGTGCTGCCGCAGTTGCTGCTGACCGGATTCTTTTTTCTGTGGCCGGCCGGCGAGGCGATCTGGTCCAGTCTGGTGCGCGAAGACCCGTTCGGCCTCGGCTCGACTTTCGTGGGCCTGGAGAATTTCTCCGACCTGTTCGCCGACCCGCTCTATCTCGACTCGATCGTTCGCACCGTGATCTTCTGCGCCGCCGTCAGCCTATTGTCGATGAGCGTGGCACTGCTGCTCGCGGTGTTTGCCGATCACCAGATCGCGGGCCGAACGGTGTATCGCACGCTGTTGATCTGGCCCTACGCCGTCGCGCCGGCGATTTCCGCCGTATTGTGGCTGTTCATTCTCAACCCGCAAGTCGGCTTGCTCGGCCGCTGGCTGAATGCGCACGGCGTAGCGTGGGACTACACCATCAACGGTGGCCAGGCCCTGCTGATGGTTATCGCGGCCAGCGCGTGGAAGCAGGTGAGTTACAACTTCATCTTCTTCCTCGCCGGCCTGCAGTCGATCCCGCGCGCGGTGGTCGAGGCGGCGCGGATGGACGGCGCCATGGGCTGGCACAGATTCCGCACCATCACCTTCCCGTTGCTGGCACCGACGACATTCTTCCTGCTGGTGGTGAACCTGGTGTACTCGGCGTTCGACACGTTCGGCACGATCTATGCGCTGACGCATGGCGGGCCGGGCAAGGACACCGAGACGCTGGTCATCAAGGTGTATCGCGACGGGGTGGTGAATCTCGATCTCGGGTCATCCTCGGCGCAGTCGGTGGTGCTGATGGCCGGCGTAATCGCGCTGACCGCGATCCAGTTCCGCTTCATCGGCCGGCGCACCAGCGCATGAGCGCGACGGGCGGCGCCCCCTCCCTAACCCTCCCCCGCTTCGCGGGAGAGGGGATTCGAGCGAAGCCGGACTGGGTGGCGCATATCGTGCTGGGTGTGGGGGTGCTGCTGTTCGCGTTGCCGGTTTGGCTGGTATTCGCCGGGTCCACCCAGGATTCCGGCGCGATCACCCGCGGGGAACTGTCGCTGCTGCCGCGTCCCGACCTGTCTGCCTATCCGCGCGTCCTGCTGCATGGCACGATGGGTACCGAACCGGTCTGGCACATGCTGCTGGTATCGGGCGGGATGGCACTGGCGATCGCGTGCGGCAAGATTGCGATCTCCATCCTCTCGGCCTATGCGGTGGTGTTCTTCCGCTTTCCTTTCCGCCGCACCGCGTTCTGGCTGATCTTCATTACGCTGATGCTGCCGGTCGAGGTGCGCATCATCCCGACCTATGCGGTCATGTCGGACTTCGGCCTGATCAACAGCTTCACCGGCCTGACCGTCCCGCTGATCGCATCGGCCACCGCGACGCTGCTGTTCCGCCAGGTGTTCGTCGCCATCCCGGACGAACTGGTCGAGGCGGCGCGCATGGACGGCGCCGGTCCGCTGCGCTTTCTGCGCGACATCCTGGTCCCGGTCTCGGCTGCCAATATCGCCGCGCTGTTCGTCATCCTGTTTGTCTATGGCTGGAACCAGTATCTTTGGCCGCTGCTGGTCGCCACCGATCCTGGCCTCGACACCATCGTGATCGGCATCGTGAAGATGATCGGCGTCGAGACGCAGACCGACTGGAACTCGGTCATGGCGACCGCCGTGCTTGCCCTGCTGCCGCCGATTGTCGTGGTGGTGCTGATGCAGCGGTGGTTCGTCGCGGGACTGACCGAGGGCGAGAAGTGACGCTCGGTTGTCGATAGGGACGGTGTTCACCTACTCGCGATGCGCAAGCGCCAGGCCGATTCCGGCGCCGACCAGGCATCCGCCGGACAACCGGTTGCGTAATCGGCCGCGCATGGCGAGCACGCCGCGCATGCGTCCGGCCAGCAATGCCCAACAGCTATCCAGCCCTGCGGCGATCGCGAAGAAGGTCAGTGACAGCAGTGCAACCTGCGGTGCGATCGGCGCGTCGTTTGCCAGGAACTGAGGGAAGAACGCACCATAGAACAGCAGCGTCTTCGGGTTGGTGAGCGAGATGGCGAAACCGCGCAGAGCGATGGCCCTGAAAGAGCGCGGTTGCGGCCGGGTGCGGGTGAGATCGACCGGCGCGGCTGTCCATTGCCGGATGCCGAGAAACAGCAGATAGGCAACGCCGATCCAGCGGATCCATTCGAACCAGCCGGCGAGCACCCCGAGCGTCGCGGTGAGGCCCAACGCGGTCAGCGCCAGTTGCACGACGATGGCGGAGGACGTTCCCGCGACCGTCAGCAGACCATAGCGCGTGCCGTGCGCGATCGAATTGGCGACGATGAGCGAGACGTTCGGACCGGGGATCAGGATCAGCACGGCAGAGGAGATGACAAAGCCGAGATAAAGATCGAGGTGCATATCCATGCCTGGTTCCGGGACCTGAGCCGGGCAGCTTGCCATGGGAGCCATGTCGAGAAAATCCAACCCGGGCCGTCTCCTTTGTGATGACTCGGATCAGCGTCACTCAATAGTTTATTGGATACCGCGGGGTTAGCCCGCTGGAGGTAATGACAAGAGGCGACAGCGTGGTTGGGATGCAGCCATGATTGCGCGGACGACACTTGCGTTCCTGCTGTGGCCGATGGTGGCCCTCGGCCAGACGCACGTCTGTACAGCACCGCCGGTCAGTCCGGCGGCCATTCACGCCACCCTACATGGCGTGTTCGAGATGGCGGGAAAACGCTTCCACATCGATCCCGACCTTGCCCAGGCGATCACTCAGCTCGAAAGCGGGTTCAATCCGCGCGCCGTCTCTCCGAAAGGCGCGCAAGGGCTGATGCAGTTGATGCCTGGGACGAGCGCGGCGATGCATGTGACCGATCCTTTCGACCCGCATCAGTCCGTCCTTGGCGGCATGGGATTCCTCCGCGCGCTTGCCAACGATCGCCGCTTTGCCGGGAATCCCTACATGGTGCTGGTGGCGTACAATGCCGGTCCCAACCGGTCGGTATTCCCCGAGGAAAGCTATCGCTACGCCGACGCGGTCGTCGCCGTCTATCATCAATTGAAAGCGCAACGCGCGCGCCGAAATGGTCAGATCGAGCCGACCAGATCATTGGACCACAGCTACCTCGGCATGGTCCAATGCGCGCAGACGACACCAGCCCACGTCGTAGTGGTCGCGGGGAAAATTCAGCCCTCTCGACGCTACCGCTGAGCAAAGGCCGATGGCCGGCGTTATTCGACCGTGCTTGCCAGAAGGCAAAGCTGTCATTTGATGCTTGAGCAACGGCTTGTCGCACATCACAGATTCGTGCCGATCCCTGGTATCCGGGAGCATTCGTCGGCATCTAACGCGCGGCTGCGCGCCGGCGCAGCGGAAAGTGATCGCGGTGCAGCATCGCGGGCTGTATCGATCGATTGACATTGGCGATCGGTCGATATAGCAGCCCAGCCCCGCAAGCAGGGGCCAGCGAATGTCCGTCAGCATCAGCCGTTTCCGACCGGGAACCCACCAGCGCGGCGAAGAGACGCGCGGCCGGATCCTGGAGGCGGCGCTCGAACTGTTCGCCGCCAGCGGCTTCGAGGGCGCCAGCACGCGCACCCTGGCCGAGCGCGCCGGGGTGAACCTGCCGGCGATCCAGTATTACTTCGGCAGCAAGGAAGGCCTGTACCGCGCCGTGGTCGAGCAGATCAGCGAGCAGATGCAGGCCGGCTTCACGACCGTGCTCGAGCGCGTGCACCGCGACCTGGCGGACAGCAAACTGCCGCGCCAGCGCCTGATCGACCTGCTGTGCGACATCCTCGGCGTCATGGTCGCGCTGATCCTGGACGACAGCGTGCCCAATCGCGAGAGCCGGCAGAAATTCTTCGCGCGCATGGAGGTCGAGCCCAACGCCGCGGTCTATGCGCTGCAGGACGACATGATCCGCCACGTCTGCTCACCCTGCTGCGCCATCATCGGGCGGCTGATCGGCCGCGCGCCGGACGATGAGCAGGTGCTGCTGCATTCGATGACGCTGATCGGCCAGGCCAAGATCTTCTGTGGCTGGGGCAC
>DATBKQ010000663.1:0-2505 GCA_036555825.1 Acetobacteraceae bacterium | reverse complement strand
GCAGTGCTGTGTCAAGCAGCAGCAAGGTTCCGAATTGCGCGGCGTCGAGCTGGTGCCAGATGCCGTGTGTCACACCCTCGCTGAACGCGACATAGACGATCAGCAGGATCGAACCGCGGTCCACCAGTCCGGTCAGGCCGCGGTGGCGGGTGACCCACGGGCCGATCCATGGCCGCGCGAGCTGGCCGGCGAGAAAGGGCAGCAGCAACTGCAGCACGATGTCGCCGACGCCCCGTGCCGAGAAGCCGCCATGCGCCCGCAGGATGAGCCCGGCCATGAGCGGCGTGAGCAGGATGCCGAACAGGTTGGACGCGGTCGCCGCGCAGAGCGCCGCGGCGACGTTGCCGCGGGCGATCGAGGTGAAGGCAATCGAGGACTGCACGGTGGAGGGCAGCACGCAGAGCATCAGCAGCCCCGCCCATAGCGGCGGGGTCAGCAGGCCGGGCATGACGGCGCGCGCGGTCAGACCGAGCGCGGGGAACGCCAGGAATGTGCTGGCGAGCACGGCGACGTGCAGTCGCCAGTGCCTGGCGCCGGCCAACGCGGCCTGTGGCGAGAGGCGCGCACCCTGGAGGAAAAACATCAGGGCGATCATCGCCGTGCCGGCGCTGCTCGCGCCGGTCATCGCGGTCCCGGTCGCCGGAAGCGCCGAGGCCAGCGCGACCATGCCGAGGATACCGGCGATGTAGGGATCGATGCGCAGTCGTGCGAGCAGTGTGTTCATGGCAGGCAATCTCCGCCTGCCGCGGCTTATTGTGAAGTGCGCTCGACATGCTTAATGCTATCATATTCCGCGATGAGCGTGTTCGATCCGGTATGGTTGCAAAGCTTTCTTGCGGTCAGCCAGGTCCGCAGCTTCAGCGAGGCCGGGCGGCGGCTGGGCCTGCGCCAGTCCACTGTCAGCCAGCACATCCGCAAACTCGAGCATGCGACCGGCCGCAGGATGTTCGTGCGCGATACCCACTCGGTGATCCCGACGTCCGACGGCGAGGCGATGGAGGGCTTCGCTCGCTCCATCCTGGAGACCAACGAGCGGGCGCGTCGCTATTTTCAGGGCTCGCAGCTGCGCGGACGCGTGCGGTTCGGCGCCTCCGAGGATTTCGTCAGCTCACGCCTGCCCGAGGTATTGGCCGACTTCGTCCGGCAGCATCCGCTGGTCGATCTGGCGCTGACCGTCGATTTGAGCGCCGCGCTGTACCGGATGCTGGATGCCGGCGAACTCGATCTGGTGCTGTGCAAACGCCGGACTGGCGACGAGCGTGGCCGGGTGGTGTGGCGCGACCGCCTCGCCTGGATCGGCACCGAGGCGACGCGGATCGACCCGGCGCAGCCGCTGCCCCTGATCCTCTACACGCCGCCCTCGATCACCCGTGCCGCGGCGCTGGAGACGCTGGAGCGCGCCGGGCGCCCCTGGCGGATCGTCTGTTCCAGCGGCAGCCTGAGCGGGCTGCGCGCCGCCGCCCTGGCCGGATTGGGCGTTACCGTCCATGCCCAGGGACTGATGCCCGAGGGACTGGTGGAGATCCCCACGGCCTATCGGCTGCCCGATCTTGGCGGGGTGGAATTCGTCGTGCTGGGGGCTGCGCGGCAGGAGCGTGGCGCGGCGGCAGAGCTGGCGGCGGCGATTCTCGCCAATGGCGGGCGCCTGCAGCATCGGCCGAACGCGGTATGAACTCGCCTCCCCCCGCTTGACACCCCCCATACCCGACACTAGGTTCCGCCCCCTCTGGCCGACCCGGAAAACTGAAGGGCGGCCGTCGTTTGCAGGCCGAAGTCGCGTGCGGCGCCGCCTCCGGATCGACCGGCGGGCCTAGGCCGTGGGCTCCTGGACCCGCAGGATGGGGCAATCCCAGCCGGCGGGCTTCGCCTGTCAGATGGCGGTCGCGCTCGCGCCGGGTGGCCGAACGGAATGAAAGAGGCGCGATGCCGACCATCAACCAGCTCATTGCCCATGGGCGCGAGCGACAGAAGACACGGAACACGGTTCCCGCGCTGCAGGGCTGCCCGCAAAAGCGCGGCGTGTGCACGCGCGTCTATACGACCACGCCGAAGAAGCCGAACTCGGCCCTGCGCAAGGTTGCGAAGGTGCGGCTGACCAACGGCTACGAGGTCGTGTCCTATATTCCGGGTGAGGGTCACAACCTGCAGGAGCACTCGGTGGTGCTGATCCGCGGCGGCCGCGTGAAGGACCTGCCCGGCGTACGCTACCACATCCTGCGCGGCGTGCTCGACACCCAGGGCATCGCCAAGCGCCGCCAGCGCCGTTCGCTGTACGGCGCCAAGCGGCCGAAGTGAGGACGGTCGTGCGAAGCACGCAAAAGACCATCCGAGTCGTGCGAAGCAGGCAAAAGATCATCCGAGTCGTGCGAAGCACGCAGGAGATCGTCCGATGAGCCGCCGCCGCCGCGCCGTGAAACGCGAAATCCTGCCGGACGCCAAGTTCGGCGATGTGGTGATCAGCCGCTTCATGAACGCGCTGATGTACGACGGCAAGAAGTCGGTCGC
>DATBKQ010000662.1:0-16050 GCA_036555825.1 Acetobacteraceae bacterium | reverse complement strand
CCTGTCCTCGTAGCGCTCGACATACAGCTCGATCACGTCGCCCGGCTTGACCTCGGGCTTCGCGCCCGGCGGGCCGAATTCCTTCAGGGCGACGCGGCCCTCGGACTTCAGGCCGACATCGACAATCGCGTACTCGTCGGTGAGACGAAGTACGCGGCCGGTGACCACCGAGCCGTCGAAGCCGGTGTCCTGGCCGAGCGTTTCATCGAGGAGGGAGGCGAAATCTTCGCCTTTGAAATGGTCCTGCATGGGTGCGGCAGGCGGCGCGGTGCGGGCGACAGTGGCGGATAGAGCCATGTGTTGGTTGGGTTCCGTTACGGTAAAGCCGGGCGGGATGCCCGGTAGAGCCGCTGGTGTGCGCGTTCCCGTCGGGAAACACGACTTGCCCGCGGTTTGGCGCCGCGGGCCAGGTTGAGAAGTGGATGGCCGAGACATACGCCGCGAAGCCGCGAAGTCAAGCGCCGGCGTGGCTTTCGCCGCGCTGTCCGATCACGGTTGCGCTACGGTTCCGACGCGCTCCGCACGACTACCCCAGCCTGCTTCGCAGGACTTATTCCAGCCTGCTGCGCAGGACTTGTTCCAGCCTGCTGCGCAGGACTTATTCCAGCCTGCTGCGCACGACGTCGCAGGCGCGGTGGAACGCTTCGTCCGGCGACAGGCCGCTGGTATCGATCAGCACCGCATCGTCCGCTTGCCGCATGTTCGGCGCATCGCGCCTGTCACGGGCCGCCATGTCCGCCTCGACGGTGGCGAGGTCGGCCTCCATCCCCTTGGCCCGCAGTTCCAGCCAGCGCCGGCGCGCCCGCTCGGCCAGCGAGGCCGTCACGTACAGCTTCACCCGCGCATCCGGAAAGATGACGGTGCCGATATCGCGGCCATCCAGAACCGCGCCGCGCCCGGCAGGAAAGCCGCGCTGAAAGTGCAGGAGCGCGACCCGCACCGCCGGCAGCGCGGCGACCGCCGCCGCCGCCGCATCGGCTCGCGGTCCACGCAGGTCCTCCCGCACCAGATCCGCTTGCCGCAGCGCCCGCGCCGCCGCCGCGGCCGCCGCCGGATCCGATGGATCGCCGCCGGCATCCAGCACCAGCCGGCCAACGGCACGATACAACAGACCGGTGTCGAGATACGGCAGCCCAAAAGTTCCCGCGAGGCGGCGCGCCAACGTTCCCTTCCCGGCCGCTGCCGGCCCGTCGATGGCGATCACCGCTTTGCGTGTCACACTGGATGTCACGCCGGGGCCAGGGCCGCACCCGCGCGGTTCATCAGTTCGGCGAAGCCCGGAAAGCTCGTGTCGATGAACCCGGACTCATCCACCGTCACCGGCGCGATGGTCGCCGCTCCGAGTACCAGTGCAGCCATCGCGATGCGGTGGTCCATATTGGTCTCCACCAGGCCGCCGCCCGCCAGCGGGCCGCCCTTGCCATGCACGATCAGATCGTCGCCTTCCACCTCCACCTTGCCGCCGTTGACCGCCAGCAGCGCCGCCGTGGCGGCCACGCGATCGCTCTCCTTCACCCGCAGTTCCTTCAGCCCGCGCATGCGCGTCGTCCCCATCGCGTGCGCGGCAACCACGGCAAGCACCGGATACTCGTCGATCATCGTCGGTGCATGCTCCCAGGGCACATCGACCCCGCGCAGCGGCCCCTGAGACACCACCAGATCGCCGACCGGCTCGCCGCCCGCCACGTGCCGGTTCTCGACCGCGACATTGGCGCCCATCTGGCCCAGGGTGGCATAGAAGCCGCAGCGCAGCTCGTTCAACCCGACCCCCACGATGGTGAGGCGCGAGCCTGGCACCAGCAGTGCGGCCGCGGTCAGGAACGCGGCCGAGGAGGGATCGCCGGGCACGCTCACGTCCGCCGCGCGCAGTTCCGGTTGGCCTTGCAGCGTGATCACCCGGCGCCGCCCCGCGGTCTCGACCCGCACGCTCGCCCCGAAATGGCGCAACATGTTCTCGGTGTGGTCGCGAGTCGCTTCCGGCTCCTCGACCCGGGTGATGCCCGGTGCGTTCAAGCCGCACAGCAACACCGCCGACTTCACCTGGGCCGATGGCACCGGGACCTCGTACTCCAATGGCAACGCCTCGACCGGGCCGCGCACAGCCAACGGCAGCCGACCGCCCTCGCGGGCCTGGAACCGGGCCCCGCAGGCGGACAGCGGATCGATCACCCGCCGCATCGGCCGACGCCGCAGGCTGGCATCGCCGGTCATCACCGCGAACACCGGGTGCGACGCCAGTACCCCGCACAGCAGCCGCGCCGCGGTTCCCGAGTTGCCCATGTCCAGCACGTCCGGCGGCTCCGCCAACCCGCCGATCCCGCGGCCCGCCACACGCCACATGCCACTCGGATCGCGGATCACCTCGGCGCCCAGCGCCCGCATCGCCGCGGCGGTGCGCAGCACATCCTCGCCTTCCAGCAGTCCGGTGATGCGCGTCTCGCCCACCGCCAGTGCGCCGAACATCAGCGCGCGGTGGCTGATCGACTTGTCGCCGGGCATCGTGATGCGGCCGCCAAGCGGCGCGGCGGCCCGACGAGACAGCAAGCGGCGTGCAGCGGTTTCCAACGGAATCCCCCGATGTTCTCAGGCCGATTATCACACCGGGCACCCGGCCGCCAACGCGGTATCCGGCCGCGGTCCTCCGGGCATTTGACACCCGACTGCCACGGTGGCATGGGCGCCCGCTTCCCGAACGCCAACCCATGCGAGGCATACCGGATGGCGAAGCCTGAACTCGGCACCAAGCGCGTCTGCGTTGCCTGCGGCACGCGCTTCTACGATCTCACCAAGCTCCCCGCGGTCTGCCCGAAATGCGGCACCGAACAGCCGGTCGAGCAGCCGCGCCCCCGCCGCACCGGGGGCAACGTGGTCGAGGATCGGCGTCCGAAGAAGCCGGCCCCCGCCCCCGGCATGGAGGAAGCCGACATCGAGGTGGAGGGCGTCGAAGAGGAAGGCGAGGAGGACATCATCGAGGACGCCGCCGACCTCGAGGACGACTCCGACGCGATCGGGCCCGACATCGAGGTCGAGCCGGATTCCGACGAGACGGAACGCTGACTGCTACACCGGCGTGTCGTCCTTGCGCCTCGCGATGCGCGATAACAGTGCCAGGGCACAGTCGTACGGCAGCGCCGGGACTTCGCGCAGCCACCAGTAACCGCGCCGCCACCAGTGGGTGGCCGCCGGCACGATCGGCGGGACGGCCGCGTGTGCCTGCGTGCCCGTCAGACGCAGCAGCAGCAGGCAGCGGGGCAGATGGTAGAGGCTGCTGGCGGCGAACACCGGCACGCGGATGCGGTGCGCGCGCAGCAGCGCCGATACGGCGTACGCCGACGACAGGGTGTCCGTGCCGGTCTGCTCGAGCAGGATGCGGCCTGGCGGGATGCCGCGCGCCTGCAGCAGTGCCGCCATGACCGATGCCTCCGACGGACCGTGCCGCCCCACCGCGCCGGTCGGGATGAACATCGGTTCGGAGAAGCGGGCGGCGAACGCCAAGGCGGCATCGACGCGAAGCACCAGCGCGGAACTCGGCCGGCCGCCGGGTCCGACGGCCGCGCCGAAGATGACGATCGCGGCGTCCGGCCGGCTCAGGTCCGGCGCACGTTCCAGAAGATCGGGAAGCCCTCCGGCACGCCGCTGATGTCGTGGCGGTACGCCGTCGGCAACTGCGCCGAACCGAGCGGCCAGTACGGCACATTCTCGAACGCCTCGGTCTGGATCTCCATGCCGATCTTCTTCTGCGCCGCCAGGTCCGGCGCGTCGAACCAGGCGTTGCGAAGTTGCTCGATCTTCGCATCGGTCGGCCAGCCGAACCAAGCCCCCTTGCCGTTGCCGCGCAGCGGCAGGTGGCTCGCCGGGGTGAAGAAATCGAGGCCGGAGAAGCCGGTGATGAACAGGTTCCACCCGCCCTCCGCCGGCGGCTTGGTCAGCGCGCGCCGCTGCACCACCGAGCCCCAGTCGGTCGCCTGGTAATCCACGTTCACCCCGACACGCTTCAGCATGTCGGCCGCCACCGGAGAAAGCGCGTTCAGTACCGGCTGGTCGGTGCCCACCATGAACACGACCTTCTCGCCCTGGTACCCCGCCTTCTCCAGCGCCTGCTTCACCGCGCCGTAGTCGCGCCTGCTGGTCAGCGCGTCCAGGCCGGCGTTGGAGGCCAGTGGCGAGGTCGGCGGGAAGTACCCGCATGGCACCGTCCACAGCGAGGTGTCCTCGCCCATCGCCGCTATCATGAAATCCTTCTGGTCGATCGCGCCCATCAGCGCGCGGCGTACCGCCGGCTTGTCGAACGGCGGATACAGATGGTTCGGCCGCAGCAGGAACGGCGTGCCGGTAGGATCGGTGATCTCCACCGTCACCTTGTTCTTCTTCAGCAGCGGCAGCAGGTCGGCGGTGGGGTTCTCCCACCAGTCCATCTCGCCGGTCTGCAACGACTCTGCCTTGGTGGCCGGATCGGGCTGTACGTGCCACTCGACCCGGTCGAAGTGCACGATCTTCGGCCCCGAGGTGAAGCTGGCGGCGCCGTCCTCGCGCGGTTTGTACTTGTCGAACCGCTGATAGACGAACAGCGAGCCCTGTACCCTCTCGTCCACCTTGAAGCGGTACGGCCCGCTGCCGACCACCTCGGAGAACGCCTTGAACGGGTCGGTCTCGGCGATGCGCTGCGGCATGATCGCGCACATGTTGGAGGCGCCATGACCCAGCGCGTCCGGCAGCAGCGAGAACGGCCCTTTCAGGCGGAACATGATGGTCTTGTCATCGGGCGCCGAGACTTCGTCGGTGCGCGCCATCAGCGCCTGGCCGAACGCGTCGCGTGCCCCCCACCGCTTGATCGAGGCGACGCAGTCGCGCGCCAGCACACGCTCGCCGTCGTGGAACACCAAGCCGTCGCGCAGCGTGAGCTTCCAGGTCTTGCCGTCGTTCTCGATGGTGTGGCCGGCGAGCATCTGCGGCGTCGCCTTGAACCCGTCCTCCTGCCCGCTCTGGCCATACAGCGTGTCGAACACCATGTAGCCGTGGTTGCGCGTCACATACGCCGTGGTCCACACCGGATCGAGGATCGCCAGGTCCGACTGCGGGATGAACTTCAGCACCCGCTGGCTTTCGGCAACCGCCACCGCGGGCAGCGCCAGTGTCGCGGCCGAGGCCGCCAGGAATGTCCGTCTCCGCATGGTTCGCTCTCCCAGGCCGCCATTGATCGGCGGCTTGCCGCGATGGTGGCGCCGCAGTACGGGATTGTCCATCCGCCCGAGCTTCGCTCCGGTGCCGCTCCCGTCCGGGCCGCCAATCAAATACGGCGCACGTTCCAGAAGATGACGAAGCCTTCCGGCACACCGGTGATGTCCTGACGGAACGCGGTTGAGATCCGCGCTGCTCCAAGCGGGTAGTACGGCACATTCTGGAACGCCTGGAGCTGAATCTTCTCGCCGATCGTCTTCTGCGCCGCCAGGTCCGGAGCGTTGAACCACGCCTCCCGCAATTCCTCGATCTTTGCATCCTCTGGCCAGCCGAACCACGCGCCCTTGCCGTTGCCGCGCAATGGCAGATGGCTCGCCGGGGTAAAGAAGTCGAGGCCCGAGAAGCCGGTGCAGAACATGTTCCAGCCTCCATCCGCCGGCGGCTTGGTCAACGCACGGCGCTGTACCACCATGCCCCAGTCGGTTGCCTGATAGTCAACGCTCACCCCGACCCGCTTCAGCATGTCCGCCGCCACTTCGGCCAGCGGATAATTCAGCGGCTGGTCCGTGGCGCCCATCAGCACCACCTTCTCGCCCGCATAGCCGGCCGTCTCCAGCGCCTTCTTCACCGCTGCGTAGTCGCGCTTGCCAGAGAACACCTGCAAGCCTGCATCGCTCGCCAGCGGCGAGGTCGGGGGGAAGAAGCCACACGGTACGGACCAGAGCGAGGTGTCCGCACCCATGATCGCAACCATGAACTCCTTCTGGTCTATCGCACCCATCAGCGCCCGCCGCACCGCCGGCTTGTCGAACGGCGGATACAGGTGGTTCGGCCGCAACTGGAACGTCGCGCCGGTGTGATCGTTGATCGGCGTCGAGATGTTGTTCTTGCGCAGCAGCGGCAACAGGTCAGCGGGCGGATTCTCCCACCAGTCCATCTCGCCCGCCTGCAGCGCCGCCGCCTTGGTGGTAACATCCGGCTGAACATGCCACTCGACGCGGTCGAAGTGCACAATCTTCGGGCCGGCGGTAAAGCTTGATTCGCCGTTCTCGCGTGGCTTGTACTTGTTGAAGCGTTCGTAGACGAACCGCGAGCCCTGCACCCTCTCGTCCGCCTTGAAGCGAAATGGGCCGCTGCCGACCACCTCGGTGAACTGCTTGAACGGATCGGTCTCGGCGATGCGCTGCGGCATGACCGCGCACATGTTGGATCCAGCATGACAGATCGCGTCGGGCAGAAGGGCGAACGGCCGCTTGAGGCGGAAGGCGATGGTGCGGTCGTCGGGTGCCGACAGTTCATCGGTGCGCGCCATCAGCGCCTGGCCGAACGCGTCACGCGCGCCCCAGCGCTTGACCGAGGCGACGCAGTCGCGTGCCAGCACGCGCTCGCCATCGTGGAACAGCAGCCCATCGCGCAGCGTCAGCTTCCACGTCTTGCCGTCATTCTCCACCACATGGCCGGCCACCATCTGCGGCGTGGCCGCATACCCGCCTTTTTGGCCGGTCTGCCCGTACAACGTGTCGAACACCATGTAGCCGTGATTGCGCGTGACGTACGCCGTGGTCCAGATAGGATCGAGCACCGCGAGGTCGGATTGTGGAATGAACTTCAGCACTCGCCTGCTCTCCGCCTGGCCGATCGCAGGCAGCGCCAGCGACGCGGCCGAGGCCGCCACGAATGTGCGTCTCCGCATGGCTCAGTCTCCCAGGTTGTTGCTACTTTCTTATTGATCACGCAGCTCATCGAGCAGCCTCCGTGCGTCTTTCAGATCCGCCGTGTCGAAGCCCTCGGTGAACCACTCGTAGATCGGCGTCAGCAGATCGCGCGCCTCATCGTCTCGCCCCCGATCTCGCCACAGCCTGGCAAGGCTCGTTGCCGCACGAAGCCCGAATGACTTGGCTTGTTGGCGCCCTGCCCAATCGACCGCATTGGCGAAACAGGATTCCACCTGCGCATCTGGTGCGCCCGCCCGGCGGCGTATCTCCCCCTCGATTCGGTAGAATTCGGCGCACCAGAAGTAATGCTCGGTCTGCTCCATTTGCCTGTGCGCGACTTCAATAAGACCCAAGCTTGCCGGATAGTCTCCCAACATAGACCGCAGCTCAGCCAGGATCCTTACATGCTGAAGGCGATGCCCTATTGCGCCTACGGCATCGAAGCTCGCCAGACCCTCCTGCACCAGGGAAATTCCGTCCGCCACACGGCCGGTCTGGCCCAACGCCCAGCCAAGGAGAACTATCGCATGAGCTCGCCAACTGTGCAGGCCATGTTGGTCAGCCAATGCGATCACCGCATTCGCGTGGTTCTGGGCCGTAATCACATCGCGCAACAGCTCGGCGAGTTGTGCCCCCGCATAGACGTGAATGAGTGCGGATGAATGAACGTGCTTCGCCTCCCTTTCACACCGAAATGCCGCATCTCTCGTGCCCTTCGCCTGCTCGGGATAACCCACTGCCCACCATACCAGCGACATGAACCCCAGCGCCGTCGCACGTGGATCCACAAGAAATCGAGCGGCCAGCGCGCCATCGCGCGCGGGATCGTAATGCGCGACCGTGCGCTCCAGTTCGCACCGCGCCTTCAGCCACTCGCCTCGGTACATCCGAGCTACGCCCAACCCGAAATGGCCGATGACCCGGTAATCGCGCGCGGTGTAACGCTCGGCTGTGGCCAGGCACTGCTTCGCAACTCGCAGGCTGTCACGGACGTTGCCAGCTATCATCATGTGGGCGCGCAGGCCGTTCAGGGTGACGATCAGCCCTTCCAGATCGCCCACCCGGCCACACAGAGTGCTGGCGCGTTCATAGTGAGCTGTGATCTCGGGAGCGGCGAGGCCCCGGAGCGACTGGAGCGATGTTCCAAGCGCGAGCTGGAATGCAAGTTCCGACCGGTCGCGTTCGCTGGATTCCGGCAGCGTCATGAGCAAATCCAGTCCCCGCCGAAGCTGGTGGACCCCCTCCCGATATGCCGAGCGCTCGGCCGAGCGGCGGCCAGCTTGCAGCCAGAACCCGACCGCCTCCTCCGTTTGCCCCGCCTCCGTGAAATGGTGCGCCACCAGTTCCGGCTGGCTCTCCCGTTGTTCGGGGAACTGCTCCACCAGCGCGCGTGCGATCGCCCCGTGGAGTTCTTGCCGGCGAACCCGCAGCAGCGTCCCGTACGCGACGTCCTGGACCAGGGCGTGCTTGAACAGAAAGTTGGCCGCCGGCGGCGTTCCCCGGCGACTCACCAGTCCGGCCTCGGTCAGCCGATCCAGCTCCCCCTGAAGCCCTGTTTCGCCGCGCCCCGCGACCGCGGCCAGCAACTCGTATTCGAACTCCCGACCGATGACAGCACCGATTTGCGCCACGTCTCTGGCATCCGCTCCGAGCCGGTCGAGACGGGCCATCAGTGATGCGTGCAGACTTGCCGGCACGGCCGGTGACGCGGGCGGACCGGTGGCCACAACCTCTGGAACGACGCTCGGCGTCGCGCCGGCATCCAGTGCGGCGCGGGTCAGTTCCTCCACGAACAGCGGCACGCCATCCGTCTTGGCGACGATCTCATCAACCAGGTCTGCCGGCAGTGGACGATCCGGGCTGGCCATCTCACGCACCAGCGCCGCGCTCTCGCGCCGGTCCAGCCGGTTGAGGAACAACGAGGTGACATGCGCCAGCCCAGCCCACGGCGCCTGAAACTCTGGACGGAAGGTGAGCACAAGCAGTACCGCCTGACCCATGATCTCGCCGACCAGCCGATCGAGCAGGTCGCGGCTGCTCGGGTCCGCCCAGTGGATGTCCTCGAACACCGCCACGATCGGCCGCTGCCTTGCCAGGCCGGTGAAATGGCCGAACAGCGCGTTGATGGCCCGCCGCCGCCTTTGCTCCGGAGACATCTCCGCCAGGTCGGGAAAGTTACGGCCGGAGAGCGATAGAAGATCGCCGAGCAGCGGCACATCCTCGGCGGCCAATGCCGTCGAGGCCAGCAGCGCCTCCAGCTTGGCCCATCGCGCCTCGTCCTTATCCGTCCGCTGGAAGCCGGCCGCGCGTTGCAATTGGGCGATAATTGGATGCAGTGCGCTGTCTTGATGGTGCGGCGAGCAGAACCAGGAGATCCAGTGGTGCGGCTCCTCCCTGATCTGCCCGCGCAGCGCCGTCGTTAGACGCGACTTGCCGATGCCGGCCTCGCCCGCGAGCAACACGACCTGTCCCTCTCCGGTACGCGCTCTCTGACAGCGCCGGACCAGCAGCTCCAGTTCTTCGGTTCTGCCAATCAGCGGCGCAAGACCGGTCGCACGCAGTGCCTCGAAGCGGTTCTCCACCGCACTCTCGCGCAGCACGCGCCAGGCCTGCACCGGCCGCGGCAAACCTTTCAGCTCGACCGAACCAAGGTCCTGACACTCGAACAACGCCCCGACCTGCCGGCGCGTCGTCGCGTCGATAACCACGCCGTTCGGCGCGGCGAGCCCTTGCAGTCGCGCGGCGCGGTTGGGCGTTTCGCCGATCGCCGTCTGTTGCCGTGCGTCCCCCGCGCCGATCGGCTCTCCCACCACGACAACCCCGGTGGCGATCCCGATGCGCGTCTCCAGCTTCTCGTCTTCCACGCGGGCATCGCTCACCGCCGACACCGCGGCCAATGCCGCGCGCACCGCGCGTTCCGCATCGGTCTCGTGCGCCGCCGGCCAGCCGAAATAGATCAGCACGCCATCGCCGACGTATCGCGCGACGAACCCGCCGAACCGCCCGATCGTCTCGCGCACGCGAGCCTGATAGGCTCGGATCACCTTGCTGAGATCCTCGGGATCCAGACGCGAGGAGCGTTCGGTGGATCCCACCAGATCGCAGAACATCACGCAGAGCTGGCGCCGCTCCGCGACCGATGCGGATTGCCGACCGCGTCCTCTCTCGTCCCGAGGCCCTTCGTCGTCGCTGCGCTCGGCGGCCGCCGCCTGCAGCAGGCGGCGACGATCGCCCACGGCGGCAACACCAATTTCCTTCAGATCGTCCGCCGTCAGATCGGGCAAAATATCGGCTGTGACGGCATTCTCGCGAAATGCCGCGGCGTATTGTTCGAGCCCCAGCTTCCTCAGCCAGTCTGTGACGTCCATCGCCCCCCGATGAGCTTTGTGAACTGAGACGCCAAGACCAGCATCGAGCCGGTGGGGCAGGCCTGTCCAGGGAAATACAATGGGCAAACCAAGTTATGAACTGCGCGATCCTGATGCCCGGCGGTACCCCTGCTTGCCGGCGCGACCTCGCCAGAGTATCGCCTGTCCGTCTGCCCCAGCCAGGACCGCCGAGATGAAGTCCCTGACCGAAGCCGCCGTGCGCCACTACCGCGATCGCGGCTACCACGCACCGGTTCCTGTCTTGACGCGCGCCCAGGCCGGCGACCTGCGCCGCCGGCTCGAAGCGTTCGAGGCGAGCGGCCCCGGCATGCAGGGCGCGGTGCGCCACAAGCCGCATCTGCTGTTCACCTGGCTGAACGATCTGATCCGTCATCCCCGCATCCTCGACGCGGTGGAGGACATCGTCGGCCCCGACATCCTGTGCTGGGGCACATCGTTCTTCATCAAGGAGCCGCGCGACCCCAGCTACGTGTCGTGGCATCAGGACTCCACCTACTGGGGCCTGGAGCCGCCCGATATCGTCACCGCCTGGGTGGCCTTCACCGACAGTACTGCGGCGAACGGCGCGATGCGCGTGATTCCCGCGACGCACAAGCTCGACCAGGCGCCGCACCGCGACACGTTCGCGCCAGACAATTTGCTCTCGCGTGGCCAGGAGATCATGGTGGACGTGGACGAGCGCAAGGCGGTGATGCTCGAGCTAGCCGCCGGCGAGATGTCGCTGCATCACGTCCGGCTGATCCACGGCTCCGATCCCAACCCCTCGGACGACCGCCGCATCGGCTTCGCGATCCGCTACATTCCGGCCTATGTGCGCCAGGTCGCCGGCAGCCACGATAGCGCGACTCTGGTGCGCGGCGAGGACCGCCACCATCACTTCGCGCATGAACAGCGGCCCGACGCCGACCTCTCGCCCGCCGCGTTGGCGCACCACGCGGCGATCACCGGCGCGCAGGCAGAGATCCTGATGCGCGGCACCGGCCGCGAGATGCGTGCCTGAGACAGGATAACTCCTCCCACCGTAAACCGCACTGCCCAATGCCATTGCGATTCCCGGAATGCCTGGCGAAGGCCGGGGGAAGCAGTCTCGACCACGATTGCTTCGCGGACCATGTCAGACAAAGAAGAACGCCAGACCGAACAGCACGTACACCCCGATCAGCAGCACCCCCTCGAACCACGTCGTCTCGCCATCTCCCGCGATCGCATTGACGATGAACGTGGTGCCGGCGATGGCGAACAGCTCGATCGGGTTCTCGAACACCAGCGTCATCGGGCTGCCGATCAGCCACGACAGGATGACCAGCAGCGGCGCGACCACCAGCGCGATCTGAATGCTCGACCCGATGCAGATGCTCATCGCCGCCGCCATCCGGTCCCGGCGCGCGAACCACACCGCCGCGAACAGATCGGCGATGGTCCCCACCAGCGCCAGCACGATGACGCCAAGGAACAGCGGGGTGATGCCAAGCACGGTGGCGGTGTCGGTCAGCGCGTCGGAGACCAGCTCGCTTTCCACCGCCGCGGCCGCGGTGCAAACGGCAAGCGCCAGCAATGTCGTCCACACCGACCAGCGCGGCTCGGCGGTTTCCTCCTCGCCGCTGGCGAATACGTCCCGATGCGTGACCAGCGTGTACAATAGATTGGCGCCATAGAGCAGCAGCAGAACCACCGACACCGTCAGGCTCAGGTCCTCGTCTCTCAGGCCGATGTCGCCCGGCTGCGCGACGCTGCGCATCGTCCGGTCGAACAGTGCAGGCAGCAGCAATGCGAGCACCACGAGGACCAGCAGACTGGACAGCAGACCGGCACGCTCGCGCCGGAAGCACTGACGGTCGCGCTGCAGTCCTCCCGCGACGATCGCCAGACCGAGCCCGAGCAGACTGGTCCCCATGATCGAACCGGTGATCTGCGCGTGCACCACATCGGCCTGGCCGGCCGCCAGTACGAACAGCGCAAGCAGAAGCTCCGCGAGGCTACCCAGGCTGACCGTCAGCAGGCTGCCGACCGCCGATCCCACATGCAGCGCGAGCTGCTCGGTCGAATACCGGATCCACTCGGCGAGTATCGCGATTCCGGCGATGCCGGCGATGAACACCCAGATCGGTGGCGCCGCCAACAGGTAATGCACGAATGGCGCGATCGGGACCAGCAGCAGCAACAGAAAGCGGGTCATTGTACCCGCTTGGTCGCCCTATCCGGCGGGAGGAGCCAGCAACAACCGGTTGATATGCTCCAACGCCAGGAATGTTGAACGCCACGCCCGCCCAAACGCCTCGGCATTCGTCCCGCGGCCCGACAACGCGGAGCCGATGGCGCCGACCGACCGCTGTCCATCCACCAGCCGAAGAATCGCCGGCGCCAGCGGCGGCAACGCGATCGGCAGGCGCAATCCATCGATCATGAAACGGATCGTGCCGTCCGGCTGAACGGCGCCCGCGAGCGCCTCGCCCGGACCCTCGCGGGTCACCGGCACAGTGTGGTCGGCCATGAAATCGGCGCGCCCCGGTACTTCGTGCTGCCGCACGCAATAGACGATGTGCGCGCTGACATTGCCCGCCAGCGCCTCGGCCAGCGCGCCCCGCTGGATCGGACCCAGCGCCGCTGCCCGCGCACGCAGCCGCGGATCGGGCAGCATCGGCATCGGATCGTAGCGCGCCGGCTCCACCCAGCAGGTCACCGCCAGCCCTTCGGCTGCCAGCAGCGCATGCAGTTCGGACACCGTGAACGCGCGGTCGCGCGGATTCAGCAGCAGGTCGGTGAGCCCCGCATCGCCGCCGTTGATGTGATCGTCCAGGAACCCGTTCCGACGCAGCCACGCGGTCTCCGGCAGGTGCCGCATCACCCGCTTCGCCACATCCAGCCGCGCGTCCGCGGGTTCCTCGGCCGGCGCCAGCAGCCGCAGCGCGTCCTGCAGCATATAGACGCCCGTGCGCCCGTGCGGCGCATAAACCATCAGCCCCAGCCCGCCGCCCGGCGCCAGCACCGACAACAGCGCCCGCAATCCCTCCGCCGGATCGGGCAGATGGTGCAGCACCCCGCAGCAGTCGATGTAGTCGAACGGCCCGAGCCCGGACCCGGGCAGGTCGAGCAGCGACCGCTGCTCCCACACGACGTTCGACAGTCCCCGCGCTGTCGCCCGCTCGCGCGCGATCCTCAGCGACGCACCGGACCGATCCAGCCAGGTCACGCTTCCCGCCCGCCCCGCCCGCGCCATCTGCTGCGCCAGCATGATCGTCGCGTCCCCGGTGCCGCCGCCGGCGATCAGCGCGGCAAGCGGCCGCGACGCCGGCCGCCGCGCGCCGAACACCCAGTGGTCGATCTCCCGCAGATGCCCGGGGCTGCCGACAATCAGCCGCTTCGCCTCGTCGCGGGGATCGCGCCGCGGATACGGATACGCCTCGTACTGTGCGGCGAGCCGCGCGTCGGTTGCGTCGGTCATCCGGCCGGCATAGACCGCCCCCATGGCTGAAGCCAGATCGCGCGGCTATTTCGGCATCGGCGTCGAGGGCGTATCGAAGTCCGCCAATGTCGGCGCCCTGCTGCGCACCGCCCACGCCTTCGGCGCCGCGTTCTGCTTCCTCGTCGGCGCCGGCTTCGATGCCCGCGCGGGGCGCCTGGCAGACACCGCCGATACCCCCGAACACGTCCCGCTGTGGCGGTTCGCCGATCTCGAATCGCTCCGCCTCCCGCAGCATTGCGCACTGGTCGGGGTGGAACTGCTCGAGGACGCCCCCGACCTGCCGTCGTTCCGCCATCCGCCGAATGCCGCCTATGTGCTCGGACCGGAGCGATCCGCTCTGTCGCCGGCCATGCTCCGGCACTGCCGCCACGTGGTCCGCATCCCCACCCGGTTCGCGCTCAATCTGTCCGTGGCCGGTGCGTTGGTGCTGTACGATCGCCTGCTGCAGCATGGCCGCTTCGCCGATCGTCCGGTCGGCAGCCAGGCCAAGGCTCCCGCCCTACCCGTCGCCGGCGGCCACGGACCGCCGCGCTTCCGCCGCAATATCCCGGACTGGCTGCCCTCGAAGCCCCGCTGACGTCGCTTGTCCATGGGCGAGCGGCACCGTATCTGTCCCGCCATGCGCTACCTGCCCCTGATCGTGCTGCTGGCCGCCGTTCCCGCCCTCGCCCAGCCGAAGAAGGCGCCGCAGCCGGGGCGCGGAGAACACGCAAGCGGCGCCGCGAAAAAGCTTGGCGACTTCGAGGACTGGATCGCCGCGACCCACCAGGAATCCGGCCAGACCGTGTGTTACGCCTTCGTCCGCGCGAAGAACTCGGTGCCGGCACTGCCGGGGCGCGGCGAGGTGGTCCTCACCGTGACCGAGCGGCCAAGCCTTCGCGACACCGTCGCCATCAGCGCCGGCTTCCCCTACCGCAAGGACGCCGCGGTATCCATGCAGGTCGATACCACCGGCATCGACTTCTACACCGCGCAGAGCAGCGCCTTCGCGCGCGACGGCAAGGCGGCGGTGACCGCATTCCAGAAGGGCGAGCAGGCGCTCGCGCGCTCTCCAGGCCCTCGCGACGGCCAGACCATCGTCGATACCTTCAGCCTGCGCGGGTTCACCGCGGCCTACGCCGAGATCAACAAGGCCTGTCCGCCGAAATGAACCACCCCGTCCCCGACCTGACCGAGCCGGAGCGGGCGCGCATTCGCGCCAAGTCGGCGCTGTTCGATCCGCCGCCAGCCCAGCTTGCCGACGGTCGCCGCGACCTGGTCGGCCTCTCGCGCGCGGAGCTTGCCCAGGAGATGCAGGCGATCGGCGAAGCGCCGTTCCGTGCCAGGCAGCTCTGGCACTGGATCTACCACCAGGGCGTCACCGACTTCTCCTGCATGTCCTCGATCGCCCGGCCCTTGCAGCATCGGCTGGCCGAGCGCTTCCTCGTCGGCCGCCCCGATGTCGCCGCGGTGCAGACCGGCGCCGACAACACGCGAAAATTCCTGTTCTGCTTCCGCGACGGCCAGGAGGCCGAGACTGTTTACATTCCCGATCCGGTGGAACACCGCGGCGCCGTCTGCATCTCCTCGCAGGTTGGCTGCACCCTCTCTTGCCGCTTCTGTCACACCGGCACCCAGCGGCTGACCCGCAACCTCGGCGCCGCGGAGATCGTCGGCCAGTTCATGGCCGCGCGCGACGCCTACGGCGAGTGGCCCAGCCCGGCCGGGGACGCACCGCGGCTGCTGTCCACCATCGTGCTGATGGGCATGGGCGAACCGCTCTACAACTACGCCAACGTCGCCAAGGCGATGACCATCGCGATGGACAACGAGGGCATCGCGCTGTCGCGCCGGCGCATCACGCTCTCCACCTCCGGCGTGGTGCCGATGATGGACCGCGCCGGTGCCGAACTCGGCGTCAACCTCGCGGTCTCGCTGCACGCGGTGCGCGACGACCTGCGCGACGATCTGGTGCCGCTGAACCGCAAATACCCCATCGCCGAGTTGATGGCCGCCTGCCGGCGTTATCCCCGCGCCTCCAACGCGCGGCGGATCACCTTCGAATACGTCATGCTGAAGGGCGTCAACGACAGCCAGGCCGATGCGCGCGAACTGGTGCGCCTGATCGCCGGCCTCCCCGCCAAGGTGAACCTGATCCCGTTCAACCCCTGGCCCGGCAGCCCGTTCGAAACCAGCAGCCGGAGCGCGATCGACCGCTTCGCGCGGATCGTGATGGACGCCGGCTTCGCATCACCCGTCCGCACCCCACGCGGCCGCGACATCCTCGCCGCCTGTGGCCAATTGCGCACGGAAAGCCGCAGGGCTC
>DATBKQ010000661.1:0-7311 GCA_036555825.1 Acetobacteraceae bacterium | reverse complement strand
AACTCTGGATGGAAACGCTCCGGCACGCCGGGAGCCAAGGCGATGCGCACGCGGTGCGCACGATCGAGCCCGCTCGCCGGACGCGACAGCAGGATCGGCACCATCGCCCCGAGCAGATAGGTGACGGTCGCGTCATGGCGGGACAGCGACTCAGCAAAGCCCGAGGCGGAGAAGCGTGGTTCGACCACCAGGGCCGCGCCGGTCAGCAACGCCTGGTAGAACGTGTTCAGCGCATTGGTGTGGAACAGCGGCAATGTCGTAAGCAGCACGTCGTCGCCACGCACGCCCAGCAATCTCGCTGTGTTGACGCCCCACCAGAAATACTGGGCGTGCGGACAGCACACGCCCTTCGATACCCCGGTCGTGCCCGATGTGTACAGGATCGCCACCGTGTCACCCGGCCCGACCGCCGCTTCCGGTACCGGCTCGCGTGGCGGGGGAAAATCGACGGGTTTGGGCCAGCGCTCCGCCAGGACCGCATCGCCGACCAGCCAAACCGCGCGCAGCGACGGCAAGGCGCTATCCAACGCGTTCACCGCATCGGCGAACTCGGCCTGCAGCACCAGCAGTTTCGCCTGCGAGTTTGTCAGAACATGTCCGAGCTGCATGCCGCGGGACGCGGTGTTGATCGGCACCATCACCGCGCCGATCCAACCGCAGCCGAGATAGACCTGCAGCAGTTCCGCCCGGTTGCCGCACATCACCGCGACATGGTCGCCGCGCCCGATGCCGGCGGCGTGCAGCGCACCACCGAAGCGGGTGGCCAGGTCCAGCGCTGCCGCGAAGCTCCAGGTGCGGCCGCCGATCTCGACCAGCGTCCGGCCGCCATACAACTCCGCCTGCCGGCGCAGCATGCAGGGCAGCGTGCGTTGGGGGGGAGAAAGGCGCGAGGGCAGGTCGGCGGCAGCTTCCATGTCATGGATGTCGCCCGGCAGCCGTCCGCGCGCAAGTTTGCCGCGGTCAATCGCCGGGGAGTAGCGTTGCCCAATACCCGTTTCGGCAGCAGGAGTGGTCAGTCATGCGGTCCTGGATCCATCACACCAAAGGCCGCCACGTCCGCCAGGCGCGGGTCGGCCTCGGCGATCTTCGCGAAGAGCATATCAGCCGTCAGGGCTTCTTCGGCCCGGTCGCCATGATCTATCGCGAGCACGGCCCCAACGAGATCGTTCGCGTGGAAGGAACGCTGCATCCCCGGCGGGTGGCAGATACCACACGCGCCGAACCGTCCGATATGAGCGATCCGCGCGGCGTGCCGGAGGTCATGCTGTCCAATGCCGATGTCAGCGTCGCGATCAGCCGGCGCACCGCGGCGATGCCCTACGCCTATCGCAACATCGATGGCGACCTGCTATATTTCGTGCACAAGGGCACCGGGCAATTCGCCACTGAGTTCGGCCGGTTGGCCTACGAGCCAGGCGATTACGTGCTGATCCCCAAGTGTGTGACGTTCAGCCTGTTGCCGGGCGCGGGCGACAGTCACATGCTGGTTGTCGAGTCTCCTGCGCCGCTGTCACTCACCGAGCATCGGCAGGTCGGCCGCCATATGCCGGTCGATCCGACCGTGCTGGTGCTGCCGGAACTGCACGACGACCATGGGCCGCGGCGCGACGAATGGGAACTGCGGGTGAAGCACGGCGGCGAGCACAGCTCCATTTTCTACCGGAACAACCCATTGGCTGCGGTGGGATGGAAGGGCGATCTGTTCCCGTTCAAGCTGAACATTCGCGACATCATCCCGATCAGCTCGGATCGCATTCATGTGGCACCGTCGGCATGGTGCACCTTCGAGGCATCTGGGTTCGTGGTGATCACCTTCGTGCCGCAGCTCGCGGTGGCCGATCTGAATGCCGAGGAGCTGCCGTCGTACCATCGGAATGTGGACAACGACGAAAGCGTGTTCGTGCACCACGACGAAGCAGGCAGCCGGAAGCCGGGGACCTTGTCGCACGTGCCGCAGGGCATTCTGCACGGCGCGGACGAGGTCGCGCGCGCGGCGTTCCAGAAGCGGCGCACCCCGGGGATGCGGCGCACGCTGTGCGGGGTGAGCGTCGATACTGACCGCCCGCTCGCCGCGTCACCGACGTTCGAGCGGTTGTCAGGCTAGCGATACACGGTCGCGCTGCCGCGGGTCGATGTGTGCGGCAAGGTGTGCCGCCGCGTATCGCTCCGCCTCGGCGAGGTAGGCGAGACGGATGGGACAGGACGCATACCTGTTCTGGTCGCACTCCGTCACGTTGCAATCAAGACACGCCGCCATTGCATCCGGCGCCTCGTCAACGAGATGCCGCCTGATCACAGTCCGCCAGAATCCGCCGGGCATGCCTGTCTCCTGCATCTCCAATCCGCTGCCTGCCATTGAACCCAGCTTCGCGGCAACGGCATTGATCTAGATCAACCGTTCCTGGATCGACAAATGTCACAAAGCCGATCCGACCCCAGCGCTGTCGCACGCCCCGGTCAGACGGTCGCGACGGGAGTCGCCGGCGATCCCACCGCACCCGGCAGCCGCAGCGGCGGACCGGTGAACAGGAACCGGCTGCGGTTGTTGGCGCGCAGCCAGTCCGCCAACTCGGTCAGGTAGAACATCTCGCCCAGGTAGCAGCCCAGCTTGAACAGGCAGTGCGCATGCAGCGGCAACGTTGCGCACACGTCGTCCATGCAGGGTCGTGCCGGCATCGCCTCGACAGCAAAGTTATCGGAAATCAGTGCCACCGCGCCACTGTCGGTCACCCATTGCTGCAGCTTGGGGTCGCGTCCATCGAGTCCGACCGTACTCTTCATGAGCCTTTCGCGATCGGGCTGCTTGTTCATCTCCAACAGCATTTCGGCAAACCCGGTGCGGAACAGCACGAAGTCGCCCGGTTCGACGACCACATTGTCCTTGCGCATCACCTCCATCAGCTCGTCATGGCTGACGATGTGGCCGCTACGGCCGAAATGCGCCTCCAGGTCGATCAGGACGCCGCGGCCCTGCATGCAGGCCTCCGCCATGTTCTGCACGCCGAGATGCCGCGCACCCTGTGGTTCCTCGCATGGCGTCATGTTGCCCTGCGCGTCGTAATAGGCGGGACCGATGATGTCGCGGCCGGCGCGGTAGCCGTTGTAGAACACGTCCTCCGGCTTGCCGTCGCCGTCGACGTCGAACATCTGCCCGACATGCGCCAGTGAGTCCCACTGCGTCGAGTATTGCAGTGTCAGCACCACCTGGTCATCGCAGACGATGTCGGTCGCCGTCGGATCATCGCAACGCAGCGGGTAGTTCATGTTCGGCCTCTCGCCACGCATCGTCGGCTTCAGCACCGGCGGATGCCGCCGCGGCGACAGGATCGCCCCGCCCGGGTAGTCGAGCGGTAGCGACAGGCAGAATGTCCTGCCAACCTTCACCTCGGCGATGCCCTGCAGCACCTTCTCCGGTGTCAGCAGGTTAAGCCGTCCGCGTTCGTCATCGGCGCCGAAGTCGCCCCAGGTTGAACCGGCAGGGCGGCGGTTCCAGCGCGGGTTGTCTGCCATGGACGTTTCCCTTCCGTGCGGGAGTGAATGGAAGCTAACATCGACCGATTTGCCAGTGACGCAAGGGACAATCCATGCCACCGCGGCTCGCGGTTCTGTGGCTGATCATGGCCGTTGCCCCGGCCTACGCCGACGCCGCACCCAATCCGATCGATCCCGCGGTGCCACCACCCCAGGCCACCGCGAATGTCGTTCCGCCAGGTCAGATCGACAGCGCGATCGCCAGGCTGGACAGCCTCGCGGCGGTTATGCTGGGCAGAACGCACATTCCTGGACTGGCGATATCCGTCGTGCGCGACGGCAAGACAGTATACGCGGCGGGGTTCGGCGTCCGCCGCGTTGGAACCACGGATGCCGTGGATGCCGATACGGTGTTCCAGCTCGCGTCGCTGTCGAAGTCGGTCGGTGCGACGGTCGTGGCGCATCAAGTGGCGGCGGGAGTGATCACCTGGGACACGCCCATCGTCCGGCACTTGCCCTGGTTCACCCTGGGCGACAACTGGATCACGCATCGCGTCACGATCGCCGACATGTATGCGCATCGCTCTGGCCTGCCAGATCACGCCGGCGACGACCTGGAAGACCTTGGCTACGACCAGGCGCAGGTGCTGCACCGGCTGCGCTTCGCCAGGCTGCACTCGTTCCGCGGCGAATACGCCTACACCAACTTCGGCCTGACCGCGGCAGCCGAGGCCGTCGCAGCGGCGTCGCACGCCGACTGGGCAACGCTGTCGCAGCGGACGATCTACGCACCACTCGGCATGGACCATACCAGCTCTCGGTTCCAGGACTTCATCAGTCAGCCGAACCATGCGGCCGGCCATGTGCTGATCGACAATACGTATCAGGCGAAATACCAAAGGCAGCCGGACGCGCAGTCGCCGGCCGGTGGCGTCAGCTCGTCCGCCAATGACATGGCCCGATGGATGGCGATGGTGCTGCAAGGCAGCAGCTACCAAGGCAGCCGCATCGTCGCACCGGACGCGCTGTTACCTGCGATCACCGCGCAAATCGTCACCGGACCCTCGTCCACCGCGGACGCAAGACCCGCGATGTACGGCTACGGCTTCGGTGTTGGCACTCTGCCGTCGGCGCGCATGGAGCTGAGCCACTCCGGCGCATTCGCCCTGGGCGCGGCGACGAACTACGTAATCATCCCTTCGCTTGGCATCGGCATCACGGTCCTCAGCAACGCCGCGCCGATCGGCGCGGTGGAAGCGCTGGGGATGGACTTCATGGACCTCGTGCAGTTCGGCGTAATCACGCGCGACTGGCTGAGCGCATATGGACAACTGATGGCACCGATGAACGCGCCGTCCGGCTCGCTGGTCGGCAAGCAGCCGCCCGAGCATCCGGCTGCCGCCCTGCCGCTTCGGGCGTATACCGGCGTATATAATAATGCCTATTTTGGCGACGCCCTGGTGACGCAACGCGACAATGCGCTGGTCCTTCGGCTCGGCCCGGCCGGGCAGGAACACAGCCTGCGCCACTGGGACGCCAACGTGTTCACCTACCAACCGTCCGGCGAGAACGCGAACCATGGTTCGATCTCCCAGGTAACGTTCAGCATGAAGTCGCCGACACAGGCCGGCACGCTCACCATCGAGTTCTACCGAGACAGCGGCTGGGATCGCTTCGACCGCCGCTCGTAGCATTCTGTCATTGCGAGGAGCGAAGCGACAAAGCAATCTCGATCGAGATTGCTTCCCCGGCATTCGCCGAAGTCGCAATGACACTGGGGCGGTGCCTCTTGTTTACGGGTGAGGGTTACCTGCTCTGGATCACGCCGCCTGCGCGACCGTCATCGTCTCGCCGGCGACCGTGGTGCGCCGCATGTCGCGCACCTGCGTCTCGTCGAACCGCGTGACGCGATGCATGGTCTGGCGGTTGTCCCACATCACCAGATCCCACTGTCGCCACTGGTGCGAATAGACAAACCGCGGCTGCGTCGCATGCTCCACCAGATCGCGCAGGAACGCGCGCGCTTCCGGCACCGGCCAGCCGACGATGGCCCCGGCATGCGCCGACAGGAACAGCGACCTGCGCCCGGTCACCGGATGCGTCCGCACCAGGCGCTGGCGTACCGGCCGGAAAATCGCCCGCTCGGCTTCGCTCATTTCGGTGAACCCAAGCACGCCACGCGAGAACATCAGCGAATGTTCGCAGACCAGCTCCTCGATCTCGGCCTTCGCCGCTTCGTCCAAGGCATCGTAGGCCGCGCGCATGTCGGCGAACTCGGTGCGCCCGCCGCGCTCCACCACAATGCGCCCGGACAACAGCGAGTATTTCGCCGGCACCGCGCGGTACGAACTGTCGGAATGCCACAGCCGGTTGCCCAGGTTGAACATCCGGCGCCGGTCGTCGCGCGCCAGCGGCTTCTGGTCCCTGTCCAGGTTGGATGCGTCCTGCATGTCCAGCGGCAGCCGTCGCTCGGCCACGGAGGCTATATGGCCGCCCGGCGAGGCCTCCAGCGGGCCGAAGTTGCGGGTGAACGCCCGCTGCGAATCGTCGGTCAGGCGCTGATCGTGGAACACCAGCACGGCATGGCGATCCATCCCCGCCTCGATCGCCGCCACCGCCTCGCGCGCCACCGGCCGCGTGATGTCGATGCCGGAGACTTCGGCCCCGAACACCGGCGCGAGCTGACGGATGGCGACAGCCATGACGCAGTCTCCCGTTCTATTGTGACGTCGTGGATGATATCAGACAGGTGCGGTCACAGAACAGGGTCGGGAGGAGACGATGTCCCGCATTGCAGCGCTGAGTCTGGGTATTCTTGCCCTGCTCGCCGGGGTTGGCGTTCGCGCCAAACCTCCTGTGCCCGACGGGACCTGGCTGGTCAGCCAACGGGTCGCCTTCGACATCTTCCCCTGCAGGGACGCGCTGTGCGGCAGGATTGTCTGGCTGCGCAACCCAGCCCTGCGCACCAGCACGATGTGCGGTCGCACCATCGTCTGGGGGCTGACCTCCGCCGGCCCGTCACAGTGGGACGACGGCTGGTTCTTCGACCCCGAGAATAGCCAGACCTACAACGTATCCGCGCGCGTGGAGACGATCGACCGCATCTCGGCGCGGATCTACCGCGGCATTCCGCTGTTCGGCCGCACCGAGATCCTGACGCGGATTTCGGCGCGCAGCCTGCCTGGCTGGTGCGAGCCGCCGGGTTGAGCGGCGTCAGGCCGCCTGCGCCGACGCCTGATCGACCGCGAGCCCGGTGCCCTTGATCGACGTGCGCCGCAGATCGCGCACCTCTTTCAGGTCGTCGAACGGCCGAGCGCGATGCATCACCGTCCGGTTGTCCCACATCACCAGGTCATTGACCCGCCAGTGGTGCGCATAGACGAACTGGCGCTGCGTCGCGTGCTCCGTCAGGTCGCGGATGAAGGCGCGCGCCTCCGGTACCGGCCAGCCGACGATGCCGCCGATATGCGACGACAGATACAGCGATTTCCGTCCGGTCACCGGATGCGTGATCACCAGCCGGTGCCGCACCGGGCGCAGCCGTTCCTCGTTGCCTGGTGCATAGTCGGAAAAGCCGATCTGCTCGCGCGAGAACACGATCGAGTGCTCGCAGACCAGCTCCTCGACCTCGGCCTTCGTCGCTTCGTCCAGTGCGTCGTAGGCGGCGCGCATGTCGGCGAACTCCGTGTTGCCGCCCTTGTCCGGAATGACCCGCCCGTGCAGCAGCGTATAGCCGGCGCCGACCGCCCGGAACGACGCATCCGAGTGCCACAGGCGGTTGGCCAGCGCGTACATCCGGCTGCGGTCGTCGCGCGCGCGCAATTCGTTGCGCGGGGTCAG
>DATBKQ010000660.1:0-12409 GCA_036555825.1 Acetobacteraceae bacterium | reverse complement strand
CCGTTGTAGAGCCGGTCGCCCTTCGAGAAATGCCCCAGCGCGTCGATATGGGTGCCGACATGCGCGGTCATCTCGATGCGCTCGACGTTGGCGCCGGCGTCGTTCGTGGCGCCCAGGGCGCGGCGGCGCCTGATCGAGTCGCGCCATGACGCCCAGATCGACAGCAGGAACGGCGTCTGGTTCGGAGCCATGAACGGCGCACCCATGCCGATCTCGTGGCTTACATCATAGATACGCCCCTCGCGCGCCGACTGCAGCGCGGCGAGGCGCTTTTCCACAGTGAGCAGGTTGCCGGCGCCGATCTGGTCGGCCGGCCCCCAACGCGAATGGTCGTGCAGTGCCATCGGTCCCTCCCGACCATCATCCGTGCGTGGCGTCTCAGGCAAGCGACAGGACCGCGCTCTCGTATGTGCCAGTCCCCATCTGATCCGCGGCGAAGATCTCGCGTTCGGCGATCCAGTTGAATGCCTGTTCGAATACGTCCTTGGTGTAGGGCTCGAACACCAGTCGCTCGCCTGGACCCCAGCGGCGCGTGTCCATCACCGCGTGGAACCGCTCGGGGAACTCGTTCCGGTAATGCCTGGTATAAAGCTCGGGCCGCAGATCGATGTCCCGCTGCGCCCGGCGCAGCGCGCCGAAATAGCGCCGCAGATCGTCCGGATCCGGTGCGCCGGTGACCATCGAGGCCATCATGAACGTGGTGTCGATCACCTTGCGAAAGCCAAGCTGCTCGGCGAAGTAGTAGGGCCCGCTGAACAGCGACACCGCCGGCACCTCGCCGTCGATCAGCTTCTCCATGCGGCGAAACAGCAGCCCATCAGCGAACGACAACCTGATGTCGTCGAGCGGCATGTATTGTTCCAGCGCCTGGATGGTCGAATAGTGACTGCCGGACTGATAGCCGACGGAGATCGGCACGCCGGCAAGCTGCTCCGGGGTGGTGACCGGCGAGTCCGCGGGAACGAAGATGCCCGCCGGAGCGACCGAATAGCAGTCGGCATACAGCTTGCCGTGTCCGACCGAGGCGGCGACATTGACCGTCCAGTGGCAGGCGCAGCTCACATTGGATGCGCGGCCCTTCTCGATCGTCTGGTAGGCGCCGACCCGGTCGCCAAGATCATGCCGGCGACCGCCCGGGGAATGCAGCTCGTCGCGGAACTCATAATCGAGGCTGGCGTCGGCGAAGTAGCCTTTCTCCTCCGCCACCCACTCGTGCAGCCGCATGTGCGGGGCGATCACAAAACGTGCCATGCTGTTCTCCTATTGCGGACGGCAGGAACGGCGCCGGGAGCCCACCGCGCCTACCCGCCGCCCCCTCCATCGCCATAGGTAGGCCCGAAGTAGGGATGGACATGGGTCACCGGCAGGTTGCACCCAGCTATCAGGAGCGCGGTCGCCACCATCGTCAGGATCATGCGGACCAGGAACAGGTGCTGCGACAAGTGCGTCCGCTTTCTCATCCATGCCGCGAGCATAAGACGCCAACACCGGCGATCAAGCTCCAGCCCCTCGGCCCGCGTCCGCCGGCGATTTCGTCGCCGGGTGTGAACTAGTTCAACGACTGCGGGGTGACAGTCGGCATCATGGGGCCAATGCAAGACCGGGAGACCTGGATGTCGAACAATCATTGTGGCGCCGCACCCGATGTCGCCAAGCGAGAGTTGAGCCAGTTCCTGCGCATGGCGGAGGACATCGGGCTGGACGCCGATCGTCAGCGCCGCTGGCTGCACATGTCGGTGGATGACTGGCAGCGTTGGGTGGGTATCCTGAGCGACGCGCCGCTGCCGTCGAATCCGGCGCTTCCCCTGCTGCTGCGCCGGCTCGGCTATCTGAACAACCGCCTCGATCGCGCCTGCGGCTAAAGCATGATGAGGTCAGGTTGACCTCACCCTGCGTTAACTTTCTTTTGTTGAGCGCGCGATTCAGACCCCCGACGATTCCGCCTGCGGTCATCACGCGCTGAGGCCGTCCCGCCGGGGAGCAATGACGGCGCGGTGCGATTGCGCAGGCGGTGGCATCGGGACAGGATCGCCGGCGCATGCCCCCGGTCACGCCGCTGCTGCCCGCCAGACTCTATCGTCCCGCCGATATCGGCGCGCTGGATTTCGCGACCACGCGCGATCTGGCGCCGCTGCGAGCCTTCGCCGAGCAGCCGCGCGCGCATGAGGCGATCCGCTTCGGTACCGAGATGGCGGTGCGCGGCTTCAACATCTTCGCCATCGGTGCCAACGGCGCACGTATCCAGGCCTCGGTGCAGGCGCTGTTGCGCGAAGCGGCCGAGCAGCGCCTGCAACCGTCGGACTGGGTGTACGTCAACAACTTCGCGGCCCCGCATCGGCCGGTGGCGATCGCGCTGCCGCCGGGCCGCGCGCCTGATCTTGAAAAGGCGCTGGACCGGCTGATCGACGACCTGAAGGTTTCGCTGCCGGCGGCGTTCGAGGCCGAGGACTACCAGAAGCGCCGGAGCAGCATCGAGCAGGAGATCAGGGGCCGGAGCGAGCGTGCGTTCACCGCGCTTCGCGACAAGGCCACAGGGAAGAACATCGCGATCCTGCGCACGCCGATGGGGTTCGCCATGGCGCCGATGAAGGATGGCCAGGTGGTACCCCCCGCCGAATTCAACACCTGGCCGCCGGAGCGTCAGCGGGAGGCGCAGGCAGCGATCGAGGAGCTGGAGAAGGACCTGGAGGAGACGCTGCGCCGCCTGCCAAGACAGGAGCGCGAGCAGCGCGATGCGGTACGCGCGCTGGATCGCGACACCGCGCGGTTCGCCATTGCCCAGCCGATCGAGGAGTGCAGGTCGCAATTCGCCGATCTGGCCAAGATCGTGCAGCACCTCGGCGCGATCGAGGCGGACATATTGGAGAACGTGGCGCTGTTCGTGGCGCCGCAACAGGCGGGCGAAGAAGCGGCGCCGCGGCCGGTGGGACCGTTCGACCGCTACGAGGTCAATGTTCTGGTCACCGCCTCCGATGGCGATCCCGGCGCCCCGGTGATCGAAGAGGTGCATCCGACCCTCAGCAACCTGGTGGGGCGGATCGAACATCTGGCGGTGCAGGGCGCGCTGGTCACCAACTTCCGGTTGATCAAGCCGGGCAGCCTGCATCGCGCCAATGGCGGCGCGATCATGATCGACCTGCGCAACCTGCTCGCCGAGCCGTTGAGCTGGGCCGCGCTGAAGCGCGCCCTGTTGCGGCAGGAAATCGTGATCGAGGATGTCGCGCGGTTCATGGGCATGACCACCACGGTCAGCCTGGAACCCGATCCGATCCCGCTCGACGTGAAGGTCGTGCTGTTCGGCGATCGCATCCTGTACTACATGCTGGCGTCGCTCGATCCCGACACCGGGCAGCACTTCAAGGTGCTCGCAGACTTCGACGACGACGTGGATCGCTCGGCGGCGAGCGAGGCGATGATCGCGCGCGTCATCGGTTCCATTGCCGCAAGTGCCGGCCTGTTGCCGCTCGACCGCAGCGGTGTGGCACGGACGATCGAACACGCGGCACGGCTGGCGGACGACTCCGGCAAGCTGACGCTGCTGGTCGAGAACATCCACGATCTGGTTGCCGAAGCCTCGCATCGCGCGCGGCAGGCAGCGCGCGACGTGGTGACGCGCGACGATATCGAGCAGGCGGTCGCGCAACAGCGCCATCGCGCCGCACGCGTCGAGGAGCGCGCCCGCGAGATGATCCTGCGCGAAATCGCGCTGATCGATACAGCCGGCAGCCGGGTGGGCCAGGTCAATGGCCTGAGCGTGCTGGCGCTGGCGGGCCACGCATTCGGGACGCCGACCCGCATCACCGCGCGCGTGCGCCCCGGCACCGGACGCATCGTCGATATCGAGCGCGAGGTCGAACTTGGCGGGCCGATCCACTCGAAGGGCGTGCTGATCCTGAGCGGGTTCATCGCCGGCCGCTACGCGCCCGACGTGCCGATGTCGCTGTATGCCAGCCTGGTGTTCGAGCAGTCCTATGGCGGCGTCGAGGGCGACAGCGCCTCGTCCGCCGAGTTGTATGCGCTGCTGTCGGCGCTGGCCGAACTGCCGATCCGCCAGGAGCTGGCGGTGACCGGGTCGGTCGATCAGCACGGGCAGGTGCAGGCGATCGGCGGTGTGAACGAAAAGATCGAAGGTTTCTTCGATGTCTGCGCCGCGCGCGGGCTGACCGGAACCCAGGGAGTGCTGATACCGCAGTCCAATGCGCAACACCTGATGCTGCGGGCCGATGTCGTCGCGGCGTGCGCCGCGGGCCGCTTTGCCATCTACGCGGTGCGCACCATCGACGAAGGCATCCACCTGTTGACCGGACGCGACGCCGGCGAACGTGGCGCCGATGGCCGCTATCCGGAAGGCAGCGTGAACCGCCTGGTCGAAGACCGGCTTGAAGCCTTTGCCAAGTCGCGGCAGGCATTCGCCCGCGATATGGCGGGCGGTGGTGAGCATGGCGCGTGAAGCATCGCAGCACCGGGTGATCCTGCACCTGCGCCACGGCGCCGCCGAGCGCGCGATGGTGCGCGCCGCGGCGGAACTCGCGCAGATGCTGGGCGACATGCTGCACGGCGTGTTCATCGACGAGGAGGCGCTGGGCGATCTGGCGGAGCTGCCCTTCGTCCGGGAGTTCCGGCTGACCGACGGTGGCTGGCGAAGGCTCGATCGTGGGCGGCTGGCGGAAGAGCAGCGCGCCGCGGCCGCGGAGGCGCAACGGTTGCTGGATGAAGCGGCGACCGCGCTCGGGGTCACACGGCTGTTCCAGATCATCCGTGGCGACCCGGCGCTGTTTTTTGCCGCGACCTCGCATGCCGGCGACATCATCGTGGTGGCGCAGCCGCGGATTCCGGCCGAGCAGCTCGCGCACGCGACCGCACGCTGGCTCGAAGCGGCGCACGCTTCCGCGGCATCGGTGATGCTGGTGCCGCAGGTGCTTTCGCGCCGTGCCGGCGCGGTCGCCGCGGTCGTCTGTACCGAATCCGACCCGGCGCTGCGGATTGCCGCGCGCATCGCGGCGGCGGCCGGGGAGACGCTGTTGCTGCTGGTGTTCGGCGACGGGGAACTGACGAAGGCGGCGACGGAACACGCGCGGGCGGCGGGCCTGTCGGGGCGGCGCGTCGCCGTCCGCGACATTCACGGCGTGGCGCCCGAGGATGTGCTGGAGGGCCTGCGCGCTAGCCGTGAGCGTTTGGTGGTACTTGGTCGCGGCGCGTGCGGCGCCGATGATGCCGCGGTGTCTTCGCGCATCGCCGCGTCACGTGGCGTGCCGGTGCTGGTGGTGGAAGCCTGAAGGGGGAACGCGGGCGATGCGGATGATGGGGCGGCTGATGGTCGGTCTGATGGTGCTGGCGGCGCTGACCACGCCAGCCTGGGCGCAAGGGCTGCCGCCCGCGGTCGATCCGAACAGCGGCGCGCGGCCGGGCAACGAAATCGGCACCGGTGCGTCGTTGCCGCTATCCGACAGGTCATCGAATATCGGACCGGGCGACACCAGGTCGAGCATCGCGCCGAACCTGCCATCGCCGCCGGTTGGCGAGAACGCCCCGGTGCATGCCTATCTGCAGGCGGCGCGTTCCGCGCTGATCGGCGGGCGTACCGGCGAGGCGCAGCAGGCGCTGGAAATGGCGGAGACGCGCGCGCTCGACCGGTCCGTTCCGCTGTTTCAGACCAGCACGCCCAGCGGAAGCCCGCTGGTGGACCAGATCGGGCAGGCGCGCCAGGCGCTTGGCGCACGCGACCGCGGACGCGCGGTGCAGATCATCGACGCGATTCTGGCGCATCCGGCGCAATGAGTTTGCAATCCCTCGACTGCATCAGCGCCAGACGGGCATGTGCACGGTCGTCCTGCTGATTCGCCCCGGCCATGCCTGGCCGCTGATCCTTGCCGCCAATCGGGATGAAATGCTGGAGCGGGCGTGGGACCCGCCTGGCGCGTATTGGCCTGACCGTCCCGGGACCGTCGCCGGACGCGACCGCACGGCAGGCGGCACCTGGATGGGTGTGAACGGCGACGGGGTGGTGGCGGCCGTGCTGAACCGCCCGGGCAGCCTGGGACCGGCTGCGGGAAAGCGAAGTCGCGGCGAACTGCCTCTGCTGGCGCTGGAATACCCATCCGCACACGATGCCGTGGCGGCGATCGGCAAGATCGATGTCAACGCCTGGCGCAGCTTCAATCTCGTGATCGCGGACCGGACGGGCGCCTTCTTCGTCCGCGGGCTTGGCCACGGGCGGCCAGAGTCAGTCCCTCTGGCGCCTGGCCTGCACATGATCACCGCGCATGACCCGGATGACCCGGACAGTCCGCGCGTGGCGCGGCATCTCGACCGTTTCCGCGCGGCCGAGCCGCCGAGCCCGGCAGGCTGGCGAGCCTGGCAGGAAATCCTCGCCGACCGGACGGGCGGGCCCGGCGAGCAGATCAACGTCGTGCCGCGGGGCGGTTTCGGCACCGTCTGCTCTTCGCTGCTCGCCCTGCCGGGCGAAGGCAGCCGGGAATGGCTGTTCGCCTCCGGTCCACCGCATCGGGCACCATTCCTGACGGTGTGCTGAACCCGGGCCGGCATGGCGGCCCCGGCCGCTCGCTGCTATACCCGGGAGCACTTGCCCAGAAGGGGATCGTGATGGCCCGCCGCCGCCAGCTTTACGAAGGGAAAGCCAAGATCCTGTTCGAGGGGCCAGAGCCCGGAACGCTTGTCCAATATTTCAAGGACGATGCGACCGCCTTCAATGCGCAGAAGAAAGGCGTTATCACCGGCAAGGGAGTGTTGAACAATCGCATCAGTGAGTACCTGATGATGCGGTTGGCCGAGATCGGCATACCGACACATTTCGTGCGCCGACTGAACATGCGGGAACAGCTGATCCGCGAGGTGGAGATCATTCCGCTGGAAGTGGTGGTGCGGAACGTCGCCGCCGGCAGTTTGTCGCAGCGGCTGGGTATCCCCGAGGGCACCCGCCTGCCGCGGTCGATCATCGAGTACTACTACAAGAACGATGCGCTCAGCGACCCGATGGTTTCCGAGGAGCACATCACCTGTTTCGGCTGGGCCAACACGGCGGATCTTGACGACATCGTCGCGCTGACGCTGCGGATCAACGACTTCCTGGCGGGGCTGTTCCTGGGGGTCGGCATCACCTTGGTGGATTTCAAGCTGGAATTCGGCCGGTTGTGGGAGAACGAGGAGATGCGCATCGTTCTGGCCGACGAGATCAGTCCGGACAATTGCCGGCTGTGGGATTCCAAGACGCACGAGAAGATGGACAAGGACCGCTTCCGCCGCGACATGGGCAAGGTCGAGGAGGCGTATCAGGAGGTGGCCAAGCGGCTCGGGATCCTGCCCGAGGCTGGGGTGCGCGACATGAAGGGCCCGGAGCTGATGCAGTGAAGGCCATCGTGACGGTGATGCTGAAGCCGGGGGTGCTGGACCCGCAGGGCAAGGCGATTGGTCACGCGCTGCACACGCTTGGCTTCGGCAATGTGGGCGAGGTGCGGGCCGGCAAGGTGATCGAGCTGGAACTGGCGGAGCACGACCCTGATCGGGCGCGTGCCGCGGCCGAGGAGATGGCCAGGAAGCTGCTGGCCAACACGGTGATCGAAAGCTTCCGGGTGTCGGTGGATGGGTAGGCCACTGTCGTTGCGAGCCAAGCGAAGCGATCTCGGTGATCAAGGACTGAATCTTCGTGTCGACCGAGATTGCTTCGTCGCTCCGCTCCTCGCAATGACACTGGTGGTGGCGCCGGCCATGACCGCGCAAGCCCAGCCGGCGCAGCCGGGGTGGAAGCAGATGACCTCGAGGCAGCTCGCTGCCGCCTGCCATTCGGCAGAACCGGCGCAGCATGGCCTGTGCCTGGGCTACGTGTCCGGAATCTACGACCTGCAATTCGCGCCGACCCCGCCGCGGGGTGTCTGCCCGCCGTCCGACTTCACGCCCGACCTGCTGGCGCAGGTGGTGACCGCCTACGCCGACACGCACGAGGATGGCCCTGCGCCCGCGGCGATCGGCCAGGCGATCGTCCGCTTCTTCCCTTGCACCGAGCAGCATCGATGATGGCCTGGTCGGGCCAGGCCATAACGGCTGAAGGCCGGGCCGCCGCCCGGAGCCATGCATGAAGGCCGGCATCGTGCTGTTTCCGGGCATCAACCGCGAGCGCGACATGGCGATCGCGTTGCGCCGCTCGGGCGCCGAGCCGCGGATGATCTGGCACAACGAGGCCGAACTGGGAGATCTGGACCTTGTCGTGATCCCCGGGGGCTTCTCGCATGGCGACTATCTGCGGTGCGGCGCGATGGCGGCGCACTCGCCGGTGATGACGGCGGTGCGCCGGCACGCCGCCCGCGGCGGCTACATCCTGGGCGTATGCAACGGATTTCAGATTCTGACCGAAGCTGGCCTGTTGCCCGGTGCCCTGCTGCGCAACGCCTCGCTGCGGTTTCTCTCGATGGACTGCCACCTGCAGGTCGAGCGAACCGATACCGTGTTCACCGGCCAGTACCAGCGCGGCCAGACGTTCCGCGCGGTGATGGCACATGGCGATGGCAACTACTTCGCCGACGAGGCCACGCTGGACCGGCTGGAAGGCGAGGGGCTGGTGGCGCTGCGCTATACGACGGCCGCGGGTGAAGTGACAGCGGAGGCCAACCGCAACGGCAGTGCCCGCTCGATCGCCGGGGTTCTGTCGCCCGACCTGCGCATCCTGGGGATGATGCCGCACCCGGAGGACCTGGTCGATCCGCTGATGGGCGGCACCGACGGCAAGCCGCTGTTCGACGCGCTGGCCGCGGCGTAGCCGCTACACGAAGATCTTGGCGACGGGGATCGTCACGCCGGGCAACGCCTCGACCTGGAGCACGCCCGACACGCCGACGGTGGTGATCGACTCATAGCTGCCATTTCTTGGGCTCCGGTGCACCCGCACGCGGTTGCTGGTGAGGTCAACCACCCAGAACTCGCGGATGCCAGCCCGCGCGTAGAGTTCCAGCTTTGCCCCCAGATCGAATTCCAGGCTCGAGTCGGACACCTCGATCAGCAGGAGGACGTCGGGCGGCCGTGGATGCTCGTGCGGATAGCCATCCCAGGGCCGCCGCAGCAGCGTGAAGTCTGGCTCCGGTTCCGAGGTGTCGTCCAGCACGATCGGGTTCTGCGAGCGCACCAGGGCCTGGCCGGCGACAGCGAGCACCAACAGCTCGTGCAGCGTATCGACCGCCAACGCATGGCGTGGCCCAATCGGCGACATGTCGACCAGTTGCCCTTCCAGCAGCTCGACGCGATCGTCCTCGGCCAGGACGCCCGCTTCGCCCAGGCGATGATAATCGCGCGTCGTCAAGCGGTGCCGCGCCACCTGATAACGGTTGAGAACGCCTGTGTCGTGAACCGTGTCCATGCCGGCAGATTAGCGCATTCCTCGGCCGGATGGCAGCCTGGCACGCGAGCGGGTATATCAGCCCGCGGCATGAGCCAGACAAGCACACCACCCTCTGTCAATCAGGCCCTCGCCGCCGAATTCGGCCTTTCGGCGGATGAATATGCGCGCGTGCTGGAGATCATGGGGCGCACGCCGACGCTGACCGAACTCGGCGTGTTCAGCGTCATGTGGTCGGAGCATTGCAGCTACAAGTCGTCGCGCGTCTGGCTGCGTCAGTTGCCGACCAAGGCACCTTGGGTGCTCCATGGTCCTGGCGAAAATGCCGGCGTGGTCGATATCGGCGACGGCTTGGCCGCTGTGTTCAAGATGGAGAGCCACAATCACCCGAGCTTCATCGAGCCGTATCAGGGTGCCGCCACAGGCGTCGGCGGCATCCTGCGCGATGTGTTCACCATGGGTGCACGCCCGGTGGCCAACCTGAACGCGCTGCGCTTCGGCTCGCCCGACAACCCGGCGACCAGGCGGATCGTGGACGGCGTGGTGCGCGGCATCGGAGGCTACGGCAACTGCGTCGGTGTGCCGACGGTTGGCGGCGAGATCGACTTCCACCCGGCGTATGACGGCAATCCCCTGGTCAACGCCATGACCGTGGGGATTGCCCCGAAGGGGCGCATCTTCCTGTCGGCCGCTGCCGGCATAGGCAATCCTGTTGTGTATGTCGGGTCGAAGACCGGGCGTGACGGCATTCACGGTGCGACCATGGCCTCGGCCGAGTTCGCCGCCGATGCCGAAGAGAAGCGGCCGACCGTGCAGGTCGGCGACCCGTTCACCGAGAAGCTGCTGATCGAGGCGTGTCTGGAACTGATGGCTACCGATGCCATTGTCGCGATACAGGACATGGGTGCTGCCGGCCTCACCAGCTCTTCGGTCGAGATGGCCGGCAAGGGCGGGGTCGGCATCGAGCTGGACCTCGACCGGGTGCCGGCGCGCGAGGCCGGCATGACCGCCTATGAGTTCATGCTGTCGGAAAGTCAGGAGCGCATGCTGATGGTGCTGCGCCCGGATCGCGAGGAGGCTGCGCGGGCAATCTTCGAGAAATGGGAGCTGGATTTTGCGGTGATCGGCCACCTGACCGATACCGGCCGCATCGTGGTTCGCCATCGCGGGACGGTTGAGGCCGATATTCCGCTTACGCCGCTCGCCGAGCAGGCGCCGCTGTACCATCGGCCTACCAGCGAGACGAAGAAGGGAAGGGCGATCAACGCCGCCAAAGTCGAGGACCGACTTGGCCTGACCGCGGCACTCTGGAAGCTGGTGGGCTGCCCCGACCTCTGCTCGCGCGCCTGGGTCTGGGACCAGTATGACAGCACCGTCGGCGGCCAGACCGTGAAGCGGCCAGGCGCGGCCGACGCGGCGGTGGTGAAGCTCGAAGGGTTGGCGCGGGCACTGGCGCTGACCACCGACTGCACACCGCGCTATTGTGCCGCCGACCCGGAGGCTGGCGGGAAACAGGCGGTCGCCGAAGCCTGGCGAAATCTCACCGCGGTGGGAGCGCGGCCGCTGGCAATCACCGACAATATGAACTTCGGCAATCCCGAACGGCCGGAGATCATGGGCCAGTTCGCCGCGGCCATCCGCGGCATGGCCGCGGCGTGCGAGGCATTGGAGTTCCCGGTCGTGTCGGGCAATGTGAGCCTCTACAACGAGACCCGGCTGCCATCGGGTGACGTGCGCGCGATCCTGCCGACACCGGCGATCGGCGGCCTGGGTGTGCTGGACGATGCGGCCAAGGCGCTGGGCCTTGCACTGGGTCCCTGGCTCGACATCGTGGTGGTTGGCGAGACAAAGGGCTGGCTCGGTCAGTCGCTGTGGCTGCGCGAGATTGCCGGCCGGGAGGAGGGCGCGCCTCCGCCGGTCGAGCTGCCCATCGAAAGGGCAGCCGGCGATTTCGTGCGCGCGCAGATCCTGGCAGGCAACGTGCGCGCCTGCCACGATGCGTCGGACGGCGGACTGCTGGTCGCGGTGGCGGAGATGGCCATGGCCGGGCTTACCGGCGCGCGCATCTTCACCGGCCCTCGCGACATTCCTGGCCATGCCTATTGGTTTGGCGAGGACCAGGGGCGCTACGTGCTGGCGGTCCCGGACGCGGGGTCGGTGATCCGGGCGGCCGAGGCGGCGGGGTTGACAGCCGTGCGCATCGGCACATCGGGTGGACAGGATTTGACACTGCCCGACGGGGGCACAATATCGGTGCGGGCGTTGCGCGCGGCGCACGAGCGCTTCTTCCCGTCCTGGATGGAGGACCGGCATGGCGATGGCGGCGAATGAGATCGAGGCGCTGATCAAGGCCGCGATCCCAGACGCGCGCGTCACCGTCGAGGACCTTGCCGGCGACGGCGACCATTACGCGGCGACGGTCGTCTCCGAGACGTTCCGCGGCATCCCGCGTGTCAAGCAGCACCAGATCGTCTATGCCGCCTTGCGCGGCCGCATGGGGGGCGAGCTGCACGCCCTCGCGTTACAGACCTCAGCCCCAGAGTCCTGAGTTCCTAGGAGTCCCAGATGGCCAACGACGTGTTCGAGCGCATTCAGACCGAGATCAACGACGCACCGGTGATGCTCTACATGAAGGGCACCGCGATGTTCCCGCAATGCGGGTTCTCGGCGCGCGTGGTGCAGATCCTCACCCACATGGGGGTGCCATTCAAGACGGCCAACGTGCTGGAGGACATGGAGCTGCGCGAGGGCATCAAGCAGTTCTCGCAGTGGCCGACCGTCCCGCAGCTCTATGTCAAGGGCGAGTTCGTTGGCGGCTGTGACATCGTGACCGAGATGTTCCAGTCGGGCGAGCTCGAGACGCTGCTTTCCGAGAAGGGCATCGAGCACAAGACCGAGGCATAAGTCAGGCGACGCAGAGCGCGATGACCGAGGGCAGGCGGTCGGCGGTCTGAGCCGCGCGGCTCGAGAGTTCCTGCTCCGTTAACGCTTTGTTCGTTGACCGATGCGCACGCTGACGGCGTGCGCATCGGCATTGTCATCCCCGCGTTCAATGCAGCCCGCTGG
>DATBKQ010000659.1:0-15034 GCA_036555825.1 Acetobacteraceae bacterium | reverse complement strand
AGGCCGCGGTAGCGCAGCAACGAGCAGCGGTCGCGGCCCGGCAGCGCGGTCTACTTCCCCAGTAGCCAGAGGAATCGCGGATCGCTGCCGCCTCAACGCGGGAAGCATGGCAGCCGCCCTGGGCCTCTCAAGGTCGAAACCGACAGCATATCGGGGCCGAACCACACGTCGAGTCGCGCGATCCCACGCGACCAGCTAACTTGCCGATGATCGACGCGGAGGCAATCATCGCGGACGAGCTGCTGCCAGTCCTGTCGGCGGATGCGCGGGCCATCCTCGAGAGCATGGGCGATGCGTTCTATGCGCTCGATGCCGAGTGGCGCTTTGTGTATGCGAACCGCCGTGCCCTGGCCTTCTGGGGCGTGAGCGCCGAGAGCGTGATCGGCCAGGTGATCTGGGAGCGCTTTCCCACGATGGTGGGAACCCTCAACGAACAGGTGCTGCGCCGGGTCCGTGCCGAGCAGCACGTCATCACATTCGAGGCGCCGTCGCCCACGACAGGGGTGTGGGTGTCGGTCAATGTGGGGCCGTCGGGCGACGGGGTAACCGTGTATTGGCGTGATATCAGCGAACGCATGGCGGCCGAGCAGGCGCTGCGCAATTTCGCGGACCAGTTGGAACGCGAGGTCGCGGAGCGCACCCGTGAATTGCGCCAGGCGGTCGAGGAGCTGCGCCTGTCGCGCGCGCGCTACAGCGCGATCTTCGAGTACTCTCCCGTCGATCTGGTTTTCATGGCGGTGCGGCCGGATGGCCGGATCGTCTGTGAGGAGGCCAACCCGGCATGGGAGCGTCACTCGGGATATGCCCGGGCGTTCGTGGTCGGGCGGTCGCTGGAGGAGATCCTGCCGCCGGGGCAGGCGGAATTCGCCAGCATGCAGTATCGCCGTGCGATCGAAACGAGAGAGCCGGTCGAATACGAATACACGGCGCCGTTCCCCGTGGGCGAAGTCACGCGCCGTTCCTTTCTGGTGCCGCTGCCCGGAGAAGGCGGGCGCATCGAACACGTCCTGCTGGCCGCGATCGACCTCACCGCGATGCGCCGGGTAGAGGCGCAATTGCGCCAGGCACAGAAGATGGAGGCGGTTGGCCAGCTCACCGGCGGCATCGCGCATGACTTCAACAACCTGCTCACCGCGGTGATCGGCAACCTTGAACTGCTGCAAACCCGCGTCGCCGACGAACGCTCGCGTGCTCTGGTCAATGCCGCCCTGCGCTCGGCGTTTCGCGGCGGTCAACTGACCCAGCAACTGCTGACCTATGCGCGGCGGCAGAACCTGTCGCCGCGTCCGGTGGACGTGAACGCGGTAATCGACGGGATGGGCGAACTGCTGCAACGCAGCCTTGGCGGCCTGGTCCAGGTGGAAACGGACCTGGCCACCGATCTATGGCTGGCCATCAGCGATCCGACGCAGCTCGAACTGGTCATCCTGAACCTTGCAATCAACGCGCGGGACGCGATGCCGGAAGGAGGGCGGCTGCGTATCGTCACGCGCAACATCGAAAACCCGGATGCGGCGGAGCTCGATCCGGGCGAATATGTGCGAATTGCGGTCAAGGACAACGGCGCCGGCATGACGCGCGACGTGCTGGAACGGGCACTCGAGCCATTCTTCACGACGAAGGACATCGGCAAGGGCAGCGGCCTGGGGCTTGCGCAGGTCTATGGCGTGGCGACCCAGTTCGGCGGTACCGTCCGGCTGCGGAGCACTCTGGGCATGGGCACGACGGTGGAGGTGTATCTGCCGCGCGCATTCGCGGAAGGGCCGCAGCCCAGAACGGCCGGACCGCACGCCAGCGAAATCCTGAACGCTGGCGGCACGATCCTGCTGGTCGATGACGATTCCGATGCGCGGAACATCGCCGCGGTCTTACTGCGCGAGGCCGGCTATGTGGTGCGCGAGGCGAGCAGCGCGGCCGAGGCGAGGGAAATCCTTGCCGCGCGGCCGGTTTCCCTGGCGCTGGTGGATTACGCGATGCCGATCATGTCCGGCTACGAGTTCGTCCGTCTGGCGCGCTCGATCCAGCCGGACTTGCCGGTGATTTACGTCACCGGCGCCGGCGACGCTCTGGGCACGGGCAAACTGCCACTGGACGACCCGATCATCATGAAACCCTACTCGCGTGCCGCGTTGCTGGAGGCGGTGCGCACGACGGTGCTGCGCGGATAAGCGTAATGAGGTCAGGCTGACCTCATCATGCTTAGCTCCTAGAACAGATCTAAAGTGGCAGCCGGCCTTGGCGTTCCGGGCGGTCGGCGGTCGCACCCACCTCGCCATCGGCGAAGCGCAGCCTGAGCCGTGCGCCCGGACGCACTGCCGCCGCGCTGGTCAGCGGGCGGCCGGCCGCATCGGAGACCACTGCATAGCCCCGTTGCAGCACGGCCAGCGGGGAGACCGACTCGAGACGCGCGGCGCTGCCTTCCAGCTTCGCGCGGGCCTCGCGCAGCGTCGCCCGCAATGGCGCATCCGACAGGCGGCCGAGAGTGCGGCCGGCACGATTGTGGATACCGGCGACGGCGTGCCGCAGGCACGACACCAGCTTCTGGCCGCACAGATCGAGCGCTGCGTGCCGGCGCGCGACGAAGTTCGGCAGCGCGATGACCAACCGGGCCTGGTGTTCCTCGATGCGTTGCCGGCAGCCCGCGAGCCGCGCCGGCAGATCCGGCAGGCGCCGTTCGATGCCGCCGAGGGCGATACGCCGCCGTTGCAGCAGGTTCGGCAACGCGAGCGCCAGCCGTTCCGCCCGGTCGTCCAACCGCTGGCGGGCATTCCCGAGCAACGCGGGCAGGTCGGGCAGGCCGCGCTCAGCGCGCGACAGCCGGAGCCGGCGCTCCTGAGCCAGCCGGTTCAGCGCCCCGACCAGCCGTGCCGATTTGTGCTCGAGATCGGCAACCAGATCGGTGCGCCCCGGCACCGCCAGTTCGGCGGCCGCCGTCGGCGTCGGCGCACGGCGGTCGGCGACGAAATCGATCAGCGTCGTATCGGTCTCATGCCCGACGGCGGAGATCAGCGGGATGCGGCACTCGGCGACCGCGCGTACCACCGCCTCGTCGTTGAACGCCATCAGGTCTTCCAGGCTGCCCCCGCCGCGCGCAACGATCAGCACGTCCGGACGCGGTGTGACGCGGCAGAAGCCGGTGATTGCGGCGGCAATCCGCTCCGCGGCGCCCTCCCCCTGCACCGGCACCGGCCATAGCAACACCCGCCGCGGGAAGCGGCGGGCGATCGTCGTGCGAATATCCTGAATCACCGCCCCGCGCTCACTGGTGATGACACCAACGACCGCGGGCAGTACCGGCAGCCGCTTCTTCCGCCCCGCATCGAACAGACCTTCGGCCGCCAGGCGCACGCGCAGCATCTCGATGCGGGCAAGCAGCGCGCCGGCGCCGGCGTACTCCATACGCTCGGCGATGAGCTGGTAGGAGGACCGCTCCGCGTAGGCGGAGATGCGCCCGGTGGCGATCACCTCGACGCCGTTCTCCGGCTTCATGCCAAGTCGCGGCACCGACGATTTCCATACCACCCCGGCAATCTTGGCGCCTTCGTCCTTCAGCGAGAAATAGATGTGGCCGGAGGGGTAGCGCTTCAGCTCGGTGATCTCCCCGCGCACCCGGACACGGCCGAAATTGCCCTCCAACGTGCGTTTCACCGCCCCCGAGATTTCCGAGACGGTGTATTCTGGGATGTTGCTGCCGCCGATCGACGGAAGATCGTTCATGCCGATAACCTATGCGATCCATCGCGGGGGGCAATCCGCGACGCCCCCGTGGCCGCGCGTTCCCGACACTTGGCGAGAAAGACTAAATTCGATTTTAGCCAGCTAAATCCCGCTTTAATCGAATCAGTCTGTTCCCTGCCCCACATCGCCTTGTTGTCGGGGGCAACCTGCCTTCGACTTGACTGTACTAAAGGGACACAGAAATGAAGACGATGGTTCTTGCCTCTGCCGCGGTGCTTTGCCTTGGCATGGGGGCAGCCTGGGCGGATCAAGGCGGCGAGGACAGCGGCTTGTTGGGCCCCAACACTTATTTCACCGAACTGCCGGGTGTCGTTGCCACGCCCCCCGGCACGCGCGCAAACGATGCGGCGGCGAACGCCTGGCAGACCGTGGGACGGCAACCGACGGCGGCCACCCAGGCGAACCCCTATGGCGGCACGGCCGGAACAACATCCACGGGCAGCTAGCGCGTGATGACCAGAGGCGGAATCGCCGGAGGTCTGGATCACGCGCTCAACTACCAAAGCCAAGGCAGGGTGAGCTCAACCTGACCTCATCATGCTTGTACGAGTTTCGCACTGGACCGGGCCGGCATACGCTGGCCCGGTCGGCGCGGCGTGGCAGGCGATCTCGATCCGGCATCCGGATCCACCCAGGATCGCCAGCCGAAATCCGTGCAGTTTCACGATCGCACGGACGAGGCTGAGACCAAGTCCCACGCCAGGGGCATGGCGGCTTCTGTCCGACCGATAGAACCGGGTGAATATCGCCTCCCGCTCGGCCTCGCCGATTCCCGGCCCGGTGTCCTCGACGCGGATCACCGGCCCATCCGCATCGCACCGCAGACCAAGCGCGATCGTCCCGTGCTCCGGGGTGAACTTCACGGCGTTATCGACCAGATTGGCAATCGCCTCCAGCAGCAGGTCGTGATCGCCTGACACAGTGGCGCTGTCATGCAGGACAAGCCGCAGCGACACGCCCTTGTCCTCGGCGATCGGATGATAGAGCTCGTGCACCGCCCGGAGGATCTCCTCCAGCCGCACCGCGGTCATTCCCGCGCTGCGCCGGCTGTGGTCGATCTCGGCGATCCGCAACAGCGCGGTGATGATCGCCAGCGACTGGTCCAGGCCGGCAATCGCGCGGTCCGTCGCCTCTGACATATCCTGCAACGTCCGCGCGTTGTCGCGCCCGCGTTCAAGGATTGCCCGCACCCGGGTAAGCGGTGTGCGCAGGTCGTGCGCGATGTCGTCGCCCACACTGGACAGTTCACCGACCAGCCGCTCGATCTGATCCAACATGCCGTTGACGATTCTCGCCAGCCGATTGAGCGAGTCATCGTAGCCGCCGACCGGCAGTCGCTCCTTGAGCTCGCCGGCCACCACGCGCTGGACTCGGCGGTTCATTTCATCGATTCGCCGCTGGGCGCGCTTGCTGAGCCAGGTTCCGGTGATCATCGCGAGGCACAGTGCCGGAACCAGGCCCAACGCCAGCCCACGCGCGACGATCTGGCCGACCTGCCGCGGCTCATCGGCATTATGCGCGACCAGCAGCAGATCGCCCGATTCCAGGCGCCTGCCGACGATCCGGACGTCCTGCAGTTCGCGCCCGCGATTGTCCACGCGGACCACCTTGCTGGAATGCGCCAAGCCATCCAGCGGCAGACCCGCCGGCACCGCCGCGATATTGCCCGCAAGCGGGACACCATCGGGTCCGAACAGCCCGGCCAGCTTCACCCGGCGGGGGTCCTGCTCCAGGTGTTCGTTGACGAAATGCAGCACCTCGGGCGGGCTGGATCCGTCGTCCAGCCGTACGTCAGCGGTGATCGTGGCGTCCATGTTGCCGGTGACATAAGCAGCGGTCTGCCAATAGACGAAGCCGAACAGCAGCAGCGTGCACGCGCCGAACGCCATCGCGGCGCCAACGGCCCAGCGGAACGTGGTGGAATGGATGACCTCAGGCGGGCGCACGGAGCATGAATCCCGCGCCACGCACGCTCAGGATCATCGGCGGCTCGTCCGGACTGTCCACCTTGCGGCGCAGCCGGCCGATATGCACGTCCACCAGGTTGGTCTGCGGCACGAACCGATAGTTCCACACGTTCTCCAACAACATGGCGCGCGTCAGCACCTGTCCTTCCCGGCGCATCATGTATTCCAGCAACTGGAATTCGCGCGGCAGCAGTTCCAGCTCGCGCCAGCCACGGCGGGCGGTTCGCGACAGCAGGTCAAGCTCCAGCGGGCCCACCCGCAACACGGTCTCGCGCGGCTCGGCGGGGCGCCGCAGCAAGGCTTCCAGCCGTGCAACGAGTTCCGACAGGGCGAAAGGTTTCGCCAGGTAATCATCGCCACCCGCGCGCAGGCCGCGCACACGATCGTTCACCGCGTTCAGCGCGCTGAGCACCAGCACAGGAGTTTTGATTCCTTCACCGCGCAAGGCCTCGATGACGCTCAGTCCGTCCAGGCCAGGCAACATCCGGTCGACGATCAGCACGTCCCAGCCGCCCGTGCGGGCGCGTTGCAAACCGTGGACCCCATCCGCCACGCGATCGAGCAGATAGCCGCGGTCGCCGAGGTCGGTTACGATTTCCTCGGCGGTGCCCTCGTCGTCCTCGATGACCAGTACTCTCGCCAAAAACTGCTCCGCTCCGGTTCTTCCCGAGTATGGTCATGCCACGTCGGTCAGGTAAGCCGCGCCGGTCGCAACTTCCTGCGCGGCGGCGATTGATCGCAGGCCTGCCAGAGCTTCTCCAGGTAGCGGACTTCCGTCAGGCAAAGGCCCGCCGCCGGTGCGGTTTGACCCGCTGCGGCCCGGTCCCGCAGCGCAAGCGCGGCGGCGACACGTTCCACCGGCCAACTGCCATCCCCCACCAGCTTGAGCGTGCCGACCATGTTGCGCACCTGATGATGCAGAAAGCTGCGGGCCTCGGCGACAATCTCGATGATCGCGCCATCACGCCGCACCTCCAGCCGGTCGAGCGTCCGCAATGGGCTGTTCGCCTGACAGGCAGCCGCGCGGAATGAGGAGAAGTCATGTCGGCCCAGCAGCGACTGCGCCGCGACATGCATGGCCTCGGCGTCCAGATCGGCTGGGACATGCCAGACCTGACCCGCCAGCAGGGCGGGACGGGCGCGCCGGTTCAGGATGCGGTAGCGGTACGAGCGGGCGATGGCGGAGAACCGGGCGTTCCAGCCGGCCGGCGCCGGTGACGCGTCCAACACCACGACGGGATGCGGTTTCATGTGATAGTTCAAGGCGTCACGCAGTTTCGCCGCGGGAATGTCGCCCCGGAGCGCGAGCTGCGCGACCTGAGCCGAGGCGTGCACTCCCGCATCGGTGCGGCCAGCCACCACACTCGCGACGGGCACGCCGCGGTTCAGCATGGCGGCGGCACTTTCCAGTACCTGCTGAACCGAAAGCCCCGCCGCCTGCCGCTGCCAGCCGACGAACGGAGCACCGTCATATTCGAGCTTGAGAGCCCAGTCGGTCATCGGACAAGGAACGTGTGGAGCTGATGGCATCGTGCGCAATCGTCGCATCGCGGGCATAGCCGGTTGTGACCAGAACCACCAGGGCAGGACGCAGCCGCCCGATCTGCCTGACCATGCTGCGACCTGGCCCGGTCGGGAATCCCGCCGGCTTGGCGGAACGTTGCGCTCGCCCGCGATTGAGTGCCGTGTTGCCATCGGCGGCTCTGTTCGATACGTCGAAAGCAAGAGGGACCCATCATGCGCCAATATCGCATTGCCTCGATCCCGGCCGACGGCATTGGTCCAGAGGTGATCAGCGCCGGTCTGGAAGTGCTGGATGCCGTGGCCGCGCGCGCCGGCTTCGAGCTGACCATCGATCACTACGACTGGGGCTCCGACCGATATCGCAAGCACGGCAGCTTCATGCCGGCGGACGCGCTGGCCTGGCTGCGCACCGCCGATGCGATCTACTTCGGCGCCGTCGGCGATCCCGACATTCCCGACCACGTCACGCTGTGGGGCCTGCGCCTGCCGATCTGCCAGGGGCTCGACCAGTACGCCAATGTGCGCCCGACGCGGATCCTGCCCGGAATCACCTCACCGCTGCGCGACGTGGGACCTGGCGATCTCGACTGGGTGATCGTGCGGGAGAACAGCGAAGGCGAGTATGCCGGCCACGGCGGCCGTGCGCATCGCGGCATGCCGGAGGAAGTCGCAACCGAGACTGCCATCTTCACCCGGCGCGGCGTGGAGCGGATCATGCGATTCGCCTTCGATATCGCGCGCAACCGTCCACGCAGGCTGCTGACCGTCGTCACCAAGTCCAACGCGCAGCGCCACGGCATGGTGTTCTGGGACGAGATCGCCGGCCTGGTGTCGCACGACTATCCCGACGTGACGTGGGACAAGGAGCTGGTCGATGCGATGACCACGCGCATGGTGCGCCGTCCGCGGAGCCTCGACACCGTCGTGGCGACCAACCTGCACGCCGACATCCTGTCCGATCTCGCTGCCGCGCTGGCCGGTTCGCTGGGCATCGCGCCGACCGGGAACATCGATCCGGAACGCCGCGGCCCGTCGATGTTCGAGCCGATCCACGGTTCGGCGTTCGACATCACCGGCAAGGGCATCGCCAACCCGGTCGCCAGCTTCTGGACCGGCGCGATGATGCTGGAGCATCTGGGCGAGAAGCCGGCGGCCGATCTGTTGATGCGCGCGGTGGAGCAGGTCTGCGCGGCGGGCATGATGACGCCCGATCTGGGCGGCAAGGCGACGACCGCCGAAGTGACGCGCGCGGTGTGCGAGGCGGTGCGCGGCCTGAACCGGTGATCTATCCGGCATTCACCGACGAGGAGCAGTGCCTGCTGGCCGAGGTGCGTGCGCTGGTGCCCGCCCTCTCGGAACGCGCCGCGGCAACCGATGCCGCGCGCGACGTGCCGCGGGAGACGATTGCCGAGTTCCACCGCGCGGGTATCCTGCGCATCCTCCAGCCGCGCCGGTTTGGCGGCCTACAGCTTCGCTTCTCGCTGTTCTCGCGAATTGTCGAAACCATCACCGAGGTCTGCGCGTCTTCGGGCTGGGTCTATGCGGTGCTTGGCGAACACCAGTGGCTGCTCGCGTCGTATCCCTTGGAGGCGCAGATCGATGTCTGGGGCGGCGACCCGCTGGCGGTCGCCTCGTCCTCGTTGGCGCCGCGCGCGATGGCCGAGCGCACCGCCGGCGGATGGCGGCTGTCGGGTTCGTTCCCGTTCTCCAGCGGCAGCAGCCATGCGCAATGGGCGATCATCGGCGCGTTTCTCGACAGGCCCGCCGATCCGGCGGCGATCGCCTATCTGCTGGTGCCGTTCAGCGAGATCGAGGTCGTGGACGACTGGTACGTTCTCGGGCTGGCGGGAACCGGCAGCCGGACGCTGAAGCTGCGTGACGTATTCGTGCCGGAGCATCGCAGTGTCATGCTCGCGGACCTGCTGGCGGGCACGGTTCCGGGTGCCGAGGTGCATGCCGACTACCCATTGATACAGGCGCCGCGGGGGCTGATGGTGAACTACTCGCTGCCGCCGGTCGCCGTCGCGCTGGGCAATCGCGCGCTGCGGGTTGCGCTGGCGACGCTGCGGGCGAAGGTGTCGCGTGGTGTCAGTACGCTCGCCGCCAGCGAGTTCGTGCAGATGACGGTTGCCGAGGCCGCCGCGGCGATCGATGCGGCGACACTGACGATGCACAGCGGACGCGCCAAGGCAGAAGCGCTGGTGGCGAAGGGTGAGCCGATCCCGCAGGAGTACGTGGCGCGCACCCGGCGCGACATGACCTATGCGCAACACCAGGTGCAATGGGCGGTGGAACGCCTGGTCGAGGTCTGTGGGGCGCAGTCTGCTTACGACAGCGATCCGCTCGGGCGGATCCGGCGCGATGTGCTGACGGTGTTGACGCACAATATCGCCAGCCGCCAGGCGGCGATGGGTGCGTGGGGGAAGGTGGCACTCAGCCCATCATCGCCCTGAGCAGCCGGTTCACCTCTCCGGCCTTTTCCATGTGTGGCAGATGACCGGCGTCGTGCAGCACACGCACCTGGGCCGGCGGCTGCGCCACATCAGCATGGGCAACGGGAATGATACGATCGTCGCTGCCCCAGACTACCTGCAGCGGCACTTTTAGTGCGCGCAATGCTCCGCGAAGATCGACGGCCTGGCGTCCGTCCGGGAACCACGCGCGCGCAATCGTCTCCAGCGCCGGCACCACACCATCCAGCCGCTTGTACCGCAAGAACTCTTCCACCATCGCACGGCTGATCAGCGACGGGTCGTGCACCAGCAAACGCAGCGCCTCGACCGCTTCCCTGCGGCGCGAGGCGCGCAGGAGTGCCTCGATGAACCCGCCGTTGATCTCCGGCCCCAGCCCGGCGGGTGCCAGCAGGCTTAAGGTCGCGACACGTTCCGGCCGGCGCGCGGCCAGCGCAAGCGCCAGCGCGCCGCCCATCGAATGGCCGACAATATGTGTGCGCTCCACCTCCAGCATCGCCAGCGCTGCCTCGACCACGTCGGTGAAGAACGCGACATCGCCCGCGCCCACGTCCTTGGTCGACAAACCATGTCCCGGCAGTTCCAGGGCCAGTGTGCGCCGGTCGCCGCACAGCGCCGGCTGGTTGAACATCCAGGTATTGAGATCGCCGCCGAACCCATGCAGCAACAGCACCGGAACATCGCCGCTGCCCAGTTCCAGACAGCGCAGTGTCCGGCCCAGCACTTGCAGTTCGTGCGGCGCCGGCGGCGCCGTGTCCTCCACGCCGGCGCCCGTTGGTTCGACGACCACGAACTGCGACACGAAGGCGTCGATCTCGGCTGCGGGCGTTTCCGGTGGTGCGATCACCGCCAGCAGCGCACCAATCGGCAGCGTGGTTCCCTCCGGCGCGACGACGCGCGCCAAGGTGCCGGTGCTTTCGGCCTCGACGACATTGGTGATCTTGCTGGTCTCGATCTCCAGCAGTTCATCGCCCGCACCAAAGGATGCGCCCGGCGGCTTGAGCCAGTGCACCACCTTGCCCTCGGTCATCGTCAGACCCCATTTGGGCATGGTGATCGCGGTGATCATCGTGCGAACCCGTGTACCTCGCGCACCGCGGCGGCGATGCGGTCCGGGTCGGGGATGTACAGCTTCTCGAGCGACGGTGCGAACGGCACCGGGGTATGCGGCGCGGTCACGCGCCGCACGGGCGCCTTGAGGGCGGTGAACGCCTTGTCGGCGACCAGCGCAGCGATGTCGGTCGCCATGCCGCACCGGGGCGTTGCCTCATCCACCACCACCAGCCGGCCGGTACGTTCGACGCTGTCCAGAATGGTTTCCTCGTCCAGCGGTGAGGTGGTGCGCGGATCGATGATCTCGCATTCGATGCCGTCCGGCGCCAGCATTTCCGCCGCCTCCAGCGCGTAGTGCACCATGCGCGCCAATGCCACGACGGTGACATGGTCGCCCTCACGCACTACGTTGGCTTCGCCGAACGGGATCGTATAAGCCTCGTCCGGTACCTCGGCGCGCAGGTCGTACATCAGCTTGTGTTCGCAGAACACCACCGGGTCGTCGTCGCGGATCGCCTGGATCAGCAAGCCCTTCGCGTCGTATGCATTCGACGGCACCACGACCTTCAGCCCGGGTACCGAGGTGAAGATGTGATACGGGCTTTGCGAATGCTGCGCCGCGGCGCTGCGACCGGCGCCGACCATGGTGCGGATCACCAACGGCGTGCGCGCCTTGCCGCCGAACATGTAGCGGAACTTGGCCGCCTGGTTGAAAATCTGGTCGAAGCAGACGCCGAGGAAGTCGGAGAACATCAGCTCGGCCACGGGCCGCAATCCGGTGACCGCCGCGCCCGCCGCCGCTCCCATGATCGCCGACTCGGTGATCGGCGTATCGATGACGCGGCTTTCGCCGAATTCCTTGATCAGCCCCTTGGTGACGCCGAGTACACCGCCGGCGGCATCGCGGCCGCCTTCGGTACCGGCGCCGCCCGAGACGTCCTCGCCGATCACCACAACAGTGGGATCGCGCCGCATTTCATGGATCAGCGCTTCCTGCAATGCCTGGCGAATGGTCTTGACGGGCATGACACTTTCCCTCCACTCCGGCCCCCCTCCCTGACCCTCCCCCGCTGCGCGGGAGAGGGGAATCAGTACGACACGTACACGTCTGCCAAGAGCGCTGCGGGGCTTGGCGGGTCCGCCGTGCGCGCCGCCGCGACTGCCTGCTCGATCAGCTCGGCGACACCGCCATCGACGGCATCCAGCTCGCGCATTTCCAGCAATCCGGCCTCGGTGACGCGCCGGCGGAAATGCTTCAGGCAATCGCGCTGCTCGCGCAGCCGCCTCACTTCGTCCTTGCCGCGATAGAGCTGCGCATCGCCCGAGTGATGGCCATAGAACCGGCAGGTATCCACCTCGATCGCGCTCGGACCGTCGCCATTGCGCGCGCGCTCGATGGCTTCGCGCGCCGCCTCGTGCACCTCGAAAAAGTCGTCGCCGTTCACCCTCACCGCCGGCATGCCGAACCCCGCCGCGCGTCCGGCGATGTTCTGGCATCCGACGGCGTAGGACGCGGCGGTGTATTCGCCGTAGCCGTTGTTCTCGAACACGAAGACCGCCGGCAGACGCAAGACCACCGCCATGTTCATCGCCTCGAACGTGGTGCCCTGGTTCGAGCCGCCGTCGCCGGTGAACGACACCGCCACATTGCCGGTGTTCAGCGTCTTCGCGGTCAGCGCCGCGCCGATCACCAGCGGCGGGCCGCCGCCGACGATGCCGTTGGCGCCAAGCATGCCCTGGTCGAGATCGGCGATGTGCATCGAGCCGCCCTTGCCGCCGCACAACCCGCCTTCCCTGGCGAACAGCTCCTTCATCATGCCCGTGACGTCGCAGCCCTTGGCGATGCTGTGGCCGTGGCCGCGATGCGTGCTGGCGATGTAATCGCGCGGGCCGAGATGCGAGCAGACGCCCACCGCGGACGCCTCCTGCCCGGCGTAGAGATGCACGAAACCCGGAATGCCGCCCTTGGAGAATTCCTCCTGAACCCGCTCCTCGAACCGTCGTATCGTCGCCATCGAGCGATACGCGGTCAGCAGCGCCTCGTGGCTGAGCTGCATAGTTCCCTCCGCACCAATTGGCCTGAGTATGGCGACGAATCTGTCGTCCGATCAATCGGCACGCTTGACTTCGCCGAACGCCGCGGGATGTGATCCGGACAGCATGGGCAGGGAGACGTCGATGTTCATTCGCAACGCCTGGTACGTCGCCGCCTGGGCCGACGAGATCGGCGAGGCGCCGCTGGCCCGGCGCATCTGCAACGAGCCTGTCGTGCTGTATCGCGACCGGCAGGGGCAGGCCGCCGCGCTGCTCGACATGTGCTGCCATCGCGGCGCGCCGCTGCATCTGGGCAAGGTGGTCGATCGGGGGCTGGAATGCGGCTACCATGGGCTGATCTTCGATCGCTCGGGCCGGTGCGTGTGCGTGCCGGGCCAGGACCGCATCATCGAGCGGACGCGGGTGCGCAGCTTCCCGGTGGTGGAGCGGGATGCGTTCGTGTGGATCTGGATGGGCGATCCGGCGAAGGCCGATGCCGCGAGGATCGTGCCCTGGCCGTATCACACCGATGCGGTCAACTGGCCGCACAAACACACCATGTATCCGATCCGGGCTGCCGCCATGCTGATGGTGGATAACCTGATGGACCTGACCCATCTGGGCTACGTCCATCTCTCGACCATCGGCGGCAATCCCGCCCAGCATGTCGAGGCGAAGATGGACATCGAGCGCACACCGCTCGGCATGCGGTTCACCCGGTGGATGCTGGATTCCGTGCCGCCGCCGACCTATGTGAAGGCGGTCGGCTTCCAGGGCCGGATCGATCGCTGCCAGAAGTTCGAGTTCGTTGCCCCCGGCGCCGTGCTACAATGGACCGGCGCGGGGGAGGTCGGAGCTTATCGCGACGGCAACACGGATAACAGCAAACTGCAGTTCCGGCTGTTCCATGCCCTGACGCCGGAGACCGGCACCACGTGCTTCTATTTCTGGTCGGCCGCCAACGGCTTCCGCCAGGACGATCCGGCGACGACCGAGCAACTGTTCCAGCAGATTGCCGCGGCGTTCCTGGAGGACAAGACCGTGGTCGAGGCGCAGCAGACACGGCTGTCGGAACTTGGCGAATCGAGCCTGGTGGACATCGCCAGCGATTCGGTGCGACTGCAGATGCGCCGCACGGTCGAGCGGCTGTTGGCCGAGGAGGCGCAACCGGCGCTTGCGGCAGAATAGAACCGACCTGCGTTATCGATGACCGCGGCGGGTGTCATTGGCTGGAGAAACGCGCCATGGCTTACGAGTTCTTCTATTGGCCGGAAATTCAGGGGCGCGGCGAGTTCGTGCGCCTCGCGCTGGAAGATGCAGGGGCCGCCTATATCGATGTGGCACGCGGCTTGGAGAGCGAGGGACGCGGCATTTCGGCCATGCTGGCCCTGATGCGCGGTGAAGCCACGTCACACGTCCCGTTCGCCCCTCCGTTCCTGCGCGATGGCCGCGTGATCGTCAGCCACACAGCGGCGATCCTGCTCTATCTGGGCGGACGGATCGGACTTGCGCCACGCGACGAAGACGGCCGGCTATGGACCCATCAGATCCAGCTCACGATTACCGACATTGTCAAAGAGGTTTACAATTCGCACCATCCGATCGATGAAGACAAGTGGTTCCACCAACAAAAGGACGAAGCGATCGCGCGTGCCACCGTCTTCCGCAGAGACCGAATGCCGAAGTTTCTCGGCTGGTTCGAACGGATTCTAGAAGCGAACCCGGCGGGAGCGGATCATCTGGTGGGCGACTCGGTCACCTATGCCGATCTGTCCCTGTTTCAGTTGGTTGAGGGATTGCATTTCGCGTTTCCTCGCGCGTCTGAACGAGAGTTGGCGAAGCTGCCGCGCGTGGCGGCCCTGCACAAGGTCGTGGCGGAACGGCCGCGACTGAAGGCCTATCTGGCGAGCGAACGGCGCGTAGCATTTAAGGACACTGGGATCTTCCGCCGCTATTCAGAGCTGGATGGTTAGCACGAAGTGTCGAGCTGGGTGATTTTCTGTCGGATTGGTTCAGCCAAGCGCTGACTCCGCCGCTGCAAAGTCAAAATATACGCATACCTGAGCCGGGCCGATCAGATCAGTGACATATTCCGGAGCAAACCCGGTGCAATGTCGGCAATGCACACCGAAATCCGACCGTTGCTCGGCCTCACGCGGCCGACCGCACCGCCGGAAACACCTCCTCGGCCAGCAACTGCATCTGCTCCAGCGCCAGGCTCTTCGGCATGCCGACCCAGTGCACGCC
>DATBKQ010000658.1:0-20451 GCA_036555825.1 Acetobacteraceae bacterium | reverse complement strand
GATGTCGAAGCCGCCCTGCACGTCGGGCCAGCCGTAGTAGCCGTCGCCCACGCGTGTATGGACATTGTTATAGCCGAGCGGCGCGAAGATCCGGCCGACCGCCTTGCCCAGCGGCTCGATGATTTCGATCGAGTAGGCCTGCTTGACGATGCGCGACAGCAGCGCGCTCTGGAAGCCGCTGCCGGTGCCGATCTCCAGGGTCACATCCTGCGATGTCGGCTTGCACACCTGCGTCATATAGGCCTGACCGAGATAGTCCGACAGCGCCGACCCATAACCGAGCCCCCAGGGCTTGGGGTCCGCCTCGTATGCATCGCCGGGCGTCGCGCGGTGCTCGGAGTAGATATAGTGGAAATATTCGCGGGGCACCGCCTCGAAAGCGGCCATCACCGCCGGGTCGGCCGTGCCGAGACGCTCCTTCAGGTACGCCTCGATGTGGCGCAAGGCGGCGGGCTTGCGCTTCTGGATGGCGTCGAACTGCGCGTCGGTCAGGCTGACCGGGCGGCCGGACTCCTGCATCGCCTTCTCGTAGGCGGCGAGCGTCCAGCCCGCCGCGCGGGTGGGGCGCGCGAGGCACAGGGCGCCGGCCGCGGCGACTACTCCGCGGCGTGTGATCGGGCTGACATGTGCTGCCAAACGGGGCTCTTCCTTGCTGCTGGGAACGTCAACAGGGCCAGCACATACAGCAGCGCGGCGCAGAGCAGAACCCGGCTGAAGCCTGCCTCGCGCGCGATCAGGTTGGCGAGCGGGGTCGCCACCACGGAAAACGCGCCGTTCAGCCCCCACGCCCAGGGCAGCAGCGCGCCGGACCCGGTGCGCGCCAGACCCAGCGGGAACGGCAGTCCGAGCGCCACCGATACGGGCGCGAGCACGGCCAGCACGAGGCCAGCGCGGGCGACCCAGGGCAGGTCCAGTGTCGCCAGAATGACCGGTTGCAGCGCCGCCAGCGCGACGGCGCACCAGCCGACGGTGATGAGGCAGGCAACGCCGAGGGCGCGGCGCGGTCGGACGCGGTCGGCGAGCATGGCGCCGAGGCCCGAGAACACCAGCATGCCGGTAAGCACCAGCGCGAAGCCGGTGGTGCGGTCGTTCAGCCAGAGGCTGGCCTTCTCGATCAGGAAGATCTCGATGAACAGGAATCCGAGGCCGAGGGTGGGGAAGTACACGATCGGCCGCAGCACGCCGATGCCAGAGAGGCGCAACCGCCGTGGCGCCGCCAGCGGCACCAGCAGCACCAGGACGGCGATCACCACCGCCTGGGCCAGCACGGCGAGGTTCACCAAGGCACCAATCTCGGCCTGTGGCAGGATCTCCAGCCGTTTCAGGATGGTGCCGAGCTGGTCCAGCCGCAGCACGGCGTAAAAGAAGGGCCGGTCCATGGTGATCGGCGACAGGTTGAACGCGGCGTCCGACGGTGTCGCCTGATGCGTCAGCACCGCGCGCGCTTCATCGGCGATCGCATCGTCCGGGCCCTCGGCCGCGACCTCGCCGGTGGCGAAGGAAACCGCGGGCAGATCGTTGTAGATGCCGGCGCGCGCCGCGGCCGGGTCGATGCCCGGATACCACGGCACGTCGAACGAGCGGTCGTCGCAGAACCGCCGCACCAGCGCGATGCGCGCCGCGTCCCAGGGACGGTTGGACAACAGGATCCTGGCGCTCCAGGCGGAGCGGTACACCACGGTGTGCGCCGCGGGATCGGCGATGCCGTCGGCCGCGAGCGCCGCGCGCGCGGTGCCAAGGACGCGCAGCGCGTAGACCGGAAAGTCGCGGATCGACACCGGGATCGATACGATCCCGCCCGGTGTCAGCGCGCGCAAATCCTGCGCCAGGGCCTGCACCGTGAAGGCGGTGGCGTTGGCTTCCGCGGCGTCGAGGAAGTCGGCGGAGATATCGATGATGTCGTACCGGCTGCCGCCGAGAGCCGCCGCCACCGGCCCGCCGCCGGACAGACTGACGCGCCGGTCTGCCTGCCACGCGGGGGATGGGCCGAGGCCGTGCTCCAGCGCGCGCAGCAGGACCGGTTCCGGCTCCAGCGCCTGCACATGGCCGGCACCCAACGCAAGCACTTGCGCCACCCGGAAGCCGCCCGATGCGCCCGCCAGGAGCACGTTCGCATGTGGAACCAGGCGATAAGGCAGCGCGTCCAGGGATGCGGGCGCGTAGCCCACGTCGATACCGCCCGGCTTGGGCAATGCCGCGATACGGTTGCCGTCGCGGTACAGACCCAAGGTTTGCGGCGGCCCTGGCACGCCGAGCAGGCCGGTGTTGTTGGAGATGTCGGTGTCCACCCGCTCGGTGAAATTGTCGAGCAGCATGTAGTCGCCGCGGGGCGACAGCACGGTTGCCGCGACGCGGGCGTCGGGCGTGTGCAGCGGCGCGTAGATCGCCTTGAAGTCGTTGAACCGCGCCTGGTTGTCGAGCAGCAGCAGCGCCTCGGCAGCGATCAGCGTCGCGCCCGCCGCCGCGATCCCGGCCCATCGCCGGCGCCCGGTGGCAAAGCAGGCGCTGGCCGCGAGCGGCACCAGCAGGACTGGGACGAGGAAGAATGCGTGCACCAGGAACATCGTCGCCAGCACCAGCGCCGCCCCGGCGCCGGCGCCGGTCAGGTCGTAGCCATAGACTTGGCCGATTCGGTCGGCATGCAGCACAAAGGTCAGGCTGATGAACAGGCCGGTCAGGAAGAAGAAGGGCAGCAGGCAGGCATAGTACAGGAAGATGTTCCAGAGCTGCGGCTGCCATGTCGTCGGGTTCTGCAATTGCAGCGGATTGAACGGATTGGTCGTGGTGAGGTGGAAACCGATCGCAGCGGCGGCGACCAGCAGCGCGGGCAGCGCGGCGAGCAGCGTCTCGCCGTGGCGCGCCGCACGGTCGCGGCACAGTGCCAGCAACACGCCCGAGAAGGCGAAGCCGACCATGACGATGGAGATCACCCAGTAGCCGTATTCGGACCACTTCGCGACGGCAAAGTAGCGGGTCAGCGCCGTCTCGTACCCCACCGCCGCCATCGAGACCAGGAACAGCGGCAGCAATGCCGTTCGTCGCGTCACGGCCATACGGTTCGGGCGATGAACCCTGCCAGCAACGCATTGAACCGCGCCGCCTCGTCAACGAACAGCGCGTGGCCCGCGCCCGCGAACACCGCGATCTGGGTTCCAGGGCGGTTATGCGCGAGGTTCGCGGCCTGCTCGGCCAGCCAGCCCGGCCGGACCACATACAGCACCGGCTTCTGGGTGGAATAGAGCGCATCCCGCCAGTAGGTGCGGGGCACCGGATAGGCGAGCAGCGCGCGGCTGGCCGCCTCGGGCGTGTGCAGTGCCGCCTCGGTCAGGCGATCCAGGTAAGTTTCGCTTGGCCGGTGCAGGAACATCGCGGCGACGAACCGGTGCATGGCGATGGCGTGCGGCATCACCGGGCCGGGGCGATGCAGCCGCGGCGGTGGCGGCGGCTCTTCTCCCACGGAATTGTCGATCAGCACCAGGCCGGCCACCATCAGGTCGCCATGTGCACGCACATAGGCCAGCGTGTCCAGCACCCCGAGCGACCATCCCACCAGCAGCACCGGCACCGGCGCCTGGCTGGTGACCAGCTCGGCGATATCCTGGCTGCGCCGCCCGGGTTCGTATCCCCAGGACGGCGCATCGGAGTCGCCCTGGCCGCGCGGATCGAACGCCACGACGTGATAGCGTGGGGCGAAGGCACGGATCTGCGGCTGCCAGATCCAGGCGGGCATGGTCCAGCCGGGGACAAAGACGATGGTATGGCCAGTGCGCGGCCCGGCCTCCAGGTAGTGCAGCCGCACCCCGTCGCTGGTGAGGAAGAACCGGCTCTGCACCGCGTCCTGCGCCATGGCCGCATGAGTGGCGAACGCCAGGATCGCGAGCACGGCAGCGGCGATGCGCATGGGATCACAACACAGAGTTGCGCCGCGTCGTGTCAACGCCTCAATGGTTACCTGGCGGGTCACCCGGTCTCGGTAAGGCGGCGCAACTCGGCGGGCCGGCGCAGCACGACGAAGCCCTCCTGCAGCTCGATGGTGCCGTCCTCGCGCCAGATCCGCAGTTGCTTGTTCACGCTCTCCCGCGAGGAGGCCACGAGGTTGCTGAGGTCGCGTTGGGACAGCCGAAGGTCGATGCGGATTCCGCTGGAGCTGGCGCGGCCATAGTCGTCAGCCAGCTTCAGCAGCACGCGTGCCAGCCGCTCGGGCAGATCGAACAGGGCGATCTCCTCGAGCGCCGTGCTGGTGCGGCGCACCTTGTCGCAGAGCACCGCCAGCAGGCGAAGCGCGAGGTCGTGGTTCTGCGCCAGGAACGGGATAAAATGCCGCCGCTCCACCACCAGCAGCACGGTGTCCTCGGCCGCGGTGCAATCATTGCTGCGCGGCTTGCCGTCGAGCAGCGCGAGTTCACCGAAGATTTCGCCGGGGTTGATGACGTTCAGCGTCAACTCCTTGCCATCGGACGAGATGGTGCTGACGCGGACGCGCCCGCGCAGCACCGCCATCATCGAGGACGCATTATCGCCGCGCTGGAAGATCGTCTGCCCGCGGCGGAAGCGCCGCTCGGAGGCGAATTTCAGAATCTCGTCGAGCTCCGCCGGCTGCATGGCGGCGAACAACTGGCTGCCCAGCAAGGCCTCGCGTCGGCCGTCGCGCTCAAGCCTGGCCACGTGCGTCTCCCGGCTATCCATGCCCCCGCCCGGCGGTTGCACCCGCTCTGGGCGATTCCCGCGGGGAGTATGCGCGTTCCGGCGGCGATGTGGTATCCCACGCGCTACTGCCGGGAAGGGAGCACGATGCCGGGGCTGAACGCTGCGGTTCACCATGCGCTCGCTCATGAGACACCGTGGCCGCGCGATCTCGGGGCGCATCTCGAGGCGGGGTTCTTCGAACCCGCGCCGCACAACGAGATCCTTGGTCCCATCCGTCCGCGCGGCGGCCCGAACGGGCTGATCCTGCGGGGCGGTTCGGTGCTGGCGCGGTGGGGCGACACGCGCCAGGTCGATTTCACCTTTTCGGTCGCCAAGAGCTATCTGAGCCTGCTTGCGGGGATCGCCCTTGCCGACGGGCTGATCGGCGAGCTGGATGATCGCGTGGCACGCACCGTGCACGATGGCGGGTTCGAGGGGCCGCACAACGGCGCGATCACCTGGCGTCATCTGCTGCAGCAGACCTCGGAATGGGAAGGGACGCTGTTCGGCAAGTCCGATGTCATCGACCGCAACCGGAACCTCGCGGTAGAGGGGAAGGGGCGGAAGGGCGACGCGCGGCCGCTGCGCTCGCCGGGCACGTTCTGGGAATATAACGATGTAAGGGTGAACCGGTTGGCGCTCGCGCTGCTGCAGCGGTTCCGCCGCCCGCTGCCCGAGGTGTTCGCAGAGAGGATCATGCGGCCGATCGGTGCGTCGGACAGCTGGAGCTGGCACGGCTATCGCACGTCGATGGTGGAGATCGACAGGCGGATGATCTGCTCGGTATCGGGTGGCAGCCACTGGGGCGGTGGTGTCGCGATCCATGCCGAGGACCAGGCGCGCATCGGATTGCTGATGCTGCATCGGGGCGTGTGGGAAGGGCGTCGGTTGCTGGCGGAACGCTGGATCGAGGAATCGCTGCGGCCGTGCACACTTCACCCGAACTACGGTCTGCTGTGGTGGCTGAACACTGGCCGGACACGCTATCCGAGCGCGAGCGAGGCGAGTTTCTTCGCGACCGGCGCGGGCGGCAACATCACCTGGATCGATCCAGATCACGACCTGGTGGCGGTGATGCGCTGGATGAACCCCGGTGGGGTGAATGAGTTCATCCGACTGGTGATGGATAGCGTCTAACAGAATCCGTTTCACCGTGGTACGGTGGTCTGGGAGGTGGATTCGCACGCGTGAGTGGGGTACCGTGAAGGGTGCAGAGGCCGAGCACAGGACGTGCGCCATACTGGCCATCGATGTCGTCGGCTACGGCCGGCTCATGGCGGCCGATGAGCGCGGAACCTACGCGCGCCTGATGCGGCTTCGCAGGACGGAATTCGAGCCTCGCGTCGCCGCGCACGGGGGAAGCGTGATCAAGAACATCGGCGATGGATCGCTGGTGGTTTTCGACGATGTGCGCTCGGCGGTCGCGTGTGCCTTGGAAGTCCAGCACGGCATCGCCGTGGCCGAAGCGGGCGAAGCTCCGGATCGGCGGATCAGTCTGCGGATCGGCGTGAATGTCGGAGAGGTCATCGTCGACGGGGGCGATATCTACGGCGACGCGGTCAACATCGCCGCGCGCATGCAGACCTACGCGGAACCTGGCGGCATCGCGGTGACCGGCGATGTCGCGGCGCGGATCAGCTCCGACCCGCTGATCCGTACCGTGGACCTGGGCCATCTCTATCTGCACAATATGGCCCGTCCGGTGCGCATGTTCACGTTGCACGTGCATGCCAACGAGGTCCGGCTGGTCGGAACCGCGCCGCTGGGGGCGGACAACCGGCCTTCCATCGCGGTATTGCCGTTCCGAAAATTTCAGCACGATCCCGAGGAAGCCTATTTCGCCGATGGCATCGTCGATGACATCATTTACGCGCTGGCTGGTCTCAAGGAGCTGTTCGTTGTCTCACGGGGGTCGGCACTGGGTTATGGCGGCGACGAGGTGGACACCCGCGCGATCGGCCAGGCGCTCGGTGTCCGCTATGTCCTGTATGGCTCGGTGCGCCGCGATGCCGGCAGGCTGCGGCTTGCGACCGAGCTGAGCGACGCGGAAACCGGAGCGATCATCCGTTCCGACAAGTACGAGGGTGAGCTAGGCGAGCTCTTCACGCTGCAGGATCGCATCTCCGCCAGCGTCGTCGGCACCATCGCGCCCCACGTGCTGGAGCAGGAACTGGTGCGTGCGCGGCGCAAGCACCCGAGCAACATGACCGCCTACGACTTCCTGTTGCAGGCGCTGGACCAGCTCTACCGCATGGACGACGAGTCGCACGCGCGGGCGCGGGGGCTGCTGCAACAGGCGATGGCACACGATCCGTTCTATGGGCCGGCGTATTCGTATGCGGCGTTCTGGTACGTCTTCCATGTCGGCGAAGGCCGTTCCAGCGATTTCGAGGCGGATGCCCGCGAGGCGGCGCGGCTGGCGGAGACCGCGATCAACCTGAGCGAGAACGACCCGCAGGCGCTGGCGATCTACGGTCACGTGCAGGCGTTCCTGTTGCATGACTTCGAGCGTGCCATGTTGTTCCTCGACCGGGCGATCGAGGTCGGGCCGAGTGCAGCCATCGCCTGGACCATGAGCGGCGCGACCTGCGGCTATATCGGCAACGGTCCGCTGGCGGTGGAGCGCGCGGAGCGCGGCGTACGGCTGGCACCGCAGGACGCCTATCGTTTCTGGCACGAGGCGCTGCTGGGGCAGGCGCACTATGTGAACGGCAACTTCGACGAGGCGGTGGTGTGGGCGCGCCGCGCGGTGGGCCGCAACGGCGCAGTTGCTTTCAGCCTGCGCACGCTGATCGCGAGTCTGATTGCGCTGGGCAAGCCGGGCGAAGCGACGGCATCGGCCGCGCAACTGTTGCGTGTGCAACCTGGCTTCCGGCTGAACGTCTATCGGACGCGGTGCCCGTTCCAGGGCGAGGCGCTGGCAACGTGGATTGCGCGCCTGCGGGCCGCCGGTCTGCCGGACTGAATTGCCAAAGCCGACGGCTCCGCCTCTGGTCATCCCGCGCCAGGCGAGAAAAACTTTCCGGGGTGTGAGTCGGCTCACACGCACTGCAGTGTGACCGGCCCAATGCCATAACCGGATCGGCAATGGGCCGGCGGCGAGGCTGCCGGGCAACGCGAAACAGCGCGCCGATCGGGGGGACCATCATGGGCGGCAATACGGGAAACACCGGCAACACAGGCAATACTGGAAACACCGGCAACGTCGGTAACACCGCAGGATCGGGCGGCGGCATGTTCTTTGCCGACCGTGTCGACCTGCCGTTCATCACCGTGGATAGCCTCGAAACCAGCATATTCGTTCCCGGCAACACGGCCTTCTACGCGGACAACAGATGGGACCCGTTCTGGAAGGCCTGGCTGGTGCTGGCCGATTTCGCTTCGGTGCAGAGCGGCACGCAACCGGCGTGGAAGACCGCAAAGCCGGTCCCTACCAGCGCGGCCACCAATACCCTCAGTTGGCAAGACGGCACCACGACAAGGACGTTCACCGTCACCGAACCCACCAGCGCCTTGCCGGCGCAATTCGGCAACCTGGCGCCGGGACCCACGAATTTCCAGCAGCGTTACGAGCTGCTGCACCTCGGGCGCGCCGCACGCGACGAGCGCACCGACGCAATGGGCGAGATCGTGGCGCAGGCGTCCGAGTTCCTGACCTACTTCATGGAGCTGATGGCGGTCACCCCCGCTTCGCACCCGCAGACGGTGCGGTTGATGAACATCGCCAGCCTGATCGCCTTGTACTGTTGTCTGTATTGGAAGGGCTTTTACAGGCGCATGCGGCCGTCGCAACTGCTTCCCGCGCTGATGCCGCCGATCTCCGTCCCCGGACACGCGTCCTTTCCGAGCGGACATGCCACGCAATCATGGCTCGTTTCATTGTCCATGCAGCAGGCCTTGCCAGGCTTCGTGCTGGACTCCAGCACACACCTTCCCGGCACGCCGGCCGCGGCATCGCTGTGCGCGGCACTCGCGCCAGGCCTGACGCAGCTTGCTTTGCGGATCGCCAGGAATCGCGAGATCGCCGGCCTGCACTACCCGACCGACTCAGTCGGCGGGCGCACGTTGGCGAACCAGGTTTTCGGCAATCTGCTGTCGGACGACAGTTCGTCGGCCCCCGTGCGCAGCTACCGTGACGCGCTGTTGGCGGCCCGTGCCGAACTCGCTGCCTGACCCCCGGACATCATCGGAGACGCAGCGCACATGTACCGCAGAACATTCCTGAAGGGAGCGGCGGCATCGATCGCGGCGATTCCCTTCGGATCCGCATTCGCCCAGGGACAGGGCGCGCAGCTTGTCGCCTTGCCGCCGACGATCATCTACAACGAAAAGGCAAGGGAGCTGGAGGAAAAGCGGATCAATCCGCTGGACGCGCCAATCGAGGTCCTGCGGCAATACGGACTGCCACGACCGCCATCGCAATCCTCGCCGGCATATCCGATCTGGCGGGACATGTTCAGCCGCGAGCTGGAGTACCGGTCCTTCGAGATCACGATGGTGGAAAGTCTGTACAGGACCAATCCGCGCTTTCAGCAGGTACGGGCAGCGATCACGACGAGCTACGAGGGCAGTCCGAACTGGTCGGGCGCCTATGTGCATCCGCGCGACGGCAACATGCTGGGGGAGGTCATGGGGTCGTGGCGCATACCGGGAATCTACATGCCAGGGGGGCTTTCGGGGGTGCTGCCCCCAGCCTGCAGCATCTGGGTGGGTCTGGATGGCCAGCGGCGGTACGTCAACTCGTCGCTGCCGCAGATCGGCACCAGGCTACAGTTCCGCGCCGACGGAAGCACGGAGATCAGCGGATGGTCGCAATGGTGGGTGCGTGATCAACCGCCACCGATAACCATACCGCCGATCCCGATCAGTCTGAACCAGGGTGACTGGGTGTTCTGCATGGTGCAGGCCATCGCCGCGTCGGAGGCCACGGTCGTGATGATCAAGTTGGGCCTGGCCTTTGAATTCTGGAGCATGAATATTTTGCCCGGATGGCCAGTCCCTGTCAGCAACCCGCCGGTGATATCCGGCGCGACGGCCGAATGGGTGGTCGAGCGTCCCACGCTGTTCGGCACGAACCAGTTGCACATGCTGCCGCACTTCGATCCGGTGGAATTCACCATCTGCGCCGCGGAAGAGGCAACGGATATCAGCCCGCCCGGTTCGGTTACTCAGAACCTGCATGGCGCGAGGTTCATCGAGCTATATGAGCAGGTCGACGGCCCCGAGCGGATTTCCGTGCTGTCGAAGCCGCAAAGGCCCCCGCCCGACGACCCCTTCGCCTTCGAGGTCAGGTTTGTCGGATGAGCTTCACTCGAATTCCAGAAACCCCGGCATCTCGCTGATCGGTCGCGCCGCCTGCAACCGCGCCAGGTCGGGCACAGGGCGCGCGGTGCGCGGATCACCGGCAAGCAGCGCCTCCAGTTCGGCGGCGACCGACAGCACGAATGCATCGCCGCCGCGCGGGCCGACGATCTGCAGCCCGAACGGCATGCCGTTTCGATCGAGCCCGACCGGCAGCGATACCGCCGGATGGCCGGGCAATGTCACCGCGTAGGCGAGCGCCAGCCAGTGGAAGTAGGTGCGCGTCTTTCGGCCGTCGATCTCGGCCGGGTAAAGCTCGCGCCATGATCGCGGACTGATGGTGATCGAGGGTGTCAGGATCACGTCCCAGTCCTGGAAGAAGCTCTGCCAGCGGCGATACAGCGCCGTCTGCAAGGTCTGCGCCCGCGCAACGTCGGCCGCCGAGTAGCGCAGCCCTTCCTCGACATTGGCGCGCACATTCGGCCCGACATCGTCTGGCCGCGCGCGGACCTTCTCAAGGTGGCTGGCGAGGAAGCCGATCGCGCGCAGCACCTCGAAGGCCTCGTCAGCGCCGGCGCAATCGGGCGTGGTGTCCTCGGTGCGGGCGAAGACGTGGCGGAACAGGCCGGTCTTGTCGGCGAACACTTCCGCGATGTGCCGCTCGGTCGGCGCGAAGCCGAAATCCGGCGTGATGGCGACGCGCAGACGCGACAGATCGATGCGCGACGGCACGGCGAAGTCCTCCGCGCGGCGGACGGCGCGGCGGTGGATCGTGGTCGCCAGCGGATCGCGTGCATCGTCGCTGACCATGGTGGAGAGCAGCAGGCACAGATCGGGCACGGTTCGCGCCATCGGTCCCGCGACCGACAGGTTGTTCCAGCCGAGACCGCGGCGTTCGTTGGCGACCAGGCCCGGGGTGGGGCGGAAGCCGACGATGCCGCAGAATGCCGCTGGATTGCGTAGCGAACCGCCGGTGTCGGAGCCGGAGCAGAGCGGCACCATGCCGGTCGCCAGCGCCACCGCCGAGCCGCCGGACGAGCCGGCGCAGGAACGCGCCGGATCGAATGGATTGCCGCTCGCGCCGTACACCGCGTTGCGCGTGTTGGCGCCGGCGCCGAATTCCGGCGTGTTGGTCTTGCCGACGACGATCGCGCCGGCCTGGCGCACCGCAGCGACCAGGCGTTCGTCGGCGGCGGGAACATGGCCGCGGAACAGCGTGCTGCCGTGCGTCGTGCGCAGGCCCTCGGTCTCCTGCAGGTCCTTGATGCCGATCGGCAGGCCGTGCAGCGGCGGCAGATCGTCGCCGTGCGCGACCGCCGCGTCGGCGGCCTTCGCCGTGGCCCGTGCCCGGTCGAAGTCGCGCGCCACCATGGCGTTAACCGCGTGGTCCACCGCCTCGATGCGCGTGATGCAGCTTGCCAGCAGTTCGCTGGGCGCCAGCTTCTTCTGCCCGATCAGGCGGCGCGCCTCGGTCGCGGTCAGGTCACAGGTTTCGGGCATCTCAATAGCCCAGTGCCATTCCGTCCTTGCGAGGATCGGAGCCGCCCACCAGGCAGCCGCGCGCGCGGTCGATCCAGATCGCCTGGCCGCCGCCATGCGGCCGGTCCGCGGTTTCCAGTTCGTGGCCGCGCCGCGCCAACGCATCGCAGATTTCGCGCGGGATGCCGTGCTCGACCTGCACCTTGCCCCGAAGCGGGAACAGCCGCGGCAGGTCGATCGCCTGCTGAATGTCGAGGCCGTATTCCAGCATGTTGGTCAGGAACAGCGAGTGGCCCATCGGCTGGAAGTGCCCGCCCATCACGCCGTAGGGCATCACCGCCTGCCCATCCCGCATCACCATGCCGGGGATGATGGTGTGCATCGGCCGCTTGCGCGGCGCGATGCAGTTCGGATGGCCGCGCTCGACGCGGAAGCCGAAGCCGCGGTTCTGCAGCATCACGCCGGAGCGCTCGGCCAGGATGGCCGATCCGAAGCCCTCGAACAGCGAGTTGATGAAGCTGCAGGCGTTGCCGTCCCGGTCGACCACGCAGAGATAGACCGTGTCGCGATGCGGCGGCAGCAACGCCTCGCCGGCCGCAGGCAGTGCGCGCAGTGCATTGTCGTCGTTGATCAGCGCGCGCAGACCGGACAGGTAATCGGCGCTGAGCAGCTTCTTGACCGGAACATCGGCCTGGGACGGATCGGCGACGAACGCATCGCGGTCGCGATAGCCGAGACGCGCTGCCTCGATGTGCCGATGGAAGCGCAGCGCGCCCAAGGGCCCATCCGCTGCGGAGGGAATGCCGCCCAGCATGCCCAGGATCATCAGGGCCACGATGCCCTGGCCGTTGGGCGGACACTGGTATACGTCGTAGCCGCGCCAGTTCAGCGTGATCGGCTCGACGAACTCGGCGTTGGTGAGACCGGACGAAAAATCCGCCTCGGTGTGCAGTCCGCCGCGCGCGCGCAGGGTGTTGACGATGTCGGCGGCGACGGCACCTTCGTAGAAGGCCTTCGCGCCGCGGCTGGCGATGTCGCGCAGCGTCTCGGCCAGCGCCGGCTGGCGGAAGATGTCGCCGGCCGCGGGCGCCTTGCCGCCCGGCAAAAAGCTCAACGTGCCGTTCTTGCGCAGCTTCGCCTCCAGCCGCTGCCACGACCAGGCCACGACGGGATGCACCGGCCAGCCATCGGCGGCGTAGCGAATCGCCGGCTGCAGCAGTTCGTCGAGGCCCTTGCGCCCATGCGCCCGCAGCAACGTCTCCCAGGCGTTGACGGCGCCCGGCACGGTGACCGCGTGAGCCGAGGTATTGTCGATGCCGGCGATGCCCTGCTGCTCGTACCAGTCGATCGTGGCGGCGGCCGGGGCCCGGCCGGAGCCGTTCAGCGCGATAACCTTGCCGGCGCCGGCCGGCGCATAGAGGCAGAAGCAGTCGCCACCGATGCCGGTGGACATCGGTTCGATCACGCACAGCACCGCGCAAGCCGCCACCGCCGCATCCAGTGCGTTGCCGCCGGCCCGCAGCACGTCCAAGGCGGTCAGGGTTGCGGCTGGCATCGAGGTGGCCGCCATGCCGTGTGTCGCATAGACCGGGCTGCGGCCGGCCAGGTGGTGATCGCGCATGCTTCGTCTCGCTCCGGTGCTTGCCCCGGGCTTGACCCAGGGGTCGGGAAGTTCGCCAGTATGGACCAACCGGGCGTGGGAGCAACGACCGATGACCGAAACGATCGAGTTCAGCGACTTCGAACGGGTCGATATTCGCGTCGGCACCATCACCGACGCGCAGCCATTCCCCGAGGCGCGCAAGCCGGCCTACCGGTTGGTCATCGATTTCGGCCCGGAGATCGGCGCGAAGCGGTCGTCCGCGCAGCTTACCGTGCACTACCGGCCGGACCAGTTGATCGGGCGCCAGGTCTGCGCGGTGGTGAATTTTCCGCCGCGCCAGATCGGACCGTCCGTCAGCGAGGTGCTGACCCTGGGGATGCCGGACGGCGAGGGCGCGGTGGTGCTGATCAGGCCGGACTTCAAGGTGCCGAACGGCGGCAGGCTGTTCTGATGGCGACGCACTACTATGCCGTGTCGTGGGACCAGTTGCACCGCGACGCCCGCGCGCTGGCGTGGCGGCTGATGGACAAGGGGCCGTTCACCGGGATCGTCGCGATCACCCGTGGCGGATTGATCCCGGCGGCGATCATCGCTCGCGAGCTGGACCTGCGGCTGGTGGAAAGCGTGTCGATCCTTACCTACGCCGCGGGCGGCAGCGGCACGCTGATCGAGGAGACGAAGGGCGGCGAGCCTGTGGTGATCAAGCCGCCGGCCGCCGCCGGCGACGGCTTCGGCTTCCTGATCGTCGATGACCTGGTGGATACGGGCACCACCGCGCGCGTGGTGCGTGGGCTGCTGCCGCGGGCACACTTCGCCTCGGTCTATGCCAAGCCCGCCGGGCGGGGCGCGGTCGATGACTACATCACCGAGGTGTCGCAGGACACCTGGATCCTGTTCCCCTGGGACACCGAGCCGCAGTTCGTGGCGCCGCTGGCAAAGAGAAAATGAAACCACGGAGCACACTGATGAACACGGATACGAGTGTTGAGCAGTGTCATCTGTTCTTGTCTGTGTTCATCCGTGGTTCCATCAATCGAACATCGCCACCGCCCGAATCGGGCTCGCGGTGCCGCCGCGAATCTTGAGCGGGAAGCCGATGAAACGGAAGCGGCCGCGGCCGACCAGCTTATCCAGATTGGCGAGGCACTCCATGTGCGTGATACGGCGTTCCGCGCAGGCCATGTGCGCGAGGTAGTTGGGTTCGCCTTCCGGCGCAGGGCTGATCGCCTCGACGCCGAACATGCCGATGCCGCGGTCGGCCAGCCAGTGCACCGACTCCAACGCCAGGCCGGGGAAGTCGTGCAGGTAGCCGGGCTTGCCCAGCAGGCGCTCGTTGGTCGCCATGTAGAGCAGCACGGTGTCGCGCGGCCGGATCTCCTGGCCAGATTTGTCGAGCGCGGCCGCCATCTCAGGCACGGTGGTGGCGTGCTTGAGTGGCACATGCGACAGGTCGAGGCAGATTGCGGAGGTGAAGAAGTTCTCCAAGGGCACCTGGTCGATCGACAGCGCACCGGGGCGCGGATCGAAATGCACCGGCGCATCGACATGCGTGCCGGCGTGGTCGGAGAGCGCGATCGACAGCGCCTTGGAGGTGAACACGGTGTTGCCGGCGATCTTCTTCTCCGAGTGATCGCCCCAAACCGAAACGATCACCGGCGGGTGCGAGGGGTGGGTCTGCGTGCGGTGGAACAGCTCGCGGCTGAGGTCGATGAGTTCCATGGGCTAGCCGGCTCCTGTGCGCTGGTTACCGATTGCAGGCGATCGCGAATCTCGAGTGCTATGGTTTGCAGCGAACTGTACACAACGGGGTCGGCAAGGTCACTTAAGGTTACCGGCCGGGCCGCAAAGGAGCTTCGATGCCTGCGGGCAGCGCCGGTGCCACTGAAGCAGATTCTACCACGGAGGAGGCGGAGGGCACTGTGAGCCACGGGAGTTCGAACGCCCGAACCCCGCAGGCGGCGTGAATTTGCCCTACCGGCGCGCGTGATTCAGACTCCGTTATTCCCCCTCTGGTCATCACGCGTTAATCCAGGCTGAGCGCGAGCCAGCGCAGCCCCTCAGCGTTGCGCCTGACCAGCACGGCGGCATAGTGGCGCTGGCGCTGCCTGGCGGCTTCGAGAAGCCTGTCGACATCTTCGGGGTCTGCGACCTTCTCCTGCTGCATCTGGACAATGACGTCGCCCGCGCTCAATCCGGACTCGGCCGCAGCGCCGTCATTGTCGGTCTGCGTCACCACGACACCGGCCGCGCCCCGCGCCAGATGCCAGCCAGGTCCATTGGCGGAAGTGGACGCCTGAGCGGGGGCGGCCGTCGCGGCATGCGGCATTTCCTGAACCGTCGCCGTGATCACGATCGGCTCGTCGTTCCGCCAGATGCGGAGCCCGACCTTGGTGCCGGGAGCGGTCCGCGCGATCGCTCGCGCGAGTGCCCGCACGTCCTTTACCGCCATGTCGCCGTAGCGCAGGACGATGTCGCCCGCCATGATGCCGCATTTGCTGGCGGCGCCGCCCTCGATCGTGCCGCCGACGATCACACCCTCGGCTTTTGACATGTTGAGCGCATCGGCGATTTCCGGCGTGACCTGCTGGATGCGGAAGTCGAGCGTGCCGGTCCGCATTCCGCCGGGACGAAGCAGCGCATCGACGGCATACCTGACGTCGTTCGACGGAATGGCGAAGCCGAGGCCGATCGAACCACTGGTCGCTTCCGGCGAGAACAGCGCGGTGTTCATGCCGATCACCTCGCCGCGCTCGTCGAACAGCGGGCCGCCGGAGTTGCCGTGGTTGATCGCCGCGTCGGTCTGTATGTAGTCGTCGAATGGCGTATCGCGGATGTCCCGGTTGAGGGCACTGACGATGCCACGGGTCACCGATCCGCCGAGGCCAAGCGGATTGCCGATGGCGAACACCCGGTCGGCCACCTTCACCCGGTCGCTGTCGGCGAAGCGTGCAGCGGGAAGCGGCGAGGCCGGTGTGACCTTGATCAGCGCGACGTCAATCTCGTCTGCCTGAGCGAGCAGTTTGCCATGCAGCAACGTGTTGTCCTGCAGCGTGACGAGAATATCCATTGCCCCCTCGATCACGTGCCGGTTGGTGGCGATGATGCCGCTCGGATCGATGATGAAGCCGGAGCCGAGAAACCGGCGGCCACGCGGCGTGGCCGACCTCTCGGCGGGGCCGGGCGCGGCAATCGCGACGGCGGGCAGAGAGCGCAGGACGGAGATGCTGACGACGCTGAGCAGCTCGTGCGCCACGCGTTCCTGGTCGGCGGGGGCATCGGCGGCCCGGCCCGGCATGCCACCCAACCACAGTGCCAGCACCAGCAGGACAGCATGTTTCCGCATTGCGACCTCCGGGATGTGACCGGAAGACCGAACCTCCGCCCGGTTTATTCGCGCCGCTTGCGCAGAAATGCCTGCCGGTCCGCGCCACGTTCGATATGCGAGGCGAGGCGCTGCCAGAACTCGTCGGGCGATGTCGCGGCCGCCAGAGCGCGCTTGACCAGGACGCGGGCGATCGGACCGAGGTATGTGACCAGCTCGCGTTCCGCCTGTTGCGCCAGCGCCGGCGCGATCGGAGCCGCGGGCGGCGCCGTGGTCACGCTGCCGCCGATCTCGTTGCGGAACCGGGTGCGCAGCTCCGGGCGCTCGATGCCCTGCGCGACGATATCATGCAGCTCCTCGAGCGAATGGGCTCGCCGTGCGGCGCTCTGCACGAGGTGCCGGGCGATCGGGCCGACATGTTGGGCGAGTGTGCGCTCGACCGTGCTGAGCGTTGCGCGGTCGAACGAAACCGGCGTCCGCGGCATCACCACGGTGGGTTCTGAGGCGCCATGTTGCCCGGGTTGCAGCGAGCCCCGGAGCGCGGATGCCATTTCGGCGGCCGATTGGAAGCGCCGTTCCGGCTCCTTGGCCAGGGCGCGCTGAACCATGGCGACCATCGACGCCGGAAGCTCGGGTCGCATGGCGCGAAGGTCGGGCGGCGGTCGGTTGATAACCTGCACGGCGATTTCGGTCATGTCGCGGCCGGTGAACGGCCGCGCGCCAATCAATAGCTCGTACAGTACCACGCCGGTGGAGAACAGGTCGCTGCGCGCGTCCACCGGCGCGCCGCGGCATTGCTCGGGCGACATGTAGCTGGGAGTGCCGAGTACCGATCCCGCCTGTGTCAGCACCGAGGTATCGAGGCGCGAGATGCCGAAATCGGTCATCTTCACGTGGCCATCGGACTGGAGGAGGACATTCGCCGGCTTCACGTCCCGATGCACCACGCCCAGGCCATGGGCGCAGCCGAGCGCGTCCAGCACCTGGCCGATCGCCGCTATCGCTGCCCGAGGATCCAACCGGCCGGACTGGTTCAGCACCTGGCTGAGGTTACGGCCCTCGACATATTCCATTGCCAGGAACGGGTTTCCTTCGTGCACGGCGAAGTCGTAGATCGCGACGATGTTGGGATGCGCGCAGCGGCCGGCGGCCTGGGCCTCGTGCCGGAACCGCTCGAGATAGTCGGCGCGGTCCTCGCTGCCCAGCAGATCGGCGCGGATCAGCTTGATCGCCACTTTCCGGTCGATCATCGGGTCATGCGCCTGATAGATCATCCCCATAGCGCCGCGGCCCAGCAGACGCTGGATGCGATAGCGACCGATCTCGGCCGGCGATGGCGCGGGTTCAGAGATATCAGGTCTCCAGCAGCTTCAAGGCGTTGGCCAGGCTGCGTCGCATGCGATTGAACGAGGCGCCGAGTGAGGCGATCTCATCGCGTCCGCGTTCGGCGAATTCGGGCGCATCCATGTTGCCCAGGCTGATGTCGCTGGCAATGGCCGACATACGCCGGATCGGCTGCACGATGACGAAGTGCAGCATCAGGTTCAGCAGCACGATCGTAACCGCGAACACCGCGACCAGCGCCACCAGATAAACCTTGAATGCATCGTAGGCGCGATCCAGCGCGACCTGCATGGGGACCGAAACGATCTGCGCACCGATCACATCGCCCAGCTTCCAGCCAAAGCCGTCGGCGCTACCGTAGAGATCGATCATCGATGCAGGTGCAGCGGATGGCGTCGAGTGGCAGGTGAGGCAGCCCTTGTCGGCGATGCGAATGGGACGCGAGATCGACAGCACGGGGCCGGTGGCGCTGTCGCGGGTGCTGGTGAGGCTCGTGAGCGATGGATCGCGGGCGAATGCGCCGATGATGCCGCTTTCCCACTCAGTGGCGCGGTCGGCGGGATTGGTGGGATTCAGCGCCGCTTCCTTATAGCTGTAGTCGGGGAACTGCGCGGCCAGCGCGCGCAGGTTCGTCTGCGCCGCCCATGAAGGCACGGTGTGCGGCAGAAAGCGGACCTTGATCTGGTTCGCGAGCAGCGGCTCGATCTCCTTGTCGGTGTAGTCGCGGATCGCCGACGCCATCGCCATCATCAGTGCCGCCTGCTGCACGACCTCGCGGCGGGCATTTTCGTGCGCGATGCGCCAGGACAGGCCCGCGGCGAGGCCGAGACCGACCAGGAATGCGAGCAGCATCACCAGATTGAATTTGGCCTTCAGGCCCATTTGCTTGCCCCGTGGTCGTTGGTGTTCATTGGCCGGTGACAAGCCGGCTTGCCTGCGCGGCGCTGAGGCGGCCGGACATCTCGGCGCCGAGTTCATGCTGGTAGCGGCGAATGGCCGCGCGGCTGTCCGGGCCGAAGATGCCATCGACCTTGCCGTCATAGTAGCCCAGGTGTGCCAGCGCGGTCTGCACGCGCCTGCGGTCGGCATCGGTCATCTGTTCCTCCGCCGGGATCGTGGCCTGGAGGGCGAGCGGGGCGGCGGCCGGAGCCGGCCGAGGCGCACCGACGAGATAGCCCGGTGCGGCTGGCGGATGCACCACCGACAGTGCCAGCGTGTTGCTGTTGCCGAGTTGTTGCCGCAGGTCCTGAAGGAGCGTGCCGGTCTGGACGTGCGGGGTCTTCAGATCGGCGACCAGTGCCGCGGCAAGCGGAGTTGGCCCATCGGGTGGCCTGGGCTGGCTGGCAACGATCAGGCCAAGATTGTCCGGCAGGTCGGCCTGAACCTGCAGGGTGGCCGGCCCGTCCGGTGCCGGGACCGCGTCCAGGGCGACGAACGACGGACCAGCGCCACCGTGCACGACCGCATCAAGCAGCGATTTGATCAGGATGCCCTGAGTAAGGACGTCCGCCGGCCGCGTGATCCTGGCCGAGACCGGCAGCAGGAACGACCTGTCGTTGAACGACGTGGCGTAGCCGCAGCTATAGACGAATGCCGCGGCGCTGGGCGCGGCTGCAAGCCGCTGGGCGAATTCGCCGATCGCCGCATCCGCCCCGCCACTGGAGACGTCCTCGCGCTCCACGACGTCGAACCCTTGCGCCCGCAACGCTGCCGCGACCGCATGCGAGGACAGCAGGCACGCAGGGAGCTGGGGCAGCGCCGCGTAGGTGCCATTGCCGATCACCAGCGCCTCGCGTGCCGGCTGGGCGCTGAGTGCGGCCGGCATCAGCGGAAGCATGGCTGCAAGCATGGCGAGGCTTGCCCTGAGGCATTGCATGCTTTCCAGTTAGCAGGACGGGGCGGCGCGGGCCACCGCCCGGAACGGAGGAGGAGCGTCATGACGGACAGGCAACCGGTCGCGATCGTGTTCGACACGTTCGGTACCGTGGTGGACTGGCGGAGCAGCCTGATCGCGGAATTGACCGCGTTCGGACGCGAGCGCGGCATCGATGCGGATTGGACCGCGCTGGTGGACGCCTGGCGGGCCGCCTACCACCCGTCGATGGACCGGGTGCGCAAGGGTGAGCAGCCGTGGACGACACTGGACCGGCTGCATCGTGCCTCGCTCGACCGGCTGGTGGCGGAGTTCGCGATCCGAGGCCTGAGCGAGGCCGATCTGCGACACATCAATCGCGGCTGGCACAGGCTGCATTCGTGGCCGGATTCCGTTCCGGGCCTGACCCGGCTGAAGCGACGGTTCATCATCGGGCCGCTGTCCAACGGCAACGTCGCCCTGCTGACCAACATGGCGAAACACGCGGGGCTGCCGTGGGATATGGTGTTTGGTTCCGACCTGTTCGGCCACTTCAAGCCCGATCCTGAGACCTATCTGGGGGTGGCGAAGCTGCTGGACCTGGAACCTGGCCAGGTGATGATGGCGGCGGCGCACAACAACGATCTGGCGAACGCACGCAGGCAGGGGCTGATGACGGCGTTCTTCCCGCGGCCGTCGGAGTATGGCCCACACCAGAAGCGGGATTTCACCGCGGAACAGGACTGGGACGTGGTGGCGACCGACATCGAGGACATGGCGGCGAAGCTGGGATGCTGAGCGGGGCTAGTGTCCCGGTTCCGAAGTCCTTTGCGCTGCAGAATCGGGCCACTGTTCTTTGTTTTC
>DATBKQ010000657.1:0-5251 GCA_036555825.1 Acetobacteraceae bacterium | reverse complement strand
TGTTGCGCATCGCGCGGGTCGCCTCGCCGCCCGGTTCAAGCGCGCCGTAGTCGAGTTTCGGTTGCACCAGGACGAAATGGTACTTGCCGGCCAGATCGCTCAGTTCGTTTCCGCCCAGCAGCGACTGCCATGAAAGCGGCTTCGGATGGCCGGCCAGCGCATCGGCCAGCGCCTGATGGAATGCCTCGAGCGACGGCAGATAGGGCGTGATGTCCTCGTCGCCCTTGCTCACGCCGATCCCGAGCAGCGACAGTGCCTGGAACAGCCCGCGAGCCGTAGGATCCGACGCCAACTGGCCGAGAAACGGCTGCGCGTCGATGGTGCGGTTCATCAGGTCGGAGAGCTGCTTGGTGTCCAGAAACAGCAGTCCTTCCTTGCGCAGGAAGGGTGAGGCGTCCGGCCGGCGCACTGTCTCGAAGTGGCTGTGGTCCTTGGCGATCGCATCGGCCAGCGCGGCGGCGGTGGCATCCGCCTCCTCGGGCTCGCGCGCGTCCACCACCGCCACGAGCAGGTTGTTGAATTGCGGGAAAGCCTTGTTCATGGCATCCGCCTGCTGGCGCCATGGCAGGCTGCTGGAGAACATCAGGTCGGTGTCGGTACTGACACTAAGATGCGTCACCGCGTAGAAGCCCGCGAAAAGTGCCAGCACCAGGCCGGCCAGTGCCACGGCAAGTGCGTGGCAGCGGCTAAATTCGGCGAGTCCGATGATCAGGCGGTTCAGCATCCTTACGGGTCGCAGCAGTGTCGCGGCCCGGCGAGCGCGGGCCGGACTTGATAGTCGCTCGGGCGCCTCGGGTCCATGCCGGGTCGCGGCGGTTTTCACCTGCGCGCCGTGGCGGTAGGAGATGCGGTGGATAAACAGGAGAGCGTTCCCATGTCCATGTCGAGTGCAACGAAAGACCGGGTCGGGCCACGCAGCCTCCCGCCGTTCCGCGCCGACCATGTAGGCAGCCTGCTGCGCCCCCGCGAGTTGGCCGAGGCGCGCGCCGCGCGCAAGGCAGGGACGCTATCATCAGATGCGCTCAGGACCGTGGAGGACCGCTGCATTGCCGCCGCGATTCGCAAGCAGGAGGAACTGGGTCTTCGCGCCGCCACCGACGGCGAATACCGCCGGGCGTTCTGGCATTATGATTTCGTTTCCGGACTGGATGGGGTCGAGCTCTATGAGCCGGAACAGAAGATCCAGTTCAAGGGCGGGCTGCCGCTGCCTTTGGCGCTGCGCGTCGTCGAGCGCATCGGCTGGAGCAAGCCCGTGATGGTGGACGACTTCCGCTTCGTCGCGGGTCACGTCAAGACCGGGATGCCGAAAATGACCATACCGTCACCTTCCGTGGTGCATTTTCGCGGTGGCCGGCGGGCGATCGATCCGAAAACCTATCCGGATCTCGACATGTTCTTCGCCGATCTGGGCGAGGCTTACTGTAAGGCCGTCGCGGCGTTCGGCGCGGCAGGTTGCAGGTATCTGCAGCTCGACGAGGTGAACATCGCCTATCTGTGCGACCCCGAGCAGATCGCCGGACTGAAGGCGCGCGGCGAACACGTGGACAATCTGCTCTCGATCTACGCCGGCATGCTGAACCGCGCGATCGGGGGACGGCCGGATGGCATGACGATCAGCATGCATCTCTGCCGCGGCAATTTCCGTTCGCACTGGGTCGCGTCCGGCGGCTACGAGCCGGTGGCGGAGGTGCTGTTCAACCAGATCAATTCCGACGCCTACTTCATGGAATACGACACCGAGCGCGCCGGCGGTTTCGAACCGCTGCGCTTCGTCCCGCGCGGCCGCAAGATGGTGGTGCTGGGGCTGGTGACCAGCAAGACGGGTGCGCTGGAAAGCAAGGATGAGCTGAAGCGGCGGATCGACCAGGCAGCGAAGTACTTGCCGCTGGAACAACTCGCGCTGTCGCCGCAGTGCGGCTTCGCCAGCACCGAAGAGGGCAACACTCTCACCGAGGAAGAGCAATGGGCGAAGCTTCGCCTTTGCGTCGAAGTTGCACGCGAGGTCTGGGGCGGCGTCTGATACCGAGCGTCAAGGAGATCATGACCCATGCGGCAGAGCGTCATGGTCGGCCTTGTGTTGACCATCCACGCCTTCTTGCGTGCAATCGACGGAAAGACCCGGATGGCCGGGCCGAGCCCGGCCCTGACGGAATAGTGCAGTATTGCCACTGATTCTGCTGCTCCTGGTCACCACGGCGATCCGCCTCGGGTTCGCCGCGGCAATGGGCCTTGGCGTCGATGAAAGCTACATGGTCGCCGCCGGGCGCGTACTTAGCCTCGGCTATTACGACCATCCTCCGTTGTCGTGGTGGCTGAGCTGGGGGGCGGCTCACCTGTTCGGCAGCGAAGCCGCAATTCTGGTCCGGCTGCCGTTCATCGCAATGTTCGCACTCTCCACCTGGCTGATGTACTGGCTGGGCAGCGCGATCGCCGATCGACGCGCGGGGCTGCTCGCCGCGCTGCTGCTGAATCTGTCGCCTTTGTTCGGCGTGACCACCGGCACCTGGGTCCTGCCCGACGGGCCGCTGGACTGCGCGCTGCTCGGTGCGGCGCTGTGCCTCGTATATGCTCTGGAACGCGGAACCCTGGCGTGGTGGTCGGGGACAGGGCTCTGCGCCGGCTTGGCGCTGCTGTCGAAGTATTCCGCGGCGCTGACCATCGCCGGGGCGATCCTCTATCTGCTGACCAGCCGCCGCCATCGGCAGTTGCTGGCCACTGCCAAACCGTGGTTTGCGGCTCTGATCGCGTCGCTGATGTTCGCCCCCGTGCTGGCGTGGAACGCCGCGCATGGCTGGGAATCCTTCGCGTTTCAGGCTGGCCGCGCCGAGGGCTGGCATTTTCGCCCGCTCGCGCCTCTGGTCACGCTGGGCGGCGAGGCACTGTTCGTGCTGCCCTGGATCTGGCTGCCGATGATGGCGGTGCTCGTCGGAGCGCTGCGCCGCGGACCCGCGGCGTGGCGGTCCTGGCTGCTGAGCTGCCTGGCGCTGCCCCCGATCGTGGTGTTCGCCGCGGTGTCTGCCTGGGCCAGCCAGCGTGTGCTGTTCCATTGGGCGGCGCCCGGTTACCTCATGCTGTTTCCCTTGCTCGGGGATGCGGTGGCGCGCCGTATCGACCGGCCGGCGGTGCGTTGGTCGATCGCGGCGACCGGCGGCTTCGTCATTCTGGGTGTGGTTGTGGTGGCCAGCCAGGTACGCCTGGGCTGGTTGCATCCGCTGATGATGGACATGGGGCGCGGCGATCCGACGGTTCAGGCGGTGGACTGGACCTCGCTGCGCGAGGGGCTGCCGCGGGATGCATTGATCGGTGTGCCGGATTGGCGGAATGCCGGCAAGATCGCCTATGCGCTCGGGTCACAGGTGACAACGATCTGCCTGAGCCGCGATTGCCGGCAATTCGGTCTGACCGCGCCAGCGCAGCGTTTCATCGGTTCCAACCTGCTGATCCTTGCGCCTGAACACGGGGATCGCGTCCCGGACGAGTTCGCCGGCGCCTTCGATCGCATCGAACAACTTCCGGACAAGGCCATTCGCCAGGCTGGACGGACATTGCAGACCGTATCTGTATTCCGCGCCGAGCACCTGCGCGCCTGGCCAGTGCAATGACCCGGCATTGTCGCCCGTCGGAGGCCATCCTGCTAGCGTTTTTCGAATCGCCAAAGGGGGAAACGATGCCGCTCATGCGCGTCACCGTGCTGTTCGCCTCGCTGCCACTGCTCCTGGCGGTGGCTCGCGCCGAGCCGCCGGGAACCTGGGTCGCGAGTTGGACCGCCTCGGCGCACGGTCCCTATCCTGTCGGCAATCCAACCGCGCAGCCTGAACTGAAGTTCGCCTTGCCATCCGCCGAGACCGGTGCCTCGGATCAGACGTTCCGCTTGATCGTTCGCCCGGATGTATGGAGTGGACAGGCGCGCATTCGGCTGTCCAACGTTTTCGGTGCGAAGCCGGTGACATTCGACGGCACATATGTCGGCCTGCAAAGCACCGGCGCCGCGTTGGTTCCGGGAACCAACCGGCCGGTGAGCTTCGCGGGCAAGCCCGGCGTGACCATCCCGCCGGGAAGGACGGCGACCAGCGATCCTGTCGTGCTGCCCTGGGTGAAGAATTCCGCAGACCCGATGTTGGCCAACCGCAAACTCGCCGTCAGCTTTCATATCGTCGGCGAAAGCGGTCCGATGACCTGGCATGCGAAAGCATTGACCACCTCGTATCTTTCCGGTCCGCACACCGGGGCGCATGGCGCCGAGCAGGCCGAGAGCATGTTCCCGTTCTCCACCACCTCGTGGTACTTTCTCGACGCCATCGAAATGCATGCCCCGGGCGCGAGAACCGTCGTGGCGTTCGGCGACTCGATCACCGATGGGACCGCCTCGACTCTGAACGGCGACGACCGCTGGCCGGACGTTCTGTCTCGCCGTGTGCATCGCGCGTTTGGCAATCGCTACTCGGTGGTCGACGAGGGAATCGGCGGCAATCGGGTGATCGGTCCGGCTGACTATGCGGCGAAACCGTTCAGCGGCGGGCCCTCGGCGCTGGACCGTCTGGACCGCGACGTCATCGGCCTTCCCAATGTCTCGACCGTGATCTGGCTGGAGGGGATCAACGATTTCGGCAATGCCGGCGCCGAGCCCGCCGCGGTCGCCGACGGCGTGCGCGAGGGTGTGAGGCGGCTTCGCGCCGCCATTCCGGGTGTGAAGATATTCATGGCGACGCTGACCTCCTCGCTCGACAGTACGAACGGCGCCTACGGCTCGCCGGCGGTCGATGCAAAGCGGCGTGCCTACAACACGTTCATTACGAGCTCCGAGATATTCGACGGGGTGATCGATTTCGACGCCGCGACGCGCGATCCCGCGACCGGCGAACTCAAGGCGGAATTCCAGCCGAATTCGACGACGGGCGGGCCGGGCGACAAGCTGCATCCGAACCGAGCTGGCTACGCGGCGATGGGCAGCGCGGTCGACCTCGGGCTCGTGTTCGGCTCGGCGGGGCCGAAGAGATAATTGCAGCACGTTGCCGGGGACGCAGCGGCCGGTGGCAGACTTAGCTTGACATTGTTCAGAGACTGGTCGCACGAAAGTGAGGCTGCGTCCCTTAACCGCGGGGCTGCAGGCGATCGACAACGAGGGGAAGCAAGATGGACAGTCTCGACGCGTCGGCGCCGAATTCTTCGGCACCTTCTGGCTGACCTTCGGCGGTTGCGGCAGTGCCGTGCTGGCCGCCGCGTATCCGTCGCTGGGCATTGGCTTCCTTGG
>DATBKQ010000656.1:0-6709 GCA_036555825.1 Acetobacteraceae bacterium | reverse complement strand
GCCGAGACGTTAGCTTCGATATAGGGCTGCAGCGCTCCCTTCTGCCAGAAGTACAGCGTGGCCACCGCGGTCGGCAGGGCTCCGCCAAGCACCATGACACCGCCCAGGCCGGCGGTGCGGGAAATGCCGGCGCCACGCAGCCACATCAACGCGAGTGCCAGGCAACAGAGAAACAACGACTCCGGCAGGATCACATATTTGATCTGCAGACCAACCCCAAGTAGCAGGGCAGCCAAAAACACCCCGCCCACGCTCAGCGCTTGCGTGGGCCTCGCTGTTTCGCTCAGGAGCAATGCGGCTGCGCCGGTCGTTACGAAGTTGTTGAAGACCTCGGTGTTTGCGACGAGCCCGTCCGGCCGGGTCATGTAGAGCAGGTACAACGAAGCGGCCAGTATACCGGCCGAGCGTTCGCCCGCCCGCCGATCCAGGATTTGGTAAAGCAGCGCCGCGGTGCCGGATACCGCCAGTAGCGCCAGGAGGCGCGCAGCCAGCAACCCATCACTGACCATCAATTGCGCGATGGCCAAAAGCGCCGGCAGACCTACCGGGTGCTGGTCCCAGACCGCAACATAGGGAAGATCGCCCTGCAGCCAACGCTGCGCCATGACGATGTAGAGGGATTCATCCCATGAAAGGCCGGAGGTGGAGAATGTGAAGGCGCGGAGCAGCGACGCGGCAGTCAACGAGCCAAGGAAAACGAGCAGCGCGCTCGGTGATCGGACCCGCGGCGATTTCAGGTCGGCTTCAACCTTTTGGTGCACTTCCGGCGATCGGGGCAATCCGGCCAGTCGCATATGCAGCGCCCCCCGAAAGAACCGTCGCTGACGCACCGTAATCTTCCTCCGGCGGCACCATTACCAGTTGGAGAACCTTCGCACCAGCAAGAGCGCATGTCCGTCCCGCCGCGCAGCCGGTCGATGCGACTGAGGAGCCCAAAGCCTGATCCCGAGAGTCGATCGTGCCGTCCCGCGCAGGAACCTAGGTTTCCCGAGAGCGGGCGGACGCAGGAGGGTTCCACGTCTGGAAGCGATCGCCACAAATGGAACGAAACACGCCAACGCTCGTCCCGACGAAGGCTTCAGCAATAGATAGCAGCCTGGCCGCCCGGCCATGCGGGAAAGCTGCCCCGAACAGTGCAGTAACACCGCCTGTGCCCAGCACGGCAAGCACAATAAACCACTTACCAGCGATCCCCAGAGCCACCGCCAGGAGCAAGTTGCTGGTCGCGAGGAAGTATCCTGTCAGCCATCGAAGCAGCTTGTGGGAGATGTATTTGTATCGATTCAGAGCGCTCATCGTGCGAAGTTCTCCGGTGAGCAACCGATGCACATTGAAGGCCTGGCAAGAGATGCGGACTTTCCGGCGAAACTCGTCACTGCGGTGCGACGCTACCTGCTCGTAGGCTAACGCATCCGCCGCCCGCACGACGCGATACCCCCTGCAAAGGATGGATAGCGACACGAACATGTCATCAATAATGTCGGGTGGTGGCGGCTCGTGCAGCACGCGGCGAACGGCAAAGATGGATCCGTCTGCACCCATCGTCGATCCCGTTCTGCTCTCAAATTCCTTGATAAACTCCTCGAGCCGCCAATAACCGGTACCGACCGCGGCGACGCCGCTGTCGTGAGGCGAAGTGTAAATCAGGTGACCGCACACGCACCCGACTTCCGGATCGCCAAAATGGCGCAATAGGTGCCTTAGAGCGTCTGGTGCGAACATCACGTTAGCATCCGAGAATATAACGAAATCCGCCCGAGTAGCGGCGACAAGAAGGTTCATCCCGTACGTCTTGCCGCGTCGTTCCGGAGAAACGAAGACCCGCACCTGGTGGTCATAGGAACGTAGGATCTCGGCCGTCTGATCTGTCGCGGCGTCGACGTAGACCAGCAATTCGAGCCGCGGAAACGAGGCCCGCATTGCAAGCAGGTTCTCAATTCTCTCGCGTATGACGCTTTGTTCGTTATACGCACAGACGCAGACGGCAACGGTGGCGCTTTCCGGTACTTCCTTCCATGCGGAGACGGGGCGAGGCGCAAGCCGCGCGATCAGACACAGGGTTGCTGGATACGTGACGAAAGGATGCAATCCCACGAGCAGAACGCAGATCGCAAGGGCGGCTAGCCCGATTTCCATGAAGATGCCCGCCAACGATGTCGCCCGAGACGCGGAGCGCTCCTGGACTCCGAGAGCCGCCCGCTACCACAATGACGCGGTGTTAATGCAGGGTTAATATGGAACAAACAACCGGTTAACCAAAATGTGACTGCACAGCGGCCGGTTTGCTTAAATTGGCCGTGCCGTTCGGCACTTCCCATTCGGGCTCGCGCTCTGCTGGATTGCGTACCAGGCTGCTCAAGAGTCGGTGCTCGCGTTCAGCGCCTACGATGTCTCAGACCGTGGCGGTGACGGCAGCAAGCCCAATACGCGGGGGCGTTTCGGCCGTGGAGCGTGGGGCGCAGTCCGCACACGGTGCCGATCTGCCGTACGGCGATAGCCAACCCGACGCGCGTACCGAAAGGACGGGAACACAACAGCGTTGGCACAACGCCTAGTAGTCGCAATGGATCGGAAGCGACCAGAGAATAGCTCAGAACAGGAGCCGCTGCCGGTGGTTGTGCATCATGGCTCGATCACCGTACAGGCGCGGGTTAAATCAGACCACTGCAACGCGAAGGTAGGCCACCAAGCTTCTCTCCTGAACCAGCACGCAGACGTGAAGACGGGCGTAAGCGCCCAGCGAAACGCTGCCGCATTCCCAACAGAATCTACCCAATGTTCTTTCACCTGTTGAAGAGCCTGTAGCGGCACGAGCTTGGACATGGCCCATTCTGGCAGTTGTGATTCGTGGATGAGCCGACCGCGCAGACGGTCAGGAGATTTTCGTGCGTGGGTGGACCACCTGCTTCCACATGTCAGGAGGCCGGCCGACGCGGGCTTCGGTTCCGTGTCGCACGAGTTTGGATCGCCTTACCGCCGCTGGATTGGCATCGAGTGACCGATGCGCGGTGGCAAGTATTCGATCCACTCGGCGCATCCGATGGATAAGATGGCAGCCAATCTCCTGGCTGCCCATCCAGCCTGAGCCGCAGGTCAGGAAGCTGCTCGCGGCGGAACATTTCTCAGTCGATGGAAGTCTGATCAGTGCGTAGGCGTTCAAGAAAGAGCTGCAAGCCGAATAACCCGCCGGCCGACGGTGGCGAAGGTGGTGGACGCGGCACGCCACCCGGCTTCAAGGGATCGAACGAGGCACACCAAGCGCGACCGATCCTGCCGGCCTTGGACCGGATTTACCAAAGGCAGCAACCGGATACCCGAGCAGGGTCGGCCGAACCCAATGACGATGGCTCGGTCGAAACCGAGCTATCCTTCAACAACGGTGAGGGTGGGACCGTCATCGCGCGTCGCGCGTAACTTCTTCAAAGCCTACCAGACAGGGGAGGAATGATGCGAGGGATCGCAATCATGCTGGCGGCAATGTTGGTTTCGGCATCGGCTTCCGCTCAGTTGCGAACGTCATCGACCTCCAACGTTGTCCAAGTCAACGTCTTGCCCATAACAGTGTCCTGCATCTCTTCCGCGTATGGTCCACGCATCTTGCCAAACCGCCCTCAAGCCGGAACCTACCACAACGGTGTCGATTTACCGTCATCCGAAGGAATGCCTGTCAGGGCTGTGGCCTCGGGCAAGCTACTCCGCATTCAGCATAGCGGCCCTGGCGGATTGGAAGTTCTGTTACAACACGATGGGTATGTCAGCGTTTACAGCCATCTCGCCTCCGTCGCCCCTTCGTTGGGAAAAGGCATGATAGCCGCTGGTGATCAAGTAGGGATTGTCGGGCATACCGGCGTCAGCTTCGGTCCTCATCTTTTCTTCGCGTTGTTGAAAGAAGGTCGGGCGATAGACCCCCGGCCGTTTCTGAGGTTGCCATTATGCTATGGGGTCCCGGTTCATCAGCGTTCTGTCGAGATGCCGACGTTGCCCAACCACTACTTCCTGAGCGATTTTCCTGCCGACCACCTCGGGCGAGCGGGACGCGCATCGAGGAACCAATTTTCCGCAAGCGCCGATATTTACCCTCCACTTGTGAACCCGCTCTTGACCAAATCTCCCGCGCTGCGTTGAGCGGGGTGCGCGGCGAGCGGTGTCGCCGCGCCCAAGGTGCGCTGGAGGTCAGTGGTGCAGCAACAGAGCGTCAGCGGAGTCGGGTGCCGTGAAGCTATGGTAGCCGCCTCCCTGGACCTGCCCGGCTGAGGTGAATGACCCAGTGGCAACGTTCACCCATTGCGCGTTGAGCGTCCCGGAAGATCCCGACAGATCGACGCCGAACTGACCACCCTGCGGGGCGAACACCACAAACTCTCCCTTGACCGCATTCGCGAGTGCATAACCCGTGGTGGAGAGGCTGTCGTTCGGCAACATGTCGGCGAGGTTGAATTGCTGGGCTGCCCGTACTGTTTCCTGAATGCCGAGGCGGGCGCTGATTTCGGATCCGTAGTTTCCGCTGTTGTTGCCGAGTGCGGGGTCGGCCAGGCCCGATCCGCCCATGTCGTCCATGTAGGCGACATTGTAGCCGCGGGTGAACATCTGCCAGACCCAGTCGGCCCCGAGCCCACCGCCGATATGGTCAGTATCCGCGATCAGCGGCTTGTTGCCAGGCGCATCCGGCGGACTGCTCTGATAGCTGTACCAGCCGTATGGCGAAGTCCAGTCGGAGTTCGGATCAGGAATCAGCGTCGTTGCATTGACGTTCGAGTCTCCGCCCGGATAAGGCGCGGTAATCCCGATCGGGTGCGGCGCATAACCCTTCTGCGCCTCGTACGCTTTCACGAACTGTGCGATGTTGTCCTGCCATTGGAACGTCGATCCGTCGTTCACCGACTCGTTCGAGACCTCGAACAGCACATTCGGCAGATCGCCGACCGTGTCGATGATCTTGGCAACGTACGCCTTCTCGGCAGCCAGCACGGCGGCATTGCCGAGTACTTGCTCACCATAGGCGCTACCAGGATTTACCCATTGATGTTGTTGGCTCCATTGAATGCATCGCTGTTCCAATTGACCGGATAGTTGGTCTCTGCAAAGAACAACATGATCGAGACGTACATGCCCTGATGCCCAGCGGCGATGGCGTTCGACCGCATATTATCGAAGAACACCTGGTTGAACTTCGTCAGGTCCCACTTGTTCCCGCCATCGTTGGCGCCCGGCGTGCTGCTGCGCATGAATGGAAGCTGCGAGTCGGGCGTTGGACCGGCCCCGTCCTCGGAGGAGGTGAAATTCCAGTAGCGGATGAAATTGCTGCCGATCGACTTCTCGCAGTTGACGAATTCCCCAAAGGTAAACGCGGCGGGCCCGATCTGCTGGGCCTGGTTCCAGGTGTGCGAACCCGCCAAATACACCGTTTGGCCGGTGGAGGTCACGAAGTAGTCGCCGGCTGCATGCAGCAGCGGTGGCAAGCCACTGGGCGTGGCTCCGCCACCTACTCTCGGTAATCGCGCTGCCGCCGGTCGTCTACGTGCCGCCTGAGACAGTGAACCATGCACCGTAGCCGTTGACGTCTTCGCCGGTGTAGGCCACCGCCTTGCCGTTGTAGGTGACGCTGTCGACGTAGATGTTGCGATCGGTGGTGGCGCTGGACACGCCGCTCCAGTCGTCGTTGGTCAGCCGTACCTCGACGTTGTGCGTGCTGCTGCCGAAATTGCCCTTAACGGTGAACGCCTGCGTCTGGCTCAGGGAATGCATCGCGGTGGCGCTCAGGGTGCCGCCGATCTGCTTGCCGTCGACCAGCACGACGAAGGTGGCGTCGCCGTTGGGGTCGGAGACTGCATCGTGGTTGGCGTAGCGGTCTTCCGAAATGTGCAACACCAGCTGATCGGCCCCGGTGCCGACGGCAACCGGGGTGCCGGACCCGGTGGAGCTGCCGGTTGAGCCGGTGTTTCCCGTGTTGCCTGCCGGCGGGGTGCTGGGCCTGGTGGTGCCGCCGGTCGAGCCGGTGCTCCCGGTGTTGCCTGTCGCCGACGTGCCGCCTGAGACAGTGAACCATGCGCCCCCGCCACCGACGTCCTCGCCGGTGTAGGCCATCGCCTTGCCGTTGTAGGTGACGCCATCGACGTAGATGTTGCGATCGGTGGTGGCGCTGGATACGCCGCTCCAGGCGTCGTTGGTGAGCTGCACCTCGACGTTGTGCGTGCCGGCACCGAAATTGCCCTTGACGGTGAACGCCTGCGTCTGGCTCAGGAAATGCATCGCGGTGGCGCTCAGGGTGCCGCCGATCTGCTTGCCGTCGACCAGCACGACGAAGGTGGCGTCGCCGTTGGCGTCGGAGGTTGTGTCGTGGTTGGCGTAGCGGTCTTCCGAAATGTGCAACACCAGCTGATCGGCCCCGGTGCCGACGGCAACCGGGGTGCTGGACCCGGTGGAGCTGCCGGTTGAGCCGGTGTTTCCCGGGTTGCCTGTCGGCGGACTGCTGGAGCCGGTGGTGCTGCCGGTCGAACCGGTGCTTCCCGTGCCGCCTGTCGCCGTCGTGCCGCCTGAGACAGTGAACCATGCGCCGCCGCCATTGACGTCCTTGCCGGCGTAGGCCACCGCTTTGCCGTTGTAGGTGACGCCATCGACGTAGATGTTGCGATCGGTGGTGGCGCTGGACACGCCGCTCCAGGCGTCGTTGGTGAGCCGCACCTCGACGTTGTGCGTGCCGGTGCCGAAG
>DATBKQ010000655.1:0-13952 GCA_036555825.1 Acetobacteraceae bacterium | reverse complement strand
CCGTTGTTTCTGCTGGCGGCGTTCTGGTCGGTCTGCGGGACGCTGCCGCTGCGGCTGATCCGCACGGTCAAGTGAAGCGTGGTGAGGTTATGTTGCAAGTGTCATTTGCGGGCGGAGCGAAGCGATCTCGACCGAGATTGCTTCGCTCCGCTCGCAATGACACATGCCTCGGTCAGGGTGGAGGTGCGCCAGCGGCCGGACGCCGCCGCCGGGACTTGCGCATGCCGGCGGCGATTTTCTCCAGGCTGAGCGTTTCGTCCGCGCGTGACCCGGGATCGTCGCCAAAATACACCGCGATGAATTGCACCAGGACATGCCGGATCGCCACGACGAAATCGTCGACCGAGCTGCCGAGCGCCAGGCCGCCGACAACATGCCTGATCGCGACCGCTCGCAACCGGGGTTCGGAGGCCCACATCCGAGCCAGCCATCGGTTCAGCGCCACCTGCAGCGGAAACAGGCGGCTCTGTTTCACGATCTCGCCCGTGGGATCATGGTCGCGCGCCTCGCGCGCCAATTCCATCCGCCCGTCGCCGAGGATGGATTCGAGCGTCGCCGGGCTGCGCGTCGCCATCGCCAGGATGGCCCGCATGGTCGCGCCGCGCCAGAGCGGGCCGAGAAATCGCTCCGACTGCTCCAGCAGGAAGGCGATCAGGTTGCGCCCCAGCGCGATGTCCGCGCAGTAGCAGGCCTTGTACAGCGTGGCCTCGAGCTCCGCGCATGCGTCACTCCGCCCCGGGTTCTCGGCGAAGGCGAAGAGCTGCTCGAGGATATCCCGCAGCACCGGCCAGGTCCTGGGCACATCGAGCGATGCGATGCAGAACGCGATCGACCAGTCGGTTTTCAGCCCCTCGCGCAGCAGCAGCGGGGCGATCCGATCGCGCAGCAGCACCAATCCAGGCAGCGCCAGCGACGGATCGATGTAGGCCAGGTTGGCAACCAGCAGATTGGCATAGAAGCCGGCCGCGGCGGACCGTTGCGCCAGCAGTTCCAGCACGAATGCCTCGACGGCGCTCCACTCCAGCCGAACCAGCGCGGGCGGCAGGCAGATCAGCGCATTGAAGCCGATGACGCTCATGGTCCTGAAGCCCAGCATTCGCAATGCGAGCGCACGGAAAGGACTTCCGGCGGTCAGCGACAGCCGGTCCAGCTCGCCGTTGTGCAGGGCGATCGCGTAGGGAAGGAACTCGGCGAGCACGGCCTGCTGGCAGACGCCGTCGACCTCGGTGAAGAACCGATCGTTCCCGCTTTCGGGAAACTCGGCGATGAACTGCTTCCAGCTCGACCGTCCGAACTGATCGAACAGCAGGTGGACGACCGGGCGCAGGCTGTGCAGCAGGGCGGCGCGCACGCCCCGCGAACGCCCCGCGGCAAGCTCCACCACCGGACCGTAAGTGGCGCGGAAGAAGCGCCGTACCGCGGCGATCACGTCCGGGCGGTCGAAGCAGGAGATGGTGGAGAACACTACGAGTTCCAACACGAAGGGCGCCTGCCGGCCGATCCGCAGGGCATCGGCGGCGCCCCGCAGCTCGACTGTGCTGATCGCCCGGCGGAGATAGGCCACGACACGCTCGGGCTCGAGCGTAAGATGCTGGCTGAACAGGTCCGCGACCCGCAGCTTGGACTCGGCGTCGCACACATCGAGATACGCGCGCAGCGCCCAGGGCGGCAGCTCCGGCCAGAATACCGCGAACGCGTTCACCGCCTCGCGGCGCAGGGCTTCGGAACCGCGGCAGAGCACCTCGAACGCCTTCGACGGTGCGAGATAGCCGGACAGCAGCAGGTGGACCGGCAGCGCCATCGCATAGTGGCGCGATACGGCGGTTCCCTCGGCAAGTCTCTCCAGCAGCGGTGCCATCGGCGCGAGCTGAACGCCATGGAAGTTCCGCATGTTCTTCTCGAACCAGTGGTCCAGCGCGCCGGCGAGCAAGGGCGACCGCACCGATTCGGAAATGATGCGCTGGATCGTGGCGGACAGCTCCTGCAGCCGTGCCGGCGCCTTCATCGCCGCCTGATCGGCCCAGCCGATCACTTCGCGCTGATACGCCGATGCCAGGCAATACTGGCTGTACTGGTCGCTGAAAAACCCATAGGCATTGCTGTCGCGCAGGCGCCCTTCAGGGTCGCGTTGCGTAATCCGCCGCCGCACGAGCAGACCGACCTGCAGCAGGGCGTCCAGTGTTGTCAGCGGCTCCAGCGGGCGCACATAGGGCTGCAGTTCGGATTCCTTGTCCACCGCATCGACCGGCAATGTGTCGCCGGCCTGTTCGCCTTCCCGCTGCGCCGGATGGCTGAGCCGCCGGTAAAGCATGCGCGCGAGCAGAAAGCTCAGCTCGTCCATCCGCTGGCCGATCGCATCGCGCGCCAGCGTGTGATCCGCCGGCAGAAGCGACGCCGCGTCATGCTTCTTGCGCTCGGTCAGGATCTCGAAGAGCGAAAAGTAGTCGAGCCTGCGCGGGATATGCCGCCGCGCCGCCGTATCCGGCGGGTTGCCGTAGGCTTCCGCCAGCAGGCGCATCATGAATGGCCGGGACAGGAGTTCCTGGACCTGCCGCGACAACAGACCGAACGATGCCGGCCGCAACGCATAGCGCGCGCGATATTTGTCGAACAACGCGCGGCGCTGCGAGGGATCGTCGAAGGTGGCCAGGCGAACCGGCCCGCCATCGCCGAAGAACACCGCGGGGTCCAGCGGGCGTTCGGAACCGCTGAACAGCGCATGCCGCGTCCACGTCTCGGTGCGGCAGCTCGCGATCACCTTGCAGCGCCGCAGCATCGGCTCGGCCTGCACCGTCGCGATCAGATCGTTGAGCAGCCCCAGCGGTCCAAGCGGCCCGGAATACTCGTTGATCGCATCGAGGACCAGAAGCAGCATTTCGCCCTTTTCGTCCAGCCAACGATCGAGCCGCTCGAGGCTTTGCCAGGTGTGCCGGATCCGGCTGACCAGCCTGGCGATCAGCATCTCGCGCAGATGCGGTTGCTCAAAGCGGCGCGCGCCGAGGAAGGCGACAAGGCGATGCGACCGCATTTCATGCAGCGTGCGATGAACCAGCAGGTTCGATTTGCCCAACCCGGAATCGCCGACCAGCAGCAGCGCGCGCCGGTCGCTGGCCATGAACCGGTCGATCGCCGCGACCTCGGCCGGTTCGACATAGAGCTCCTGCTCATAGACAGCGCGCGGCGCTCCATTCTCGGGAGGCCCGGCCTCTCGCGCGTGGTCGTCGTAGCGATGCAGATCCAGGAGCGATGCCAGGTACTGGCTGGAGATTGCCCATAGCTGTTGGCGCATCTCGCCGCTGTCCAGTTCCTCGCCTTCTTCGCTGAACCGGAGCTGCACGATCAGTTGGCGCGTCCGGCTCCTCATCCGGTCGATCAGCCCGAGCCACTCGGCCGCCTCGCGGTCAGCCGGTCCATCGGGACGGTCGAGATCGGCTCCGGCACCAAGCGCCGTGAAGCGCAACAACTGCTTCGGTTCCAGGTACTGGCGCAGCACGAACAGCAGCCGCTCCCGCTGCTCGGGTGCCAGGTCGCTGCGCGACAGGCTTCGCCGGATCTCGTCGGCAACCAGGAACGGCGTGAGATCGACGTAATCGGCCGGCTCCAGCAGCGTTCGGCTACCGCCCTCCACCTGCTTGTCGCGGCTCATCAGGAAGAGGTGGTATTGCACCAAGGCATAGAATTCAGGCTGCGCGTCCCTGCCGATCAGATAACGTTTGTGGTGCGGACCGTCCTCTCCGGAGAAATCCAGCACGCGCGCTTCGACCACATCCGCGCGCACCGACAGGTCCGCAACATAGCAGAGGCCGAAGTGGCGCGAGGCCGGCAGAAGCATGGCGAGGACATCGACAAAACAATCGCGCACGATCGCATACATCGCGGCGGTCGCCCGCGGGCTCCACGCCAGCCGGTCCTCGAGCTGGCCATGCACCACCTTGTTGCGGAGCTGCTGGTGCAGCAGCATCAGGCTTTCAAGCCGTTCGGGGAACAGGTCCTCGAACCTCGGCGCGCGCGGCGCGGGCATTCGCGTCAGCAGGAACGCCGGCCCGAGCGCATCGCGGCGGGACAGTTCGCGAAACAACCGGAGAATCCTCGCCAGCAGGCTGCGCTGGTCGGCCTCCCTCTGCCGCGTCTGGCCGCCGGCGCTGTCCTCCGGCAGCCGCGAATAGAAGCGGTTGAAGTAAAACAGGACCTTCGCAAGCTCGCGGGCCACCTTCTCGTCCTCGGTGTGACGCTGCAAGGTGTCGTCGTCGATCCTTTGCAACAGCGCCAGGAAGAGCAGTGGCAGAAAGCCGATGAGCATCAACCAGCACGCGTCGATCCCAAGGAACGCATCGCGAAAGCGCGCGGCGATACGCACGCGTTGCGCGGCGTTGGGCGCGATGTCCGTGGTCTGTGCCAGCAGGTGGAGCAGCCCTGATTCCGATTCCGCCAGCCACGCGTCGATCTTGCTGACGAACGGCGTCGGCAGCCATGCCGTCACGTCGTGCAGCACGGCTGCCGCATCCAGATCCTCGCGCGGCCGGAACTGCCGGCTGCGAAACACCGAGTCCAGCAACCGCAGCACGCCGGCGAGCCCGGGGTCGCCGATCGCCTCGATCTGCGACCGACTTGCCTCATACTCGGCCGGCTTCATTGATCGGCTGCCGCTATCGCGAGCCGCCGCGCTTGCGCCGGCGGTGCTGATCCTGTTCGCCGCGATGCCCGCATTGGCGCAGACGCTGGACTATGACGTCCTCCACCCCTGGCTTGGCAAAATTGGTACTTATGAGAACCAAATTCTACAGCAAAATACCGCGGTAACGGTCAAGTCGAGATTGCGGGTGGTCGCACGCGTCCTCGGTATCGTCGTGCACCGCGAATACGCCGACCGCACCGAGCAGTGGCGCGACGGCCGGCTGGTCGGCTTCACGGGTGTCACGACGATCAACGGCCACTCCGCCGCCATTCGTGGAGAGGCGCATGGCAATGTCTTCGTCATTACCGGGCCGGACGGTACGACCACCGCGCCGGGCGACCTCACACCGAACAATCCTTGGTCCTGCGACTTCATGCACGGCACGACCGTTTTCGCGGTCAACACAGGCACGGTAGAACCTGCTCAGGTCACCGGCGGGCAACCCGCTCTTCTGGAGATCGGCGGCAAGAGCACCTGGACGCGGCTTTACCGGGTGGAGAGCGCCCAGACGCATGCCCGGATCTGGCTGGACGACCGGTGCGTCCCGCTGCGAATGGACGTGATCAACAACGGGGCGAACATCTCGCTGGTACTGCGCCAGCCGGGGGAAGCGCAATGAGGAAGCGGTCGCGATCATCGATCCGCTCTACGGATGTCCGGCAGAATGCGACGCCGTCGCCGATCCGATCGGTCGCAATGTTGCGCTCGAGGCCCGAGATTGCTTCGTCGCTGTGCTCCTCGCGATGGCACACGCGCCCCACTGATGGCGGGTACTAGACGTCCAGGAACACCGTCTCGCCTTCGCCCTGCAGGCGCACGTCCATTCGCCAAGCCCCCGCGCCCTGCGGCCGCGCGATCAGCGTCGCCCGGCGCTCGGGCTCCTCGATCGAGACCAGCAGCGGGTCGGTTTCGTTCAGCGCCTCGCCCTGGAAATACGCCCGCGTCACCAGCGCGCGCATCAGCCCGCGCGACAGCACGCAGATCGCGATATGCGGGGCCTGCTGCGCGTTGCCCCGCCCGGGCACCGGGCCGGGCTTCACCGTGGTGAACCGGTATACTCCCGCGGCATCGGTGTTGCTGCGGCCGAAGCCGGGGAAACTGTCCGATGCCGGCGGGTCGGATTGCCAGATCTCGACGCAGGCATCGGCGCACGGCTTGCCGTCGCCATCCAGCACCGCGCCCGTCAACGTGATCTTCTCTCCTTCGGCGCCGAACCGCGTCAGGTCGGCCCAGGACGGATCCTCCATCAGGTGCCAATAAGGCCCGATGGTCTGGCTGGCGGTCGCGACCGGCATCGGCTCAGCCCTCCATCGGCGTGGCGGCGCGCCCGCGCAGCACCACGTCGAACCGATAGCCCAGTGCGTAGTCCGGCTCGGTGATGTCGAGGTCGAACGCGGCGATCAGCCGGTTGCGCGCGTGTTCGTCCGGCACCGCGTGGAAGATCGGATCGAACGCCAGCAGCGGATCGCCCGGGAAGTACATCTGCGTGATCAGCCGGGTCGCGAACGCCGGCCCGAAATACGAGAAGTGGATGTGGTTGGGCCGCCAGGCATTCTTGTGGTTCGGCCAGGGATAGGCGCCGGGGCGGATGGTCAGGAACCGATAGCGCCCCTGCCCGTCGGTGAACACCCGCCCGGTGCCGTGGAAGTTCGGATCGAGCGGTGCGTCGTGCTGGTCCGCCGGGTGGTCGTAACGGCCGGTCGCATTCGCCTGCCAGATCTCCACCATCGTGTCGGGCACCGGGCGGCCGGCCTCATCGGTAATCGTGCCGGCCACGATGATCCGCTCGCCGATCGCCGGCTTCCCGCTCGCCATCGTCAGGTCCACCAGCGGCGGGAAGCGGTCCGGCGAGAAGCTGGGGCCGGTCGTCTCGGTGATCGTGTGCGGCAGCGGGTGCGGCTTGCGTTTGGGGTGGCGTTTCACCGTGCCGAGATAGGCTGGCGCGTCGTAGGGCGGCTGGGTGCCGGGGGAGTAGGGGCGGAACGGGAGCGGGTCGGACATCGCGGTCCCTCCTGGTGGCATCACCTGGCTGCTGCGCTTACCAGTCCGCGCGCCTTGACCGCAACCGTCTGCGGGCTGTCGCCGGGCTTATAGATTGCCGAGCCGATGCCGAACCCCGCGGCTCCCGCCGCGCGCCAGCCGGCCATGTTGGAGGCGTCGATCCCGCCTACCGGCAGCAGCGCGGTCCCTGCCGGCAGCACCGCCCGCAGCGCCCGCAGCATCGCGGGGCTCGCGGCCTCGGCCGGGAACAGCTTCAGCGCATCGGCGCCCGCCGCCAGCATCCCGAACGCCTCGGCCGGCGTGAAAAACCCTGGCACCGCCAGCAACCCGTGCTGTTTCGCCGCCCGCACGACCGTCGCATCGGCGTGCGGCGTGACGACCAGCCTGCCTCCCGCGCCGGCGATCTCCGCCACGTGGTCCGGCGTCAGAACCGTGCCGGCGCCGATCAGCAGCCGCTCGCCGAACGCCTGCACGAGGCGTGCGATGCTGTCGATCGGCCGCGGCGAGTTGAGCGGCACCTCGGCGACGGCAATGCCCGCGACCGCGAGGGCCTCGCCGATCGCCACCACCTCATCGGGCGTCACCCCGCGCAGGATGGCGATCAGCGGGCACTGTTCGAGCCACGGGCTCAGTTCCATGCGGCATGCCCGCCGATCAATGCCAGGCCACGCGCCGCCGCCTCGCCGTCGTGGCGTTCCGGGTAACCGCCATGGGCCGAGATCGCCCGGCCGTAGAGCAATGTGAGCTCCGGCGTGCCGATGACGTGGACAACCTGGCCGGCCCGGCCGGCCAGCGCCGCCCGCACCTCGTGGCCAATCAGGATGCCCGACAGGTACGCCGCGGCCTCGGTCTCCGCCAGCCGCCCGGCCAGTACCAGCGCCCGTGCGCCGAAGATATGATGCAGCAGCCCGCCTGGATCGCCCGATCGCCGCACGCCCTGATCGAACGGCGCGCCATCCGCCGGACCCTCGCGCATCATCCGCCCAAGGATCGTATGCCCGCGCAGCGCGCCGAACGATTCGCCGGTCATGTGGGTGGAGAAGCCGACGATCCGGCCGTGCTCGACCCGCACCCATTTCGAGTGCGTCCCAGGCAGACAGGCCAGCCCGCCGCCGCCCATCGCGTCCAGCACCCCGAACACCTGGGTCTCCTCGCCGCGCATCACTTCGGCGACGCCCGCTTCATCGACGGCCGACAGGCCGGGCACCAGCTTCACCTGCCCCCAGTCGAACTCGATCTCCACCAGGGCCGCCGCGACGTCAGAGGCACCGGCAGGGCACGGCAGATACGGCGCCTCTTTCCAGCCTTGCCGACTGCCGATCATGCCCGACAGCAGCACGTGCCTCTCCCCCGCGGCGAGCCACGGACCGACCTCCTCGCGCAGGGTGTCCGCGAAGCGGCTGTCCGGCACGTTGAGCAGACCCTTCAGCGCGATACGCCGGTCGCGCACGCTGCCATCCTGCCTGATGCGGAAGGCGCGGAAGCTGGTGGTGCCCCAGTCGACGCCGATCATGCTCGGGTCCCCCTCATCCCTCATCCGATGCCAGCAGCGCGGCATTGCCGCCTGCCGCCGCAGTGTTGACGGATATGACGCGTTCCTCGGCAAATCGATACAGCGTGATCGGTCCGCCGGCCTTCGGCCCGCTCCCGGACAGGCCGCGCCCGCCGAATGGCTGCACGCCCACCACCGCGCCGATCTGGTTGCGGTTCACATAGGCGTTGCCGATGCGCAGCCGCCCGGCGATGCACCGCTGAGTCGCCTCGATCCGGCTGTGAATTCCGAGTGTCAGACCGTAGCCGTTCGCGTCGATCGCATCCAGCAGCGCGTCCAGCCGGTCGGCGGAAAAACGCACGACGCACAGCACCGGGCCGAAGATCTCCGCCTGCAACGCGCGCGCGTCTGGCAGCGGAAAGGCGCGCGGGGCGAAGAAGCTGCCATGCTCGGTGCCCCGCGGCAGCGTCAGGGCGAACAGCGGTGGGCCAAAACGTGCCGCGGCGCGCTCCAGCGACCTGCACGCCTGCTCATCGATCACCGGCCCGACATCGGTGGCCGGGTCGAGCGGATCTCCTATCGCCAGCGTCTCCGTGGCACCCCGCAACATGCGCAGCACGCGATCCGCGATCTCGTCCTGCAGGCACAGGAGCCGCAGCGCCGAACAGCGCTGCCCGGCGGAGCCGAATGCACTGGCCAGCACGTCGGTCACCACCTGCTCGGGAAGCGCCGAGCTGTCCACGATCATGGCATTGACGCCGCCGGTCTCGGCGATCAGCGGGACGATTGGCCCCGGGCGCGCGGCGAGCACGCGCGCGATGGCCTGCGCGGTGTCGGTGCCGCCGGTGAACGCGACGCCGGCGAGGCGCGGGTCCGTCACGAGTGCCTGGCCGACCGTCCCGTTCCCCGGCAGCAGGGCCAGCGCCGAGTGCGGTACGCCGGCCTGATGCAGCAAGGCGACGGCGCGGGCGGCGACCAGTGGGGTCTGCTCGGCCGGCTTGGCGGCGACCGCGTTGCCGGCGGCAAGCGCCGCGGCGACCTGGCCCACGAAGATCGCCAGCGGAAAGTTCCACGGCGCGATGGCGGCGAACACGCCACGCCCGCCCAGCGCCCAGGTGTTGCGCTCGCCCGTCGGTCCGGGCAGTTCGCGCGGCACCGCGAAGTCGCGGCGGGCGTGCAGAGCGTACCAGCGGCAATGGTCCGCCGCCTCCCGCACCTCCGCGATAGCGTCGGGCAGCGTCTTGCCGCCCTCGCGCGCCAGCAGGAACAACAGCTCCTCGCGCGAGGCCTCGATCAGCTCCGCAGCGCCCTCCAGCACCCCGGCACGATGCACCCCACCGGCCTCGTCCCACTCCCGCCAGCCGCGGGCCAGGCTGTCGAGCGCCGTATCGATTTCCGCGGCGCCCGCATCGTCGATCGCACCGACCACGACGCGACGATCCGCCGGGCTGCGGATCGCCCGTCTGCCGGTGGTGACGCGCCCCGCCTGACGGTGGATCGCGGCCAGCAGCGATGGCGCGGTCGCGCGGTCCGCCAGGTCTATGCCCGCCGAGTTGACCCGGTCCGGATACAGGTGCCGCGGCAAGGGGATGCGCGGATTCGGCACCGGCAACGACCGCAGCCGTTCCAGCGGATCGGCGATGATCTGCTCCTCGGGCACCGAGGGATCGACCAGCCGGTGCACGAAGCTGGTGTTGGCGCCGTTCTCCAGCAGGCGCCGCACCAGATACGCCAGCAGGTCCTCGTGCGTGCCTACGGGTGCATAGACGCGGACCGGGAATGTAGCGTCGTGGTACAGCGCCTCGCCCATGCCGTGCAGGCGCTGCATCTCGAACGCGCCTGCGGCGGTCTCCAGCACGAACGCCAGGCTGTGCGCGTTATGGGTGGCGAACGCAGGAAAGATCGCGTCGCCATGGTCCAACATTCGGTGCGCACAGGCCAGCCAGCTCACATCGGTGGCTGCCTTGCGGGTGAACACCGGGTAGTCGGCGTGGCCATGCACCTGCGCCAGCTTGATCTCGGTGTCCCAGTAGGCGCCCTTCACCAGCCGCACCGGGACGCGGTGCCGCGTGCGCCGCGCCGACGCCGCCACCCAGTCGATCAGCGGCAAGGCCCGCTTCTGGTAAGCCTGCACCGCGACGCCCAGGCCGTCCCAGCCGGCGAACGCCGGGTCGGTCAGCACGGCGGCGACGATGTCCAGGCTGATCTCCAGCCGGTCGGCCTCCTCGGCATCGACGGTGATGCCGATACCGGCGTCCTTCGCCGCCGTTGCCAGGCCGGTGAGCGAGCCGATCAGTGCCGACACGCAGCGCGCAGCCTGCAGCGGCTCGTAGCGCGGATGCAGCGCCGACAGCTTCACCGAGATGCCCGGGCCGTCGATCGGCCCGCGCCCGCCCGCGCTGCGCCCGATGGCGCCGATCGCGTCGCGATAGGCGAGGCGATAGCGCTCGGCATCGGCCTGCGTCTTCGCCGCCTCGCCCAGCATGTCGAAGCTGTAGCGCAGACGCCGGTCGGCGCGCCCGAGCGCCTCGCCGATCGTGCGCCCCATCACGAACTGCCGCGCCAGCATGCGCATACCGCGGCGCAGCGCGGTGCGGATCACCGGCTCGCCCAGCCGGCGGATCATGCCGCCGACCGCGCCCGCGACGTCTTCCAACGCCAGCACGCGCCCGGTCAGCATGAACGCCCAGGCCGAGGCGTTCACCGCCAGGCTGTCGCCGTGCCCGAGGTGCTTCTGCCAGTCGGCCGCGGCGATGCGGTCCTCGATCAGCGCATCGGCGGTCGCCGCGTCCGGGATGCGCAGCAGCGCCTCGGCCAGGCACAGCAACGCGACGCCCTCGGTGGTGCCCAGGCCGTATTCGGCGAGGAAGTCGGACACATCGGCGCCCGGCCGGTGCGCGGCGCGCGCGGCCTGCACCAGGGCGCGGGCGCGGGCGGCGACACCGGGGGGCGCGGCGGCGAGCGGCAGCAGCGGTGCGAGCACGTCGGACTCGGGTGCGCGGTGAAGCTGGCGAAGCTGTGTCCTGTCGTCCTGTATGCATGCCTTGTGGGCAGCGAGCGGCGACCGCCCTCTCACGCGGCGCGTCCGAGAGCGCGCAAGGCAGCTTCTGGTTCGCGGTACAGCACCAGCAACAGCGCCTGCACCGCGGGATCGATGCTGAAGCGGTTCTGCTCCCAGTTCCGCAGCGTACCCACCGGTACACGAAGCAGCGCCGCCATCTCGGCTTGCGTCATGCGGAGCTTCTCGCGCACGAGCTTGACCGGCACGGTAAGCCGCACGCCGGCCTGGCCGTTCTGGTCAGGGTCGTAGCCTTCCTGCCGCATGTGGCGACGGATATCCTCGTCCGTTGTTTCATCGTAGCGCTGCCGCGCGACGGCGGCGGCTCTGGCTGTGCGCCGGGTGTGTCCACCCATTCGATCACTTCGCGCTCGAAGACCGGAGCGAACGCTACGCGCTACGCGCACTCAAGGCAATGGCAATTTCGCCGCGACAGCCGCTCTGCCGCCGGCTCGTCGGAGGCAAGCAGATCGCCGGTATCGGCTTGCCTGACGGCGCGCCGCATGCCTTCCTTCTCGCGCCGATCGTTGAACATGCATTCGCGGAGCCGGTCATTCAGCAGGGAGACGCGCGATGAAAACCAACTACTGCCGCGTCATGGCGACAATGGCACTTCGCTACAGGGACAATGTCGCACTGGTGAACGTCGAGCGAGGGCGACGTTATACGTTTCCGGAGTATCACCGGCTGACCAACCGCATCGCAAACATGGTGCATGACTCGCTCGGACTGCGGCGCGGCGATACGGCGCTGCTGATCCTCGACAACGACAACCTCAGCCTGCTGCATTTCCCCACGATCTATAAGCAGGAGGCGACATTTGCGTTCAGCAACGTCCGCGACAGCCTGGAGGAGCACGCGTGGCAGATCCGGCACTGCACGCCCAAGGCGGTGTTCATCGAGGGCAGAATGCTGGATACGTATTACGGAATGCTCAGGGAGCATGAATGCGCCATCGTGGTCATGGACCGGGCATCGCATATGCCCGCCGATGTGCATTGCTTCTGGGACCTGGTCGCGGCTGCTTCCGAGGCTGACAACGACCTCGAACTCGATACGCAGAACGATATCGCCGTACTGCGGTTCACGGGAGGGACAACGGGTCGCGGCAAATGTGCGATGTACACCCTCGACAACTGGATGGGGCTGCGCGACAGCGCCTACATCCAGCCGGATTTCGATTTCAATGAAGACACGCGCTATCTGGCCTTGACGCCGCTGTCGCACGCCGGGTTCATCCCGTTCCTGCACACCTTCTACACCGGAGGAACCAGCTACACGCTGAACACACCGGACCTTCAGAGCTGGTGCGAGACCGTCCAGACCGAACGGATCACGCACTCGCTGCTGGTGCCGACGCTGCTGTACCGGCTGCTCGATCTCAACAGCAGCGGTGCCTATGACCTGTCATCGCTGCGGAACCTGACATATGGCGCCGCTCCTATGGCGCCTGCGGCGGTCGCGCGGCTGGTCGAGAAGTTCGGACAGATCTTTGTCCAGGTCTATGGCGCGACGGAGACATTGACCTACGTCTCGGCGCTCAACAAGCGCGATCACGATACCAGCACCGAAAAGGCACGCCAGCGACTGGGCTCGGCCGGGCGTGTGGCCGCCGGCATGGAGATCATGATCGCGGACGATGACGGGCGCGCGATGCCGATCGGCAAGACGGGCGAGATCTGGTTGCGCGCACAGGGAACCGTCAAGGGCTACTATGGAAATCCAGAGGGGACCGCCGCCGAATTCGTCAACGGGTTCTGGAAATCCGGCGACCTCGGCTATCTGGATGAAGAGGGCTATCTGTTCATTGTGGATCGCAAGAAGGACATGATCATCACCGGCGGCTTCAATGTGTATGCGATCGAGGTCGAGGCCGCATTGTCCGAGCATCCGGCGGTTCTGATGTCGGCGGTCGTGGGCGTGCCGCATCCGGAATGGGGAGAGGCGGTGCATGCCGAGGTGATCCTGCGCGAGGGCATGACGGCGTCGGCCGACGATCTGATCGATCATACGAAGGCGAGGATCGGCAGCTATAAGGCGCCGAAGACGGTCAGGTTCGTCGACGAACTGCCGCTGTCCTCGGTCGGCAAGGTGCTGCGCCGTCAGGTGCGCCAACCGTACTGGGACGGACGGGAGCGGATGGTGAACTGACGCCGTAAGCGGGACGCGCCAAAGTGTCATTGCGATGCTCGCGAGTGCGAGGGGGAGCAATCCCGACCGAGATTGCTTCGTCCCCCGCCCTTCGGCGGGGTCCTCGCAATGACACTGGGCGAGGTCCTAGACTAGATGAATGCCGCAGCGTCGAAGCCGTCGGGGAGGTTTCCGGTCGGTTCGATCAGGTCGTACGGCGCGCGCGGCAGGAAGCGGCCGGTGCCGGGTTCGGCCTGTACGCGGCCGTCGCGCATGGCGACGCGCCCGTCCTTCACGGTCGCCACCGGCCAGCCGGTCACCTCCATCCCTTCGTACGGCGTGTAGTCGATGGCGTGCTGCATCAGCGCGTTGGTGATGGTGACGCGCCGGCCGGGGTCCCACAGCACCAGGTCGGCATCGGCGCCCGGCGCGATGGTGCCCTTGCGCGGATAGAGGCCGAACAACTTCGCCGGGTTGGTCGAGACCAGCCGCACATAGGTGTTGAGGTCGATGCGCCCTTTCGCCACGCCCTCGCTGAACACCAGCGGCAGGCGCGTGGTCAGCCCGGGCACGCCGTTCGGGATGTCGGGGAACGG
>DATBKQ010000654.1:0-9590 GCA_036555825.1 Acetobacteraceae bacterium | reverse complement strand
ATTTCGCGACGAACGGGGGGACAGGCAGGCCACTGAAAACAAGGGAACAATGTCCCGATTTTGAAGTGCGAAGGACTTCGGGACCGGGACACTATAGTATCCGATCCGATCGCAGCGGAGCGTGAGTCGCTTACGGCCGCGCTCCGCCGTGCGATCGGATACTTGAACAAAGGCGCGACGTATCGACCTTCATGGAAGGTCGATACTAGGCAGATATGCCTTGCCCACTTGACCGGACGTTTGTTAGTAATATTCACTAAATGCTGTCAGCAGCGGCCGGGCGCCACGCTCGGCGGCGCCCGGTCATTTCGCCCGGCCGCGCACTGCAGTACCGGGTTCGAACAAGGGATTCCAAGTGGCAAGTCTGACCTTATCCGTGACCGCATCGCCGAATATGTTGACCTTGACCGGTATCAAATCGCTCGGCGCGCCTGCCGACCTCGTGGCCGTCGCAATCCCGGCCGATGGTTCGCCTGTTCCGCTTGGTACGTTGCCGGCCCAACGCGACGGCCCGTACAGCCTTTCGGCCACAGTTCCGCCCGGCAGCTATACAGTGCAGGCCACGACCGGTACGACGCTGTCCAGCGACAGCACAGCCACGTACACCGTTGCGCCGGCAACGCTCGTTGCCACCGGCAGCAACTCTCTCGGTTATCCAGCCACCATCACGCTGACCGCCACGCCAGACGGTGGCGGCAGCCCCATCCCGATCGGGATCCTGACCGGACAACCTGTCGGTCCATTCGCCGTCATCGCCAGCCTCCCGCCTGGCGATTACACCATCCACACGGCCATGACCGCCGCGATAACCAGCGAGGTCCAGTCATCGGCCAGTGTCGCGCCTACTCTCCTGACAGTGGCGGGGACCAACACTCTCGGCGTTCCCGCCGATATCGTCGTGACCGCCACTCCTTCTGGTGCGGGCAACACCATCGTCACCACTCTCGCCAATCAGCCGCCCAGGCCAAGTGGATGGTCACATAGTCACCCGCATATCCGGGCCATCGAGCCGGCCGAAGTAAGCGGTGGCGCGGGAACCGCTCACAGGGCAGCTTCCGCGCTTCACGCCCTTCGGCTCGTGGCGCTTCGCGCAATGCTTGACGCCCCCGCCTGCCCCCGCCACATCTCCGCTGGATGTCCACTACCCGCCTCCTCGTTGATCATCGCTTGCGCCACCCCGAGAAGGCGCACCGGCCCGATAATCCCGTTCAGCGCAAGCCTGCCTGGATCCGGGTGAAGGCCCCGACCCACCCGGTCTACCACGCCACGCGTGCGCTGATGCGCGCCAACGGCCTGGTCACCGTCTGCGAGGAGGCGGCCTGTCCCAACATTGGCGAGTGCTGGGCTCAGCGCCACGCCACCATGATGATCATGGGCGACACGTGTACCCGCGCCTGCGCCTTCTGCAACGTCGCCACCGGTCACCCGGCGCCGCTCGCGGCTGACGAGCCGGCCCGCGTCGCTGATGCCGTGGCAAAACTCGGGCTGGCGCATGTCGTAATCACCTCGGTGGATCGCGACGATCTGCCGGACGGCGGCGCGGCGCATTTCGCCGCCACCATTCGCGCCATTCGCGCCGCGGCGCCAGGCACCACGGTCGAAGTGCTCACCCCCGATTTCCTGCGCAAACCCGGCGCGGCTGAAATCGTCATGCAGGCGAAACCCGATGTCTATAACCACAACCTGGAAACCGTGCCGCGGCTGTATCCCACCATCCGCCCCGGCGCGCGCTATTTCGCCTCCCTTCATCTGCTCCACCGGGTGAAGCAGCTCGATCCCTCGATTTTCACCAAGTCCGGGCTGATGGTCGGCCTGGGCGAATCGCGCGTCGAACTCCTGCAGGTGATGGACGATCTGCGCTCCGCCGAGGTCGACTTTCTGACCATCGGCCAATACCTCCAGCCCACAGTGAAGCACGCCGCGGTCGATCGGTTCGTCACCCCCGATGAATTCGCCGATTACGCCGCGCTCGCACGCGGCAAGGGCTTCCTGCTGGTCTCCGCCACCCCCCTCACCCGCAGCTCCTATCATGCGGACGCGGATTTCGCCTCGTTGCGCGCGGCCCGCCAGGCCGCGCGTGCCAGCTCTGGCTGATGCCCACCCACGCCGAGCGCCAGATTGTCCCTTACCGGCCCGATCAGTTGTTCGATCTGGTGGCCGAGGTCGACAAATACCCTCTGTTCCTGCCGTGGTGCGTCGCTGCCCGCATACGCAGCCGCACCGAGCAGGACCTCGTGGCGGATCTGACCATCGGCTTTGGTCCGTTCCGCGAAAGCTTCACCAGCCACGTCACGCTCGAGCGCCCGCGTCGCGTGAAAGTGCGATACGAACGAGGTCCCTTCCGCTACCTGAACAACCAGTGGGAATTCCACCCGCACCCGCAAGGGACCGAGGTGGCCTTCTTCGTGGATTTCGAGTTCCGCAGCCGCATTCTGCAGGCGGCGATCGGCGTCGTGTTCAACGAGGCGGTGCGGCGCATGGTTGGCGCGTTCAGGCGCCGTGCGCGCGAGATTTACGGCCCGCCGATGGTTCCGGCAGGCACCCCCTCTCCAGCCAGGAGCTGACCCGAAGCGCGCGGATGGATAAGCATTAGCATTCTGTTAGGCGTCACTCGGCATCCTCCTCGAAACCTGCACGAGGAAGACACCCATGCGCATTCTGCTCTCATTGGTCGCGGCGGCCGCGCTTGCCGCGGCTGGCCAGGCACAGGCCGCCCAGCCGCCGCACTCCCACCTCACGATGGCGCAACGCTTCGAGCAGGCGAACGTCACTCACGACGGCCATCTGACGCTCGAGCAGGCGAAAGCCGGGTACAAGTCCATCGCCCGGCATTTCTCCGCGATCGATCAGGACAAGAAGGGCTACGTCACCGAGGACGACATCCGCGCCTACTACAAGACGCAGCGCGCCTTGCACCGCCAGTCCTCCCCCGACCAGCGTCAGCCTGGCTGACCCCTCGGCGTGTGATGACCGAAGGCGGACCGCCCTTTAAGCCCTCAGCATAGGAACGGGTTGCTCCTCCGCTCGGCGCCGATCGTCGAGCCGGGCCCGTGCCCGCACAGGAAGGCGAGGTCGTCGCCCAGCGGCAGCAGCTTCGTGGCGATCGCCTCGATCAGCGCCGCGTGGTCGCCATAGGGGAAATCGGTGCGCCCGACCGAGCCCTGGAACAGCACATCGCCGACCAGTGCGAACCGCGCGGCGTGATTGACATACACAACGTGCCCAGGCGTGTGCCCCGGGCAGTGCAGCACATCGAACCTATGCGCGCCGAGTGAGACGCTGTCGCCCTCGGCCAGCCACCGGTCGGGTGCGACGTTGCGCAGGACGAACCCGTATTCCCGGCCCTGCGCCTCCAGGCCCTGCAGCAGGAACTCGTCCCGCCGGTCCGGCCCCTCGATCGGCACCCCGTTCAGCAGCTCGCGCAGTTCCTCGGCGCCGCCCGCGTGGTCGAGATGACCGTGCGTCAGCCAGATCCGCTCCACCGAGACGTCGGCGCGGCGGATCGCGGCGAGGATGCGGTCCACCTCGCCCCCAGGGTCCACGACGACCGCCTGCCTCGTGTCGTGGTCCCAGAGCACTGCGCAGTTCTGCTGGAACGGGGTGACCGGGATCACCGTACCCTTCAGCACCCCCATGCGCGGGCCATCAGCGCTGCTTCCGGACGCCAGCCCGGTGCTCGTGCGTCGTGGCCGGCCACTGTGCCGGCCATCAGTGCAGTTTCGGCGATTTCAGGAAGCTCGACCGGTCCCCCGATCGCACCGTGAGCGCCACCGGCGTCTTGTCACGCATCAGCCGCAGCCGCACCTCGGCCCCCGCGCTGCCGCAGGCCCAGACCCGGCGCCACAGCCCGGCCAGATCGCTCACCTCCTCCCCGCCGACGGCGAGGATGCGGTCGCCCGCCCGGACCCCGGCCTGCTCCGCCGGTCCGTTATCCGTCACATTGCCGACCACGATGGAATCGTCTGCTTCGGTCGCGAGCATGCCAAGCCACGGCCGCGCCGGCCGGTTCACCCGGCCGTAGCTCAACAGGTCCTTCATGATCGGCGTCAGCAACCCGATCGGCACGACCATGTTCATGTCGAGCCGCCGCCCGCGGCCGTCGCCCTGCTGCAGGATCAACGAGCCGATGCCCATCAGCTTGCCATCCGTGCTGATCAACCCGCCGCCGCCCCAGAACGGATGCGCCGGCGCCGTGAACAGCGCGTCGTCCAACACATACTCCCAGTAGCCGGCGAATTCCTGCCGCCCGACCACCCGGGTCTCCACCGCGTGATGCCGCCCGCCGCCGGCGGCGAACACCACCTGATCGCCCACCTTCAAGCGGTCCGAATCCCCCATCTCCAGCGCCGGCAGATTGAGCTGCCCCAGCGCCTGCACCAGTCCGAAGCCGGTCTCCTGGTCATAGGCCAATGCATGACCCGGAATCGCTCGTCCGTCGGAGGAGGTAATCCAGATCGTCTCCGCCTCGGTGATGAGGTACCCGATGGTGGCGACCACGCCGTTCTCGCGGATCACCACCCCGCTGCCCGCACGCTCCGTGCCGAGGCTTTCGGCGGTAAAGGCGTCCGGCGGCACGTAGGTCTTCAAGCTGACAACAGCCCGCAACGCCCGCTCGAGGTCGAACGAATAATCATCCGGGTCGGGCTGCAGGTTCGGCGGGATTTCCCAATCCTGGTTCTTCATGCCTCGACGTCTTCCCTGGTTCGCGGGCGGCTGGGTCATGCAACCAATATCGGCGCTTTGACCCCGCGTGGCCAGAGAGCAATCGCTCTGGTCACGCAGCGCTTAGCGTGTGATGACCAGGGGCGGAATCGCCCGAGCGTCTGAATCACGCGCTCAATCCATCGTGTCAGCCCGATAGCGGGCTAGAACAGCCGGTCCGCCGGAGCGTACGGGACGATAACATCCGACGGATCGGCCAGGTTCAGCATCGCCCTCGCGCGCTCATCCAGCGCATCGGCGTCGATATGCCGCGACCTGAGTCCGCTGACGCGGCGCTCCCACGCCTCGAGCTCGGCCTGCGCCCTGGCTTGGTCTTCCCGCGCCTGGGCGAGCAGCTCCTTGCGCTGGGCAAAGGCCACCAGCCCCCGATCGCCTTGCACCGCGTTCCAGCCGAAATAGCCGACCAGCGACAGGAAGATCAGCGGCGCGACGACCGCCTTCAGCCTGCGCTTGATTTCACGTCCGAACATCACCTGTCTCGACTCGCCCGGCCAGCGTAGCCGATACGGGGCAGGGCGGGAACCGGTATGTTACCCGCAAAGGATAGTCCTGCCGGCGTATCGTGCCGCCCGGCCGAGCTGCGCCTCGATCCGCATGAGCTGATTGTATTTCGCCGTCCGGTCGCTGCGCGACAGGCTGCCGGTCTTGATCTGGCCGCAATTGGTGGCGACCGCCAGATCGGCGATGGTCGCATCCTCGGTCTCGCCCGACCGATGGCTCATCACGCACCGGAAGCCCGCCTTGTGGGCGATCTCCATCGCCTCCAGCGTCTCCGACAACGTGCCGATCTGGTTGACCTTGATTAGAATCGCATTGGCGGCGTGCTCCTGGATGCCGCGCCGCAGCCGCTCGGGATTGGTGACGAACAGGTCGTCGCCGACGATCTGGATCCGGTTGCCTAGGGTGGCCGTCAGGTGCTTCCAGCCCTCCCAGTCGTCCTCGGCGCAGCCGTCCTCGATGGACACGATGGGATAACGCCCGATCAGTGCCTCGTAATACCGGACCATCCCGCCGGCATCGAGCGTCTTGCCTTCGCCGGCCAGCACATATCTGCCGTCCTTGAAGAATTCGCTCGACGCCGGATCGAGCGCGAAGGTGACCTCTTCGCCCAGGCGGTAGCCTGCCGTCTCGCACGCCTTGGCGACGAAGCCCAGCGCCTCGTCCGCCGACTTCAGGTTTGGCGCGAACCCTCCTTCGTCCCCGACATTGGTGTTGTGGCCGGCGTCATGCAGCCCTTTCTTCAGCGCCGCGAAGATTTCCGAGCCCATCCGGACGCCATCCGCGATCGTGCCGGCACCGATCGGCTGGATCATGAACTCCTGGATGTCGATCGGATTGTCTGCGTGCACGCCGCCGTTGACGATGTTCATCATCGGCACCGGCAGCGTCCGCGCGTACACGCCGCCCACATGCCGATAGAGCGGAATGCCCAGGTCCGCCGCGGCTGCCTTCGCCGTCGCCAGCGACACCGCGAGGATCGCATTCGCCCCCAGCCGCGACTTGTTGGCTGTCCCGTCGAGATCGATCAGGGCGTTGTCGATCCTCACCTGCTCGGTCGGATCCATCCCGCCGATCGCCTCGAAGATCTCGCCCTCCACGTTGCTGACCGCGATCCGAACGCCCCTCCCGCCGAATCGTGCCGCATCGTTGTCCCGCAGCTCGACCGCCTCATGCGCGCCGGTCGAGGCGCCAGACGGCACCGCCGCCCGGCCGACCGCGCCGGTATCCAACACGACATCGACCTCGACCGTGGGATTGCCGCGGCTGTCGAGGATCTCGCGGGCCACGAGTTCAGCAATGGCAGCCATGGCGGTTCTCCTCGTGCTCCATCGTGGCCGGGCCTGGCCCGGGCCATCCACGTCTTTACCGCCAATTCACCTGAAAGGCGTGGATGGCCGGCACATAGCCGGCCATGAGCCGATGGGGTGAATTTTCCTTAAACGCGCTCGATCAGCGCAGCGATCCCCTGGCCGACACCGATGCACATCGTGGCGACCGCCCGCTTCCCGCCGCGCGTCTCCAGAGCATTCACCGCGGTCAGCGCCAGCCGTGCGCCAGACATCCCCAGCGGATGGCCAAGTGCAATCGCCCCGCCATGCGGGTTTACATGCTCGGCATCGTCGGGCAATCCCAACTGCCGCGTCACCGCCAGACCTTGCGCCGCGAACGCCTCGTTCAGTTCGATGACATCGATATCGCCGATCTTCACGCCAAGCCGCTCCAGCAGCCTCTGCGTTGCCGGCGCCGGCCCGATGCCCATGATGCGCGGCGCCACCCCCGCTGTCGCCATCGCCACCACCCGCGCCCGCGGCGTGAGCCCATGCCGTTGCGCCGCCTGCTCCGAAGCGATGATCAGCGCCGCCGCCCCGTCGTTCACCCCCGATGCATTGCCGGCCGTCACCGTGCCGCCTTGCTTCCGGAACGGTGTCCTCAGCTTGGCCAGACCCTCCAGCGTCGTGTCGCCGCGCGGATGCTCATCGCGGTCCACCGTCACCGTCCCCTTGCGGCCAGCGATCTCCACCGGCGCGATCTCGCGACCGAAGAACCCGGCCTCCTGTGCCGCCTTGCAGCGCATCTGCGAGCGCCAGGCGAACGCATCCTGGTCCGCCCGCGTCACCTGGAAGTCTTCCGCCACGTTCTCCGCCGTCTCCGGCATGGAATCGACGCCGTACTGCTCCTTCATCAGTGGATTGACGAAGCGCCAGCCGATCGTCGTGTCGTAGATCTCCGCGGAGCGGGAGAACGCCTCGGCCGCCTTGCCCATGACGAACGGCGCGCGGGTCATGCTCTCGACCCCGCCGGCGATCATCAGCTCCGCGTCTCCGGCCCGGATCGCCCGCGCCGCAGTTCCCACCGCGTCCAGGCCGGACCCGCACAGCCGGTTGATCGTCGAGCCGGAGATGTGCGCCGGCAGTCCCGCCAGCAGCAAGGCCATGCGCGCGACGTTGCGGTTGTCCTCGCCGGCCTGATTGGCACAGCCCAGGATCACGTCATCAAGCTGTTCCCAGTCCACCGACGCATGGCGCTCCTTCAGAACCCGGATCGGATGCGCCGCCAGGTCGTCCGTGCGCACATCCTTCAGCGCACCGCCATAACGGCCGATCGGGGTGCGGACGAAATCGCAGATATAGGCGTCGGCCATGGCGATCCTCCCATCTCTGCGCTCGGGCTCGGCCTGGCGCGTGATGACCGGAGGCGGACTCGCCGAAGGTCTGAATCACGCGCGAAAACAATGGACTGGAGCGGGATGAGCGCCTGTTCCCGCGCTCATCCCGCTCTAGGACATCCAACGCCCGGCGGCAAGCCGCCGGGTTTGCCGCGGCCCTGCCGGACGCGTATGCGAAGTGATTGAGCCAGGGTATAGAGAACGGTGAAATGCGAACCACGCTCCGGGCAGTCCTCGCAGCGTCGATGATGACGCCTCTGGGCGGCTCTTGGGTTACCGCCAAGGTCTCGGTGTATTATCACGTCGGAAGCTGGGACGCGTTCACCGGCACCGCCGATGACGGCAAGCCGGTCTGCGGAATCGGCAGCACCAACCCGGTCGATAGCCGTAGTCTCTCGATCCGGCTCGAAATCGGCAACGACACCCTGCAGTTCCAGGCCAGGAAGCCGACCTGGAAGATCCCGGCGGACACGCCAATACCCGTCGTGGTGCAGATCGGCTTCGAGCCGCCCTGGAACATGCAGGGCACTGGCGACGGCCAGATGGTGCAATGGATGCTCGACAGCGACTCCATGCGGACCTTCGATGTGCAATTCCGCCGAGCGAGTTCGATGACGTTGAATTTTCCCGCCGGCAGCGAACCGCCGTGGACGGTCGGGCTGAACGGCTCGACCGCGGTCAGCAACGCGTTCGGTCGTTGCGTCAGGGATCTGGCGCAACCGAAGCAGACGCAGCCCGCGCCGGCAGGACCGACGCAGCCATTCGGCCAGACGCCGCCGGACCTCACTCCATCGGTTCCGTTCGCGCCGTTGCCGTCAGCCCCGCCGCGCACACCATGATCTCCGGACACTGCCTTTGCGGGGCGATCCGCTACGAATGCACCGCCGCGCCAACTTTCGTCGCGCACTGCCATTGCGAGAGCTGCCGGCGTCAGACCTCTTCGCCGGTGACGACCTTCATTCTGGTGCCCAGGGCGGCACTCCGCTTCACACAGGGCCAGCCGAGGGAGTTTGCATCGTCAGCCGGGGTGTGGCGCAGCTTCTGCGCGAATTGCGGCTCGCCAATCTACTATCGCACCGATCGGCGTCCGGACGATATCGACCTTTACGCCGTTACGCTGGATGATCCGGCAGACGTCTCGCCGCAGTGCCATGTGCATGCCGAGGAACAGCTTCCCTGGTTCGACGTTCACGACGATCTCCCACGCTACGCGAGGACGTCGCGCGACAGCGAGCCGATGCATCGCGGTCCACGCAGCTAAGGGCACCGCAAAGCACGCAGATTTTGCCGGCACCTAATTCCGGCTCATTTGTGGCCCGGGGGCCCGTCATTTGCGTCTGTTGCGTGGTTTGCGGTTCCATTCTGCTTCGCCAGATCGTCGAACGCCTTCAGCCGCGCGATCAGTGCCGGCATCTCGCGCAGCGGGATCATGTTCGGCCCATCGCTCGGGGCATGATCCGGGTCCGGGTGCGTCTCGATGAACACCGCCGCCACGCCGACCGCCAGCGCGGCGCGCGCCAGCACGGGTGCGAACTCTCTTTGACCGCCGGACGAGCTGCCCTGCCCGCCTGGCTGCTGCACCGAGTGCGTCGCATCGAACACCACCGGATAGCCGGTACGCGCCATGATCGGCAGCGCGCGGAGGTCGCTGACCAACGTGTTGTAACCGAAGCTCGCGCCACGTTCGCACAGCAGGATGTTG
>DATBKQ010000653.1:0-7941 GCA_036555825.1 Acetobacteraceae bacterium | reverse complement strand
GCCGCCGCCAACGGCATAGCGCTGCACGGCGGTCTGATCCCCTATACCGGCACGTTTTTCATCTTCACCGACTATATGCGCCCCGCCATCCGTATTGGCGCGATAACCCGGGCGCACGTGATCCACGTGCTCACGCATGATTCGATCGGCCTAGGCGAGGACGGCCCGACGCACCAGCCGATCGAGCACCTTGCCAGCCTGCGGGCGATGCCGCACCTGCACGTATATCGCCCGGCTGATGCCATGGAAGTGGCGGAGTGCTGGGAGCTGGCGATCCGCCGGACCGACGGTCCCAGCCTGCTGGCGCTGACGCGCCAGGCGCTGCCCACGATGCGCACAGATAGCACCGAGAACCGCTGTGCCCGTGGCGGCTATGTGCTCGCCGAGGCGGATGGGCCACGCGCCGCAACCCTGGTCGCCACCGGCTCAGAGGTGTCGATCGCCATGGACGCACGTTCCGTCCTGCTCGCCGAAGGGATGAACGTCGCGGTGGTCTCATTGCCCTGCTGGGAGCTGTTCTCGCAGCAGGATGAAGATTATCGTATGCGGGTGCTGGGGTCGGCGCCGCGGATCGGCATCGAGGCAGCCTCCGGCTTTGGCTGGGAGCGTTGGCTGGGCAACGACGGGGTTTTCATCGGCATGACCGACTTCGGCGCCTCGGCCCCTTATGAAGTTCTTTACAAACACTTCGGTATCACCCCCGAGGCCGTTGTCGCCGCCGTCCGCAAGCGGCTCGGCTGAGGAGCTGAGCGAGAGCAGAAGGAACGCAACCAATGCCTGTGAAGGTCGCCATCAACGGGTTCGGACGCATCGGCCGGCTGGTGCTGCGCGCGATGATCGAGAGCGGCCGCGACGACCTCGTGCCGGTCGCGATCAACGATCTGGGCAGCACCGAAGCCAATGCTCATCTGTTCCACTACGACAGCGTGCATGGCCGCTTCCCTGGCCAGCTCGAGGTTTCCGGTGAAACGATCACCATTCGCTATGGTGGCCGCGTCTGGGGGCCGATCAAGGTTTCCGCCGAGCGCGATCCGACCAAGGTGCCCTACCAGGGCGTGGACGTGGCTCTGGAGTGCACCGGCATCTTCACCAGCAAGGAAAAGGCATCGGCGCTGCTGCAGGCCGGCGCGCGCAAGGTGCTGATCTCGGCGCCCGCCGACCACGTGGACGCGACCATCGTCTATGGCGTGAACCATAAGACGCTGACCAAAGACATGACGATAATCTCGAACGCGTCGTGCACCACCAATTGCCTGGCGCCGATGGCCATGGTGCTGCACCAGGCGTTCGGTATCGAGCGCGGCTACATGGTGACCATTCACGCCTATACCGGCGACCAGAACACGGTGGACACCTTGCACAAGGACCTGCACCGGGCGCGTGCCGCGGCCGTGTCCGCGATTCCCACCTCGACCGGTGCGGCGCGCGCCGTCGGCCTCGTTCTGCCGGAACTGAAGGGCAGGCTGGACGGGACCGCGATCCGCATCCCGACGCCGAACGTATCGCTGGTGTCGCTGGATGTGAACCTGAAGAAGCAGGCCAGCAAGGACGAGATCAACGCGGCGATGCTGGATGCATCGAAGGGCGCGCTGCGCGGTATCCTCGATTACAACACCGCGCCGCTGGTCAGCGTCGATTTCAACCATTGCCCGGCATCGTGCACGTTCGACGCGACACAGACGACCGTGGTGGATGGCGCGCTGGCGCGGGTGATGGGCTGGTACGACAACGAGTGGGGCTTCTCGAACCGCATGTCCGATACCGCGGCGCTGTTCGGCAGCCTGTAGCCGCCTGGCCCCTCCCCCAACCCCCTCCCGCAAGGGGAGGGGGGGTCCTTCGCGAGGCCCGTCATGTCCTTCCGTACCCTGGACAATGTCGATGTCGCCGGCAAGCGGGTCCTGCTGCGCGCCGATCTCAACGTACCGGTGCACGACGGGAAGATCACCGACCTGACGCGGATCGAACGGCTGACGCCGACGATCCGCCAACTGGTCGGCAAGGGTGCCAGGGTCATCGTCTGCAGCCATTTCGACCGGCCGAAAGGCAAGCGGGTGCCTGAGATGTCGCTGGGGCCCGTCGCCACCGCGCTGGGCGAGGTGCTCGGGCAACGCGTCCGCTTCGCCGAGGACTGCGTCGGCGTGCCGGCCGAGCAGGCGGTCGAGCGCATGGCGCGCGGCGAGGTGCTGGTGCTGGAGAACACCCGCTACCACGCCGAGGAGGAGAAGAACGATCCGGGCTTCGCGGCCGAGCTGGCGAAGCTGGCCGATATCTATGTGAACGACGCCTTCTCGGCGGCGCACCGCGCCCACGCCAGCACGGAAGGCGTCGCGCATCGCTTGCCCGCCTACGCCGGCCGGTTGATGCAGGCCGAGCTGGAGGCGCTGGATGCGGCCCTCGGCAACCCGGTCCGTCCCGTAGCCGCGACAGTGGGCGGCGCGAAGGTGTCCACCAAGCTCGACCTGCTGGGCAATCTGGTCGGGAAGGTGAATGCGCTGGTGATCGGCGGGGCGATGGCCAACACCTTCCTGGCGGCAGAGGGCATCTCGGTCGGCCGGTCACTGCAGGAGCCGGACATGCACGCAACGGCGCGCGAGATCCTGGGGCGCGCCAAGGCAGCCGGCTGCGACGTCATTCTGCCAAATGATGCGGAGGTGGCCGACGAACTGAAGCCTGGGGCCGCCACTAGGACGCTGGCCATCGACAACGTTCCGGCTGAAGCGATGATCCTGGACGTGGGGCCGGCGACAGTCGCGGCACTGATCGACCGCCTGGCACGATGGCGCACCCTGGTGTGGAACGGTCCACTGGGCGCCTTCGAGACTCCGCCATTCGATGCCTCGACCACCGCTTTTGCCAGGGCGGTGGCGGAAGCCACGGACAAAGGCACGCTGCGCAGCGTCGCCGGCGGTGGCGACACCGTCTCGGCACTGCGCCATGCCGGCGTGCTCGACCGGATGAGCTACGTCTCCACCGCCGGGGGCGCCTTCCTGGAGTGGCTGGAAGGGAAGACCTTGCCGGGGGTCGCCGCGCTCGGCTGAGCCGCCTTCAGGCTGGCGCCTTCTGCGGCGCGGCCGGCCCCAGCGCCGCCACGATCCCGAACTCTCCCGGCAGCGAGCCGCGTGGAAACAGCCGGGTGACGTGTCCCATCTTGCGTCCCGGCCGCGCCTCGACCTTGCCGTAGAGGTGAGGGATCAGGCCGGGTTCGGCCAGGATGGCCGGCCACAGGGCGGTCTCCTCCGGCCCCACCAGGTTCTTCATCACCGCATCCGAGTGGCGCGCCGCCGGCGGCAACGGCAGGCCGGCGATGGCGCGGATGTGCATCTCGAACTGGCTCGCCGGACACGCGTCGATGGTCCAGTGGCCGGAGTTGTGCGGCCGCGGCGCGATCTCGTTCACCAGCACACGCCCATCACGATCGACGAACATCTCCACCGCGAGCAGCCCGATTAGGTCCAGCGCATCTGCGATGCGGCGCGCGATCGTCTGGGCCTGCCTGGCCACGGCTGCCGGAATGCGCGCGGGTGCGAGCGTCAGGTCGAGGATGTGGTCGCGATGGCGGTTCTCGACGGTATCGAAGGCGGCGTAGCTGCCGTCTTCGCCGCGCGCCGCGACCACGCTGATCTCCTGGGCAAAGTCAACGAACCTTTCGAGAATCAATGGCTTGGGGGACAGCGTTGCGAAGGCGCCGGGCAGATCGCACGGATCGCGCAGTGTCGCCTGGCCCTTGCCGTCATAGCCGAGCCGCGTGGTCTTCAGCACTGCCGGCAGGCCGATCCGCTCGGCCGCCGCGGCCAGCGACTGGAGATCTTCGATCGACGCCCAAGGGGCTGTCGCCACGCCTGCGCCGTTGAGGAAGGTCTTTTCGGCGACCCGGTCCTGGCTGATGCGCAAAATTATCGGCGACGGCCGAACCGGCTTCAGAGAAGCAAGAAGATCAAGTCCTTCTGCGCTTACGTTCTCAAACTCGAAGCTTATCACATCGACCGCCGCGGCGAATCGTCGCAGTCCCTCGGGCTCCTGGTAGTCGCTGATGGTGGCGGTTGCGGCGACTTGGCTCGCTGGGCTGTCCGGCTCGCGGGTCAGGATATGGCAGCGATATCCGAGCCGTGCCGCGGCCATGGCCGACATCCGCCCTAGCTGGCCCCCGCCGACCAGGCCGATGGTGGCGTTCGGCGGCAGGACAAGCGTCATGCCGGGGTAACGGCTACATCGCTGGTCTGTTGCTCGCGCATTGCATCCAGGCGGACGGCGAGGGCTGCATCGCCGATCGCCAGGATCGCGGCTGCCAGGAGGGCAGCGTTCACTGCGCCTGCCCGGCCGATTGCCACGGTTCCGACCGGTATCCCGGCCGGCATCTGCACAATTGACAGAAGGCTGTCCATGCCCTTGAGACTGTGCGATTCCACTGGCACGCCCAGGACCGGCAGAGGGGTCCAGGCGGCGCACATGCCCGGAAGGTGCGCCGCTCCGCCAGCGCCGGCGATGATCACCCTTAAACCGCGACGCCGGGCCGTGGTGGCGTAGTCGCGCAGCCGGTCCGGCGTGCGATGCGCCGAGACGATCCGCGCCTCGTGCGGCACCGCCAGGCGATCCAGCATCTCCGCGGCGTGCCGGAGCGTGGCCCAGTCGGACTGGCTGCCCATGATGATACCGACGGCAGGAGCGATCTCTGGATGGCCGGATCGACCACCACCCGGGTCCTGTTCGTTCGCCGCTCGCGTCATCAGGCGATGCTGTCCGGGATCAGCCGGCTCTCCAGCCAGGCGATCTCATCCTTCAGCATCAGCTTACGCTTCTTAAGTCGTTGCAAATGCAGTTGATCCGAGGCACCCTGTTCCGCCAGGCGCGCGATCACCGTATCGAGGTCACGATGTTCGCTGCGGAGTTCGTGCAGCTTGCGCAGCAGCGAGTCCCGATCGGTCAGCATGCCGGCTCCATAGCACAGACAGGAAGCGAGTCCCAGGCTGGCACATTCGCGATGGCCCTTCCTATCTCAATGGGGCTACCATGTGGCCGCTGGCCGACTTCAATCGGAGGTTTGTCGATGACCCTGCAGAGCCGTCTCGATTCCCTCAAGGAGCGCCATGCCGCGCTCGAGATGCGCATTGCTGACGAGGACCAGCGGCCAATGCCGGACAGCGAGACGCTCAAGCGGCTGAAGATCGAGAAGCTGCACGTCAAGGAAGAGATCGAACGCCTGCGTTCGCAGGTGGAGTAGCCCGTCAGGCGACCTCGTCCGGCTCGGGCACCGGCGGCGGCGGGACGGCCCGGCCTTCCCGCTCCAGCCGGTCGTTGGCCTGCGCCACCGCGGCGTTGAGGTCGGTCTGACTGCACAGTCCCAGGATCACCGGGTCGCGCGGCTTGATGTTGGCGCTGTTCCAGTGTGTGCGGTCGCGCACCTTCTGGATGGTGTCCTTCGTGGTGCCCAACAGTTTGGAGACCTGCGCCTCGCTGAGCTGGGGGTAATTGCGCAACAGGAAGGCAATGGCATCCGGGCGGTCGTTCCGCTTGGCGACCGGCGTGTAGCGGGAGCCGCGCAACCGCTTCGGCTGTGGCAGCGCGGTGGGCGCGAGTCTCAGCCGTGCCTCAGGGTCCTGTTCGGCGCGACGAATCTCGTCAGCCGTGAGTTGGCCATTGGCGATCGGGTCGTAACCGACAATGCCTTGAGCAACTTCGCCATCGGCGATCGCCTGCACTTCGAGTGGGTGCATGCCGCAAAAGTCCGCGATCTGGGTAAAGGTGAGCGCGGTCTTCTCGATCAGCCACACGGCGGTGGCCTTGGGCATCAATGGCAGGGTCATAGTGGCCGGATATGACGCCCGCTCTGGGGTGGGTCAAGTATACGGACCATGATTATGGTGGTGCTTCTGTGAACGGAGATGCGGGATGATGGACGAGGAAGATGGCCCGGTCCGCAAGCGCGCCCGGCTGGAGAAGCCGGTGCTGGACAGCCTGAGTGTCGAGGAACTGCGCGAATACATCGTCGAACTGAAGGCGGAGATTGCGCGGGTGGAGGCGGACATCGAGCGCAAGCAGGGCCATCGCAGCGCCGCCGACGCGTTCTTCCGGCGTCCTTCCTCCCCCTGACCCTTCCCGCGCGAGGGGAGGGGGATTCTCGTTTACTGGCGCGCCAGGAAACCGAGCAGCAGTTCGTCGACCTTGCTTGCCTGCTCCTGCTGGACCCAATGGCCAGCACCCTCGATGAGATGACAGCCGAGCATCCGGGTGCAGGCGTGCTCCTGCATGCGTTCGAAGGCGCCTGGCCGCTGATAGGTGCCCCAGTCGCTCCTGCCGGCGATGAACATCGAGGGCACGTCGATCGTCCGCCCGGCAAACAGTTGCAGCTCCGAGATATCGATCCCGGTGGTGCCGCGGCGATACCATTGCAGGCCGCCGGCGAAGCCGGTGCGCTGATACTCGGCGGCGTAGACCGCGAGTTCGCTGTCCGGCAGCCACTGGCAGGCGGCGATCGCGGCGGCTGACGGCATCTCGTGCGCCACCGTCTCCGGCATGGTCTCGTGCAGGTCCATGATGTAGTAGGTCGGCATCTTCGCCAGTTCCTCGGCGGACCAGCCGGCGAGGCGAAACGGCTGGTTCCGCCGCCAATCGGCGCTCTTGTGGTGGTAGTAGGCGCGCAGGAACGCGTGCACACCCTGCGGGCAGTGCCACATATCGTCGCTGGCCGGGCGCGTCGAATAGTACCACTGGTAGTGTTTGCGCGGCCGCGCCAACTGCGCCATGACCGCGTGGACGTCTTCACGCACCGTCGGTGTGTGCGATGGCAAGGCCGGCGGTCCTTCGAACGGCGCGCTCATCAGCACGACTGAGCGGAACACATCCGGCCGGACCAATGCGCACCAGGCAGCGACCGGGGAGCCGAAATCGTGGCCGACCACCGCGGCGGTGGTCGTGTGACCGAGCGCATGCAACAGCCCAAGCTGATCGCGGGCCGCGTTCAGCAGCCGGAACGGGCGCAGGTCGGCGTCGGAATCGTAATCCGCCTGCCAGCCGGTGGTGCGGCCGTAACCGCGCAGGTCGGGTGCGACGACATGATAGCCGGCCTCGGCCAGCGCCGGCATGACCTTGCGCCAGGAGTACGCCAGCTCCGGGAACCCGTGCAGCAACAGCACGCAGGGCCGGCTGGGCGAGCCAGCCTCCAGCAGGTGCACGCGCAGCCCGTTGATGTCGGGCAGGAAGCGCGAGCGCAGCCCATCCGGAAGGAGGCTGCTGTCCAGCGGTTCGACTTCGCTCACTGTGTCTTCCCCCAGGCCTCAGCGCGATCGAACGCGGCCTCGATCCGGGCATGCCGGGCCTTGATCGCGGCGCGCTCGCCGGCGTGGGTCAGCACGTAGAATTCGCGGTCACGGATGGCCTGCAGTACGCGCTGTCCGACGCGTTCGGGCGGCAGCGCCTGGCCCATGGCGCCGCGCATCGCCTCCTGCGCGGGGCGCGCATACGGCCCGCCGAACCGGTCCGGCCGCGTTGCCGCCGAGGCGAAGATGCTGGTGTCCACCGCACCCGGGCACAGCACCGAGACGCCGATGCCGGCGTCCTCGACCTCCTGCTCCAGGGCCTCGGACAGCGCGACGACCGCGTATTTCGTCATCGAATAGGCACCCTGGTTGCGGCCTCGCCGGATGAAGAAGCCGGAGATCGACGCGGTGTTCACGACGTGGCCGCCTTCGCCGTGCCGCCGGATCATCGGCACGAAGGTGCGGATGCCGTTGATGACGCCCAGGACGTTGACGCCGATCACCCAGTTCCACTCGTCGATGCCGACCCGCTCCAGCGGCGTCCCGTGCATCGCCACCCCGGCGTTGTTCACCGCCACATGCAGCTTGTCGAAAGCCTGCTCGGCCGCGCGGCCCGCCGCCGCGACGGAAGCCGGATCGGATACATCCACCGTCACCGCGATCGCCCGGGCGCCGAGTGCTTCGATGC
>DATBKQ010000652.1:0-8369 GCA_036555825.1 Acetobacteraceae bacterium | reverse complement strand
CGCAAGCATTCGCCGGAATACTACGAATAGCGCCGCGATGACCGAAGGCGGAATCGCCGGAGGTCTGAATCGCGGCATAGAAAAGGGTTGGAGCGGGATGACTTCACCTATCAGAAGTCATCCTGCTCCAGGGGCGTGGTGATTCATGCCGCAGCCGGCCGCTATCGTCGTTGACCGCCTGGTGAAGCATTACGGGCGGCGCCCGGCGGTTTCCCAGGTATCGTTCTCGGTCGGCGCGGGAGAGGTGGTCGGCCTGCTCGGCCCGAACGGGTCGGGCAAGAGCACGATCGTCCGTATCCTCGCCGGATATCTCCCGCCATCGGCAGGCACGGCTTGCGTCCAAGGCTTCGATGTCGCGCGGAATTCGCTCGCTGTCCGCGCCCATGTCGGCTACGTGCCAGAGGACGCGCCGGTTTACGACGGCATGCGCGTCGGAGAGTTCCTGCGGTTCATGGCCGAGATCAAGGGGCTTGCGGGCAAAGCCGTCCACGCCGCTGTCGGGTCGGCCTGCGAACGGCTCGCACTCGGCTCGGTGCTCAATGTCGGTATCGGCAGGCTGTCGCGCGGCTATCGGCAACGCGTGGCGATCGCCCAGGCGCTGCTCAACGATCCGCCGATATTGGTGCTCGACGAAGCGACCAACGCTCTCGATGCCTACCAGGTCATCGCTGTTCGTGAGTTGATCCGTTCTTTTGCGGGCACGCGTACCGTCCTCGTTGCCTCTCACGTGCTCACCGAGATCGAAAAGATCGCAACGCGCGTCATGATCCTGCTCGACGGCAGACTGCTGACCGCCGATGCGAGGATGGAGATAAGATACGCGCTCGGCTACCGCCTCCGGATCGCTGGCCTTCGGCCAGAGGCGATGGCCGCACTCGGCAGGACGCCGGGCGTCCTCTCGGCCGAGCCCGACGCCGATGGCAGCTATCTCGTCAGTGTGGAGCCGAGGCCGGCGATCGCCGCCGAGATTGCGCGGTCGGTGGTAAACGCGGGGCTCTCGTTGATCGAGCTCGCCGAGGTGAAGCCAGATCTCGAGCGTGTGTTTCTGGACCTGACCCGACGCGCCGCGCAGGCGCGGGCGGCATGACATCGTTCTTGGCACTGCTGAGAAAGGAGGAAATGGCGCTTTTCACCTCGCCGGTGGCATACGTGATGATCTCGGCGTTTCTGGTGATCATGGGATACACCTTCACACTCACCTTGTTCGTCACCCACACCCCCACGCTCGTTCATCTGTTCTTTCAGATGTACGTGCTCTTCCTGCTGATGGTGCCGATCGTCACCATGCGTCTCATCGCCGAGGAGCGGCGGCTTCGTACACTCGAAATGCTGCTCACCGCTCCCGTTACCGACGCGTCGGTCATCCTCGCGAAATTTCTGGCGAGTCTGAGCCTTGTCATGCTCATGGTGTTGCTGTCGATCGCATATGCGGTCGCCCTGGCGGTCCTGGGCGCGCCGGATTGGGGGCCGGTCTTCAGCGGCTACATCGGCCTGCTGCTGCTTGGCGCGGCGCTTGTGAGTGTCGGCCTGCTGACCTCGACCTTGGTCAGCAATCAGGTGATTGCCGCGGTGCTTTCGTTGAGTGTGTTCCTGCTGCTCTGGATCATCGACCATTTCGGATGGTTGCTGCCCGATCCGTTCAACGCGCTCTCCGTGAACCTGTCGCTGCTCGTGCACTTCAAATCGTTCGCGACAGGATCTCTGTTCCTCTCCGATGCGGGATATTTCATCACCGTCGCACTGCTCGGACTGTTTCTCAGCGTCCGGGCATTGGCACGCCGCTGAGGCAGCCGGCAATGGCGCTACGATCGGCCCGAAGCTGGCTCGAGGTCGCTCTCTTCCTCCTTGCGCTCATGCTGGCCCTTGTGGGCAGCTTCGGCCCCTCGGACGAGAGCGTCGCGAACGTCTGGCTGTTCGCCGCATGGTGCGCGGCGCTCCTCCTGCTGTTCTCACTCGGCCTGCGCCTGCCCCGCTACGTGGGCGGCCGCTTGGCGCGACTTGCCGCCGGCGGGATCGTGCTGACCGCGATCGGGCTTGGGTTCCTTGCCAATGTCGCGCTCTATCGCCACGACGCGCATTTCGACCTCACCATGGAAGGTCGCTATTCGGCACCGCCGGAATTGCAGACCGTTGCCGGCAGCCTCGATCGGGAGGTCGCGGTGACCTACTTCTACAACAGCCAGGACGCCGATGCGCTCGCTGTTACGGATGTGCTTGCCGCCGTGGCGCGTCGCGATCGGCACCTGCGGTTCCGCGCGCTTGACCTCGACAAGGAGCTGATCGCGGCGCGGAACTATGGCGTACGGCTTTACAACACCCTGATCGTGGAATCGGATGGGCGCCGTACCGAGATCGACAGCACCACCGACCTGCGTGAAGTGGCGTTCGCCATCGAACGCGTGTTGCGGGAACGGACCCCGGCGGTTTGCTTCGTCACCGGCCACGGCGAGCCCTATGGCGCGCCTGGCAGCCATGTCCATCTCGGTCACACCGAGACAGTGTCGGGTTCGATCCCCACCGTCGAGGCGCCTCCAGCCGGAATAGACCGTCTGCAATTGGCGATCGAGGCGATCGGCTATTCCGACCACGCGCTGACCATGCCCACGGCATCCGGGATTCCCGCCGATTGCGCCGTGGTCGCCGACATCGCACCGCGCAGCGCCTACGCGCCCGATGAGGTGCGCATCCTCCGCGATTATCTTGCCGGCGGTGGGCGCCTCTTGCTCATGTACGACCCGGAATTTCCCGCCACCGCGGAAACCCAGGCCCTGCTCGGCGAAGCCGGCCTGAAGCTCGGAGACGGTATCGTCGTCGATCCGACCAATCACGCGGGCGCCGAGCCGGACAACGTTGCGGTCGCGTACTACCAGCCGCACCCGATCACCGACCAGCTCGCGCTCACGGTCTTCCCGGCGCCGCGCCCCATCCGGCTGCTCGGCCATAAACCCGATATTCAAGCGATCGTACTGGCAAGCACGAGCCAGGACAGCTATGTGCGGGCTGGCGCAATAACCGCTTCCACGGCGACCCCGACGCGAGGGCCAGCCGCTCTTGCCGTCGCGTTGCAGGGCAACTGGCCCGAGGGCGGCAAGAATCAGTTTCGCCTTGTCCTGATCGGCAGCGCAAGCTTCGCAGCCAACGCGTTCTTTCCCTATGCGTCGAATGGCGGTCTGGCGGTCTCGACCATTCGTTGGCTCGCGGGCGACACCGGCACGCCGAAGCTGAAGCCGATGGCGTACGCGGTGCCGGAGATCACGCTCACCCACCGCGAAATGCAGATCACATTCATCCTCATCGAAATTCTGCTCCCGCTGTCGGTGGTCCTGTTCGGCGTCATGGTGTGGCGGAGGCGACGCTGATGCGCAGCGGAGCAACCTACACAGGTGTTGCGGCAGCCGCGATCATGATATCCCTGATCGGCGCGATTTCGCTGACCGGCAAATGGCCGGCCAGTCCATGGCTGATCCGTCCGGCCACCGGCGCCAAGGGTGTACTGACACTTCCCGTCGCTCTGACGACGCGTATCGAGCTCGGTGCCGGCGACAAGGATGTCGTCGTGCTCCAGCATCGACCGAGCGGCGGGTGGACAGTCAACGATGGCGAAGCGGCACCGGCGATTGCGCAGCACGTCGATGCCGCGCTGCGCATGCTGAATGTGTCCAAGCCGCTCAGGACGCTCAAGCCAGGCGAATACACATCGGCACAGCTCACTGACTTCGGCCTCGATCCTCCGCGCATGCGGATCAGCCTTTTCGCGGCCGGCGGCAAGGCAGACACTGTCGTCTTTGGTGAAGCAACGCCGGCGCGGAATGCGCAGTATGTGCGCGTGATCGGCCGTCCTGACCTCTACCTGCTGCAACGCTACATTGGGGTCGAATGGCAGGTCGCCTTGGACATGCTCGAGCGGACGGCGATGCAGCAGCGTTCACCCGAAGCAACAACGGAGCCGCAGGTCCGCTTGCTACCGGTCTCGATCGCGACGATATCCGCGGTCGAAATCGTCGAGAACGGCGTGCTCACCCGTTTCGAGCGAGACCCCGCGGGTGACTGGTTCCACCATTTCGGACAGCACGTGCATGGTCCGGGTGGCGTTGTGCACAAGGCAGACCCGCAGCTTGCACCACTGATTTCCGCCGAACTCGCAGCACTCGAGCGCGTACCGGTGGAGGCGGTGGTCGCCAGACAGCCCAACGAAGACACTTCGGCCCAATTCGGCCTGGAACACCCATCGTCGATCATGGTGCTCTACACGCGCGATTCATCCGATCCCGTGGCGCGCCTCTCGTTCGGCAACATGGCCAAGGATCGCCTCGACCGCTATGCCCGCGTGCAGGAGTCTGACGCGATCGTAACCATCCCCGGACAAGCGGCTGACCATATAGCAACGCTTCTGCGGCTCGCTGGAGTTCAGCCATGATGACTGCTTCCCGATTGGGAGCGGCGATTCTGCTGCTGCTGGCAATCGTCTCGGCATCTACGCCGCCAGCGCGGGCGCACCAGTTCGACGTGACAACGGCACGGATCGTGGTCAATGCAGACCGGACGGTGGATGTCGATGTGGCGATGAAAGGCGCCGATGTCGACCGCACCGCCCACACCCATGTCGTCGACGATGCAACGGGTCTGGTGCGGGCAGACGCGCTCGCAGGTGCCGCCACCGCGATCGGCGCCTATGTCAGCGCGAATGCGGTCGTCCTTCAGGAGAACGGCCAATCCTGCGATCCGGGCCAGCCGGCGATCACGCCGGACAGTGACGGTGTGGACGTGCGCGTACGCTGGTCATGCACCTCGCAAACCGGGAGGTTGCGATACCGCAGCACCGTTCTGCTCGACGTCTCGAAGACCGCCCGCCAGGTGGTGCTGATGGGGTCGGGCACGGATCCGACGCAAGACCTGCTGGATGCTTCGCGTCGCGAAATCCGGCTGGCCGAGACAGCGCGGCCGAGTCGAGGCGAAGTGTTCCAGCGCTATATCGGCGCCGGAATCGAACACATCTTCCTTGGCTACGATCACATCGCCTTCCTCGTCGCGGTGGTCCTTTGGGCCCGGCGGCTCTGGCCGGTCGTGAAGGTGGTAACGTCGTTCACCATCGCCCACTCGATCACCCTCTCTCTCGCGGTCCTCGATATCGTGCGCATCCCAAGCGCGATCATCGAGCCGGCAATCGCCGCATCCATCGTTTATGTCGCGCTCGAGAATTTCCTCTCACGCCGGGTGGATAAACGCTGGCGAGACACCTTCGTGTTCGGCCTCATTCATGGATTCGGTTTCGCCAGCGCCCTGCAGGAGTTCGGCCTGCCGCGAGACGCGCTCGCGCTTGCCCTCGGCGCCTTCAATGTCGGCGTGGAGATCGGCCAGGTCGCAATCGTATCCCTGATATTCCCGGTGCTGCTCGCCTTCGACCACGTGCTTGCACCGGGCCAGGTCTCCAATACCGCGCCCTCCCGCCGTGCCATCGCGGTGTATCCGATCAGCGCTGCGATCACCGCCCTGGCCACATTCTGGTTCCTGTCGCGCACCGGGCTCACGACCTGACCCCCTCGGCCCAACCGACCAGCAGATCCGCCACCTCCTCGACCAGCGCCTCCTGCCCCAGCAGGAAATGTGTCGCCCCCTTCAGCACATGGTCCGTGCACCGCTCGCCGGCGGCCGCCGACCACGACCGGCACTGCGCCGGAAACACCAGCGTATCCGCCGAGTACATAAGGTTCAGCACCGGCACCGAGCAGCGCGCCATGCACGACGGACCGTCCGCGCGCGACAGGCGCGCGCTCCACTGGCTCAGGAACGACCGCAGCGTCGAGAACCGCCCCAGGTTGGTCGGGCCGTAGTTCAGCCGCTTGTAGCGCGCCACCGCCCGATCCGAGGGATCCAGCGCCAGATCCAGGAACCTGGGATCGGCCACCGTGCGATACACGATGAACGGCGCATCCTTGATCAGCTCCTGGTCCGGATCGGCATCCAGCACGGCCAGCCGCTCCAGCACCCAGTCGGTGATCCGCTCGTTGCGCGCCCGCTGCGCCGCGCGATAGCGCCGCAGCCACGCGTCATCGTACGGCGGCCCGTTCGCCGCATCGTACATGTCGAGCGACGCATCCCTCGCCCACATGTCGCCCTCATCCACCACCGACGGATCGATCCACTCCACCATGGTCGCCGCCCGCCCCGGATGCGCCGCCAGCATCGCCAGTCCGTCCACCGGCGGAATCTGCTCCGCGCGCAGATCGAACGGCACCCCGTCCGGCGTGGCGCGCACGGTCAGATGCTCCGCCTCCGCCTGATAGAACGCGGCCAGCGACCCGCCGCCCGAGTTGCCGATCAGCACGATGCGCTCGTAGCCGCGCTCGCGCAGGAACCGCACGCCCGCCCCAAGGTCCTGGATCGCCCGCTCCATGATCAGCGCCGAATCGTTCGCGACATAGCGCGTGTTCAGCGCCAGCACCGCCCGCCCGCGGCGTTGCAGCGGTTCGATCAGGTAGTGCCCCATGAAGTTGCTGGTCGGGTGGATCACGACGAACGCCACCCGCAGCCCGCTTCCCTCGGCCGCCAACCGGCCGAACACCCGCGGGAACAGGTTGTTCAGCCCGCTCTGGCTGTCATATCCGCTGCCGCGCGGCACATCGAGCGCGACCAGTTCGTCGCCCATCGCGCTCAGGCCGGCACGCCGTACTTGCGCTGCTTGCGTGCGTTCCACTCCGCCAACCTGTCAGCCGCGACGCTCTCCATCTTGTCGAGCACCCCCGGCGCCTCGGTACGCAGGGTCATCTCCAGCCGGATGCCGTTCGGGTCGAAGAAATAGATCGACTGGCAGAACCCGTGGTCCTTCGGCCCCAGCACGTCTACGCCGGCAGACTCCACGCGCCGCTTGCCTTCCAGCAGCGCCTCCATGCTGGGCACCTCGAAGGCGATGTGATTGACCCAACTCGGCGTGTTCGGGTCAGGCTGGGCGGGCGGCGAACTCGGCAGATCGAAGAACGCGATATAGCTGCCGTCGCCGCACTCGAAGAAGATGTGGATCAGATCGACCTCTTCGCCATACGGCTTGTGCCCTTCGGGCGAAACCTCGCCGGCTGCATATTTCAGGCCCAGCACCTTGGTGTAGAACTCGACCGTCTCCTGGGCGTCACGGCAGCGATAGGCGACGTGATGCAATTTCTGGAACATGGGCGCCTCCTCCTCTCGCGCATTCCTTGCACGGGACGGGCTTGACGTCACGGCCCTCGGCGGGCGCACAATCGCCGAACCACTGGGAGGCTCGGCCAATGCCTTCGACCCTGCCCATCGACCGCATGATCGACCTGCACCGCGGCATGATCAGCCGCGAAATTTTCGTCTCGCCCGATTTCTATCGACAGGAACTGGACAGGCTGTTCACCCGCGCCTGGCTGTTCGTCGGCCACGAGAGCCTGATCCCCAAGCCGGGCGACTTCTTCGTCTCCCGCATGGGAGAGGAGTCCGTCATCCTCTGCCGCGACACGCAGGGCACGGTCCACGTGTTCCTCAACTCCTGCCGCCATCGCGGCATGAAGGTCTGCCGCTACGAACAAGGCAACACCTCGCTGTTCGTCTGCCCCTACCACTCCTGGAGCTACACCACGGATGGAAAGTTGCAGGGCGTGCCGCTGTACCGCGCGCTCTACGAGGGCACGCTGAACCGCGAGGACTGGTCACTGATCGAGGTCCCCCGCCTCGCCCTCTACAAGGGCACCGTCTGGGCTTCCTGGGACCCGGCCGCCCCCGACCTCCTCGACTATCTCGGCAGCGCGGTCGATCATCTCGACCAGGTGCTCGATTGCCGCGATGGCCGCCCCGGCGGCTCCGAGGTGATCGGCGTGCACAAATGGGTGTTCCCCGCCAACTGGAAGTTCGCCGCCGAGAACTTCCTGGGCGACACCTACCACAATCCGTCGCATCGCTCGGTCGACATGATCGGCATCGGCCCCAGCGCGCAGCGCGGCCAGAAGGGCCGCCGCGACAACGAGTACGACAAGGGCCAGCACGTCTGGGTCGGCCACCCGGCCGGCCACGGCATGCACAGCGTGCTGATGCCCGCAGAATCCGAATACGAACCCTCGTACGCGCAGTATCCGGCGGTGGACGAATATTTCCGCCACTGCTTCCACGAACGCAAACGCCGGCTGGGCGAGAAGGCGCGCCTGCTGCCGTTCACCGGCAACATCTTCCCCAATGCCTCGTATCATGGCCGCCAGCCGCGCGGCATCTGCGTGTGGCATCCGCACAGCCCGACCGAGACCGAAGGCTGGCGCTTCTTCCTGGTGGACGCCGATGCGCCGGCCGAGGTGAAGGACGTGCTGCGCCGCTTCTACATGCGCTACTCGGGCCCCGCCGGCATGACCGAGCAGGACGAC
>DATBKQ010000651.1:0-2341 GCA_036555825.1 Acetobacteraceae bacterium | reverse complement strand
ATCTGAATGCCTCCATCCACATTCGCGCGTTGCTGACCGATATCTTTCTCATCGATGAGACGCTGAAGAGTAGTGCCAGCCATGAGTGACGCGGCGCAACCGCGGATCGGCGTGATCGGCCTCGGCGCCATGGGCGCTCGTATCGCCACCCGCCTTGTCTGGGAGCGGTTCAATCCGCAGGTCTATGATGTCGTGGACGTCTCGGTCCGGATGTTCACCAACGACGTCGGTGGCATGATGAGTGGGTCGCCCAAGATGATGGCACAATCCTGTGACGTCATCATCACCGCCCTTCCCTCGGCTGACACGCTGCGGGAGGTGCTGTACGGCTGGGAAGGTCTGGTCGGCGGCTTCGAGCAAGGTGGCACGGTCATCGACATGGGCGGATCAGAGCCGCTGGCGACCGCCGAGCTCGGCCAGCTTCTGGCAGAACGCGGCATAGATCTGATCGATGCGCCCGCTCTGGGCACGCCGGCCGAGGCACGCGCTGGCAAGCTGACCCTGGTCATCGGTGGCGATGCGACCGCGGTGGCGCGCTGCCAGACGATCTTCGCGGCGCTGGCATCCCGCACATTCCATGTCGGGCCGGTCGGTTCAGGTCAGGCCGCCGCGGCCCTTGGCGACTTCCTGCGCGGTGTGCAGATCCTCGCCACGAGCGAGGCGCTGGCCATCGCCCAGCGCTTTGGTCTGGATTTGAAATCCGTGGTGGATGTCGGCCAGGCCCTGAGCGGGATCGGGTCGGCCATGGCAAGCCTGCTGCGTGAGCAGGTGCTGACCCGCAGCTTCAACACCGGGCTGGCGCTTGGGCATGTGCTGAAAGGGACAACGATTGCCACGGGAGTGGCACGATCGACCGGTGTTCACGCGCCGTTGCTTGCTGCATGTCGCGACGCCTGGGCGGCGGCCGAGGCCGTAATCGGCTCCGGGGCCGACCAGAGCGAAGTCATCAGATGGCTGGAATCGACGGTTGCCGCACAGGCGAGGGACCAGGCCTGATTGCGCCACTGATTACCACTTGCGGCGTGCTGATGTGGCTATCCGCAGCCGCCCCGGCCCACGCCGCCGCGACACCATCCCTGCTGGTGCTGCCGCTCGATTGGGTGGACACCTCGGGCGAGATGCCGGCGCATACCAAGGAGCACGCCGATCGGCTGGCGGAGCTGCGGCAATATCTGTCCCACTCACTCGCTCAGTCGGGCATCTACGCGATCGTCGACCCGACGCCGATAGCAGCCGATATCGAGCGAGCGCGCGCTGCTCAGCCGCTCGACGCGTGCAACGGCTGCGAACGGGACCTGGCACGGTTGGTCCATGCCGATCGCGTCCTGGTGGGCGAAGTCGACAAGGTAAGCACTCTCATCGGCAGTTTGCGGCTGTCCATTATTGATGTCACCAGTGGACGGACCGTGTTCGCCCGTGTGCTCGGCTTTCGTGGCGACACCGACACCGCCTGGGATCATGCGATTCAGTTCTTCGTCCGGGATCTGGCTGCGAGTCCGCCACAGGCACGCTGAGCTCAGGGCCGGGCGCCCGTCAACCTGATTGCCGCAGCAAATGTCCACCATCTCGGGGGCGCTAACCCAGTCCGGGATTCCAGCGGGCAGCGTGCAACGCTTGTCGTCTGCCAGCCCAAATGCGAAAAAGGGCGGGTGTCCAAGCGCTGCCGAGGGCGTGCCTTGGAATGCGTCGAAAGGATCGGTTTTTCGGTTGTCCCCGTAGCTCAGCCGGATAGAGCACAGGATTCCTAATCCTGGGGTCGTGGGTTCGAATCCCGCCGGGGACGCCATCGTTCAATTACTCGGACGCCCCTTTGGCGACCACGGCCCGAACCTTGGTCGTTACCGGCCGCGAGCGCGGGACGCAGCCGTCGCCACTTCGGCGCCGATGTGGCTATCGGTCCAGCCAGATCGTCGCCAGGTCCTGGTTGACATAGTGGCTGGGGCTTATCCTGAAGCCTTTGACATAGCTCCGATACGGCACGATGCGGTAGCGCCAGAGCAACAAGGCTTCGTGTGCCTCCGTGTCGAGCACCCGCTTCTCGAACTGACGCATCAATTCGCGCTGCCGCGCGACGTCGGCTTCACGCAGCATCCGGCTATAGATATCGATTTCGGCCGGATCGTCGTAGTTCCCATAGTTCGCATCGGACACGGAATGCGGCAGATACTTGGTGCCATCGAGCAGCGGATTGACGATGTTCTGGCATTCCGCATCGATTGCCACAGCGAAGTCACCATTGCGCAGCGCCTCTTCGTAAGGTCCGGTCGGAACGACACGCTGAGTTACATGTAGACCGACCTTGCTCCATTCGTCGATGACCCACGTTCCGTTGAACTTGTAC
>DATBKQ010000650.1:0-2615 GCA_036555825.1 Acetobacteraceae bacterium | reverse complement strand
TTCCTGCCCAATCTGCAGGACGCGACCCTGCTGTCGGACGTGCTCGGGGTCCCGGTCCGGATGCGGCTTTGCACCCGCGCGATCCGCACGGTGGAGCAGAAGGGCGGCATCGATGCCTATCTGCTGAACACGGCCGATGGCCGGCTGTCGCCGGAAGCCAAGGCGCTGAAGCGCCGGCTGCTTCGCGCCCGGTCCAAGCGGGCGGCCAGTCCCGCCGCCTGAACACGGCAGTCCGCCAGGCGATCGAGCTTGCCGCCGAAAGGCTGCGGCAGGCCGGCATCGACAATCCCCGGCTCGAGGCGCGCCTGCTGTTGGCACATGCGCACGGCATCGGCCAGGAAGACCTGCTGCGCCATCCGGCGGCACCGGCGCGCATGGATCGGCTGGCGCCGCTGCTCGATCGGCGGGCGGCGCGCGAACCGCTGGCGCTGATTCTCGGCCATCGGGAGTTCTGGAGCCTCGACTTCGCCGTCTCACGCGAGACGCTGGTGCCGCGGCCTGAATCTGAGACCCTGATCGAGGCGGCGGTGGCGGCCTTTGCCGCCCGCCCGCCGCCGGCCACGATCCTGGATCTCGGCACCGGCACCGGTTGCCTGCTGCTGGCCGCGTTGTCCGAGTTCCCGGGCGCCTTCGGGATCGGGGTCGACCGCTCGGCCGCCGCCGCCACCCTCGCGGCGCGCAACGCCGCGGCACTGGGCATGTCGGACCGGACGGCGGTGGTGTGCGCCGATTGGGCCGATTCGCTGGATGGCCGCTTCGACCTGATCTTGTCCAACCCGCCTTACATCGCCACATGCGACCTGGCCGGCCTGATGCCCGAGGTGGTGCGCTATGAGCCACTTTCGGCGCTGGATGGCGGTCCGGACGGCTTTGCCGCCTACCGGCACCTGCTCCCCGAGGTGCTCCGGCTGCTGAACCCCCAGGGGATGGCAGTGCTGGAACTCGGAACCGGACAGGCGTGGAACGCGGCCGAGCTGGCACGGAACGTTGGGCTGGCGAGCGAAGCTCGATGCGACTTGGCGGGCACACCCCGCGCGATAGTGCTGCGGCGGGCGCTGCCATGAAAAAACCGTTTGGCAGAGCCGGTTCGCCGGTTTAGCTTCGGGTCCGGCAGGGTCAGCCGCACAGCGGCTTGCCAAGGCACCCCGGCCAATGGCTGGGGTACTCGCCGGAACCAATGCCGATGGATTGACGCCTGGCCGAGGGGGCATTCCCCGGGACGCCTTCGGGGCAACCCCGTGTCCCAGCACCCGACGGCCGCAAGAGAGAAGGCTGGACAGCAACAATATGAACATGAAACGCATGCGTGGACGTGGCCATCGATCAGGTGGCGGCGGTGGCGGTGGCGGACTGCGGCATCACGGCGGTGGCGGCGGCAGCGGCGGCATCCCGCTGAATCGCAACCATGTGTTCGACAGCAATGGCCCCGACCTCCGCATCCGCGGAACGGCGCAACAGCTGTTCGAGAAATACCTACAGCTCGGTCGCGACGCGACCAGCGGCGGTGACCGCGTCATGGCGGAAGGCTACTTCCAGCACGCCGAGCACTATTTCCGCATCCTGAATGCGATGAACCAGGCGGCACAGCAGAACCAGCAGAACGGACAGCCGCAGGCCGGGCCGCGCCGGCAGTACAACGGCGAAGACGGTCAGGCGTCGCCCGAATCCGAGGAAGCCGAGATTCGGGCGCCAGGGACTGGCGAGCAACCGGAAGCGCGCGAAATACCGATCGCGGCCGCACCCCCCGAGGCCTGACCTCCCCCTTACTCCCGCGCCCGCCGCGGGAGGGGGTTCCATCCCCTTCCGCGGCCGATCGCCGAGGCACCGAACCGCTGACGGAGCGCATCGATCGCGGCCTGTGCCGCGGCGCGGCGCGGGGTTTCGAGATCGGCCAGATCGCCGTGGTCCGCATCGGCCAGCGGCAGGAGCGGGCTGGCCCCAATGCCGATCAGGCGGAATGCCTTACCGTTCGCCTCGCGAGCGAGCAGGGTGCGCGCGGCATCGAACATCCGGTCGGGCAGCACCGTCGCACTCGGCAGCCGCGTGGCACGGGTACGGATAGTGAAGTCCGCCGTCTTGAGCTTCAGCACCACGCCTCCGGCGGAGAGCCCGTTCTCCTTGAGACGGCGCGCCAGCTTCTCGCCCAAACGCCAGAGATGGTGTTCCAGATCGGCGAGCTCGATCAGGTCGGTGTCGAACGTGGTCTCGGCGCTGATGGACCTGGTGGCGCGTCCCGGATCGATCCGGCGATCGTCCTCGCCTCGCGCCCGCCGCACCAGCGACGGCCCTTCATCCCCCAGCCGACGTTGCGCCTCCCGCTCGGTCAGAACCTGCAGTTGGCCCAGCAGGGTGATGCCCTGCCCAGCCAGTCGCCGTGCGAGCGCCGGTCCGACTCCCGGCAGCAGCCCGACAGGTTCGGGCGCCAGCAGCGAAGCGGCCTCGTTTGCGCCGATCACCGCGAAGCCGCGCGGCTTGTCGCGGCCCGCGGCGATCTTCGCCAGCAGCCGGTTCGCCGCCAGGCCGATGGAGACGGTGACGCCCACCTCCGTCTCCACCCGACGCGCGAAGCCCGCCAGCACGACGGCCGGTGGCGCACCATGCAGCGCCTGCGTCCC
>DATBKQ010000649.1:0-2957 GCA_036555825.1 Acetobacteraceae bacterium | reverse complement strand
TGGGTGGCGCTGCAGTCGAGCCACGAGTGCATCTATTGCGTGGTCGATCTGCACGCGATCACCGAGCAATGGCAGACTGGCGGCGCGCTGGCACAGCAGACACGCGAAATGGCGGCCATGCTGCTGGCCTGCGGCATCGATGCGCGGCGGCACATTCTGTTCGCCCAGTCGACAGTCCGCGCTCACGCGCAGCTTGCCTGGATCTTCAACTGCGTGGCGCGCATCGGCTGGCTCAACCGCATGACGCAGTTCAAGGACAAGGCCGGCAAGAACCGCGAGAACGCCTCGGCCGGCCTCTATGTCTATCCGAATCTGATGGCGGCCGATATCCTCGCCTATCACGCAACCGGCGTGCCGGTCGGCGAGGATCAGCGCCAGCACCTGGAACTTGCCAACGACATCGCCCAGAAGTTCAACCACGACTGTGGCGTCGAGTTCTTCCCCCGCATCGAGCCGCTGATCATGGGACCCGCGCCCCGCGTGATGAGCCTGCGCGACGGCACCAGGAAGATGTCGAAGTCGGAGGCGTCGGACCAGAGCCGCATCAACCTCACCGACGACCCCGACACGATCGCGCTGAAGATCCGCCGCGCGAAGACCGACCCCGAGCCATTGCCGGCGGAGCCGCGCGGACTGGAACACCGCCCGGAAGCACGCAACCTTGTGGGCATCTACGCCGCGTTGGAGGGGATGGATCATGCCGCGGTGCTGCGCCAGCACGGCGGCAAGGGCTTCGGCGCGTTCAAGGAAGTCCTGGCGCAACTGCTGATCGACAGGCTGCGCCCGATCGCCGACGAGGCACGGCGCCTGTTGGACGATCCCGCGAGCATCGACGCGGTGCTGCGCGATGGCGCGCAGCGTGCCGCGGCAATCGCCGATCCCATCGTGGCCGAGGCCGAGCGCCTGGCCGGATTCCTGCGGATATAGCATGTCCGGGGATCGGACCCCGGCACCTTTGATTGAGCCACCCTGGCTGGTGTGGGCGCGCCAACTGCAGGCACACGCGCAAATTGGGCTCAACTTCACGCGCGACCCATATGATCGCGCCCGCTATCTCAGCATTCAGGCGCTCGCGGCAGACATCGTCGCCTGCCACGCGCGCCTCGACGCCCACGCAATCGAGCTGACGTTTGCCGCCCAGAGCGGCTACGCCACCCCGAAGCTCGATGTGCGCGGGGCGGTCTTCCGACAAGGACGACTGCTCCTGGTGCGCGAAAAGGCCGATAACGATCGCTGGTCGTTGCCTGGCGGCTGGGCCGATGTGAATGAAAGCCCGACCGAGGCGGTGGCGAAGGAAGTGCGGGAGGAGGCCGGATTCGATATTCGGCCCTACAAACTCGCCGCGGTGTGGGACCGCGCTCGCCATGCGCACGAGCCGGCCTATCTGTTCCACGTCTGGAAGCTGTTCTTTCTTTGTGAGATCGTGGGTGGTGAAGCACGAACCGGTCCGGAGACCAGCGAAGTGGCGTTCTTCGCCGAAAGCGCGTTGCCGGCGGAGCTGTCGGTCAGCCGCGTGCTGCACGCGCAGCTCGAGCGCATGTTCCGGCACCTGGAACGACCCGAATTGCCCACCGACTTCGACTGATACCGCAGCACTCGCAGGAGAGGCACCCGGCGTTGCCGCCTCGCCGCGACATACTGGCCCCGGTCGCCGGCAGCGTGCATCTGTATTCGGGCATGCCGGTGCGCGCGATGGCGCTCACTGGTGAACGCACGCTGCTCGACTATCTGGTGCAGCCGCTCTTCGACAGCTTCACGCAGGCATTCCGCGAGGACTCGTCGCGGCTTCAGCAGTCCGTACGCTACGCTCCGGGCAGCTCCGCGGGCACGGTCACGCCGATCATGTCACCCTCGCGCACGATCGACGCCAGCCGATCCTCGCTCCAGTTTTCGGTTCCCGCGGGGCGCCGCGGCAGCACCATCCAGCGATAGTCCGCCGTCGAGTCGACAATGCGAATCCTGACATCGTCCGGCAGCACTGTACCCCACTCGGCAATGACCCCTCGCGGGTCGCGCACCGCGCGGGCACGGTAGGCCGCCGACTTGTACCAGAACGGCGGATAGCCCAGCACCGCTCGCGGATAGCAACTGCACAGCGTGCACACCACAAGGTGATGCACCTCCGCGGTGTTCTCCAGCACGCCCAGCGGTGGCGCGCCGCGCATCGGAATACCCAGTTCTTCCGCTGCCCTGGTGCCGTCCGCGAGCATCAGTGCGCGATATGCCGGATCGGTCCACGCCTTCGCCACCATCCGCGCACCCTGGCCGGGATTGGCCGCATCAGTGATGGCAATGCGCTCGGCAATCTCGGCATTGGACACAAGGCCCTTGGTCGCGAGCAGATCGCGCAGCGCGGCCAGCAGCTTTTCGCCGTCGGTCTCCAGAATATTCATTCATGGCTTGCTGGCGACGCCAGCACCTCCTTCATGCCGGTTCCAGCCAATGCTCGTAGATCTCCACCAGCAGTTCGTCGCCCGCCTTGCCCTCCTGCCAGACCGAAGGTTGGTCGAACGCCACGTGATAGAGCGGCCGCGCCGCCGCGGGGCGACCGAACGCAAGGTCCTCCGGGTTCGGGTAGGCGCCGAGTTGCCGGACCACCGTCCCCGACATGCCGCGCAGGTAGTGCGGCGTGCGTAGGTGCACCGGACCGCGCGTTTCCGGCCAGTCGTTCCTCACCCGAACGCGCGCTCCGGGAGTGAACCCGGCCATCACACCCGCTCCAGCGCGGTGCGCAGCTCCGCCTCGGTGATCACTCCCTTGACCAGCAGGTTGTCGGCGATCGAGCGGACCCAGCGCCTGTAGTAGCTCAGCCGGTGGTACTCCGCCTCGGGGATCGCTTCGATCCCACGCCGCAGTTCGTCCACTGTCATGACACGCTTGGCGCCAAGGATGCCGCGCAACGCGTCCACCTCCTTGTCAAAGTCGGTCAACGCGTGCGGCTCGGCATCCACCGCCTC
>DATBKQ010000648.1:0-2096 GCA_036555825.1 Acetobacteraceae bacterium | reverse complement strand
CGGGCCGCAAGTGCTTCGGATGGCTTCATCAAAAGCCTTATAGCACAAGGCGGCAGGGTCAAAAACTGTTCCCCCGTTAACGTTGATTTAAGACGTCCTTCGTAGCCGAGTGCGCCGCATGCCCTTGCAAACCATCCCCACGCTGACGACCGAACGCCTGCTCCTGCGGGCGCCCCGCGTGGACGACTTTCCAGCCTTTGCCCGGCTGCTCGCCTCGCCGCGCGCACATTATCTGGGCGGCCCCTATACGCAACGGGCGGCATGGGGTGCGTTCTGCCACGATATCGCGTGCTGGGCGTTGTTTGGCCACGGCGGACTGATGATCGATCTGCGAATTACCGGTGAGAGCGTGGGACAAGTCCGCATCAACGACGGACCGCTGTTCCCGGAGAAAGAGCTTGGGTGGCAACTCTACGAAGGACAGGAAGGACGGGGGTACGCGACGGAGGCGGCGATGGCCCTGCGGGACTGGGCCACGCGCGCATTACGGCTCGATGGCCTGGTGAGCTATGTGCATCCGGAAAACCTTGCATCGGCTGCGGTCGCCGAACGTCTCGGTGCAACACTCGACCCGAATGCACTGAAGCCAAACCCTGGCGCTCTCGTCTACCGACATCTCTGACGCAACCAGCGGTGACTGCATCAAGGTTCACCCCAAAGACACGAAGACGCTGAGACCTTCGCGCCTTCGTGCCTTTGTGGTGAGTACTGTGCCGGCCAAGCCCCGCCACGGCGATGGAGCTCCGGTGGGTATGCCGCCGTGTGTTAAGAATCCTCAGCCGTCGCCCGCGTCGCCGATCTCGACATCGCGATGCACGTGCACCGACATCAGCAGGCCGAAGCCGACCATCGCCGTGATCATCGCCGAACCGCCGTGCGAGACGAGCGGGAGCGGCACGCCGCCCACCGGGATCGTTCCCATCACCATGGCGACGTTGACCGCCACATACAGGAAGAAGTTGGTGGCGATGCCGAACGCCACCAGCCGCCCGAACCGATGCCGGCAGCGCAGCGCGATCAGCATCCCGCCCAGCACGATCAGCCCCAGCAGCGCCAGCAGCGCCACACTGCCGATGAAGCCGAACTCCTCGCCGATCAGGGTGAAGATGAAATCGGTCTGCTTCTCGGGCAGGAAGTCGAGCTGCCCCTGCGTGCCTTGCAGATAGCCCTTGCCCCACATGCCGCCCGATCCCAGCGCGATCTTCGACTGGATGATGTTGTAGCCGGCGCCAAGCGGGTCGCCTTCCGGGTTGAAGAACGTGTCGATGCGGGCGCGCTGGTAGTCGTGCAGATGGTTGTACGCGAGCCGCGCGGCGAACGGCACCGGCAGCGCGACGAGTGCGAACTTCCACCAGCGCACGCCGGCGGCGAACAACATCGCCGCGCCGAGGATCGCGGTGATCACCGCCGTCGCGAGGTTGGGTTGCTTCACGATCAGCCCGATGGGCAGCAGGATCGCGAACACCGGCGGGATCAGGAACAGCGGATTGCCGATCCGCTCCCACGACGCGCGATGGAACCACGACGCCAGCACCAGTACCAGCGCGATCTTCATCAGCTCCGACGGCTGAAGCTGCAGTCCGCCGGGTTCGAGCCAGCGCTGCGCGCCCTTGCCGACATGGCCGAACCGCAGCACGGCGACCAGCAGCAGAAGCGCCAGCAGGTAACTCGGCCAGGCGAGCCGCGCGATCCAGCGGATGTCCACGAGTGCCAGGCCGACCATCAGGACCAGGCCGGCGGCGAAGCGGAGCACGTGGCGCGATGCGTATGGCTCCGGCGCGCCGCCGGCTGCGCTGAAGAGCGCGGCATAACCGACGCCGGCCAGCGCGCACAGCAGCAGCACGTAGAGCCAGCTCACCTGCCAGACCTTGGCGCCGAGATCGAACGACGCCTCGCGCCACAGCCGGCCTTCTCTCATCGGCCCGCCTCGCGCTGCGCGACCCGTGCGCCCGAAGGTTCGTCGCTCCCGGCCGGATCGTGCTGCAGCGTGTCGTTCATGATGTCGCGTGCGATCGGCGCCGCCGCCGCGGCGCCGGCGTTGCCATGCTCCACCACCACCGACACCGCGTAGCGCGGCGCGTCGTAGGGCGCGTAAG
>DATBKQ010000647.1:0-18718 GCA_036555825.1 Acetobacteraceae bacterium | reverse complement strand
TGCGGGCGGGCCGCGCGCGCTCGACGAGGTGAAGCTGCGCGAAGGATCGCTGTTGTGGCCGCGGTTTCCGGCGCCGCTCGGGTTGCGCGGCATGACCATGATGCGATTCCTCGCGGCGTTGAATGGCCTGGTGAATGCGGCGGGAGGCGAGGCGCCGGCCTCGCATTCGGCCTACGTGATCATCATGCTGCGCGGCACCGCCGGCGGCCGGCCGTTCCTGATGTCGGACGGTGTGGGCGTCGGGTACGGCGCACGTGCAACCGCAGACGGAATCGACGCGGTGTATTTCGTCGCCCAGGAGAATTATCCGGTCGAGTTTCTTGAACAGGCCTATCCGGTGCGGCTGCTGCGCTATGGCATCAACCGCGACAGCGGCGGTCCGGGACGCTTCCGCGGCGGCGCCGGCGTGGCTCGCGAATACGAGGTGCTGGCGGAGCACGCGGTGCTGTCGATGCGCATCGACAGCGTGCTCAATCCGCCGTGGGGCGTGGCCGGCGGTATGCGCGGCGGCACGGGACGCGCCGTTGTCAACCCGGGCACGTCGCGCGAGAAGCTGCTGGCGCCGCTGTCCGACGGCACCGTACTGCAGCGCGGCGACATCCTGCTGCTGGAAACGGGCGGCGGCGGCGGCCATGGCCATCCGTTCGCACGCCCGGTCGACCAGGTGTTGCAGGACGTGCGCGACGGGTTCGTATCGATCGCCGCGGCACGGCGCGATTATGGCGTGGCGATCGCCGGCGACGCTGTCGATCGGGACGCCACGCAGTCGCTGCGCGCCAGCATGATGTACGCATGATGTTTGCGGTCGCAATCGATATCGGCGGCACGTTCACCGACATCACCCTGCTGGACCAGGCGACCGGCCGCCAATGGCGCGCGAAGACGGCGAGCACGCCAGCCGATCCGTCGCATGCGTTCATCACCGGTGTCCACCGGGTGCTGGCCGAGGCGGGCGTGCCGTCGCAGGACGTGGGACGCGTGCTGCATGGCACGACCGTGGCCACCAACCTGATTCTGGAAGGCAAGACAGCGGTCACGGCGCTGGTGACCACTGCTGGCTTTCGCCACGTGCTGGAGATCGGTCGGCAGGACATTCCACGCCACGCCAATCTGTTCTCGTGGGTGAAGCCGAAACGTCCGGTGCCACCGGCGCGCGTGCTGGAGGTGCGCGAACGGATCGGGCCTGGCGGTATCGTGCTGGCGCCGCTGGAAGAGACCAGCGTGCAGGACGTGGCGGCGACGCTGCGGCGAATGGATGTGCAGGCAGTGGCGGTGTGCCTGCTGCATTCGTTTGCCAATCCCGCGCATGAGCGCCGTGTCGCGGAGTTGCTGGGCGCCGCGCTGCCGGGCGTGGCGGTCACGGCGTCGGTGGATGTGCTGCCGGTGGTACGCGAGTACGAGCGCAGCCTGGCGACCATCATGAATGCCGGGGTGATGCCAGCGATCACCACGTATATCCAGCGCCTGCAAGGCCGGCTCGCCGACGCGCGGATCGAGGCACCGCTGCTGCTGATGCAGTCTAATGGCGGCGTCGCCGGCGCTCCGGCGATCGCCCGGGCACCGGCACTGACAGTGCTGTCGGGCCCCGCGGCGGGCGTGGTCGGCGCTCGCGATGCAGCGGCGGCCGCCGGGATCGACGACATCATCACCGTCGATATCGGCGGCACCAGCGCTGACATCTGTCTGCTGCGCGGGGAGCGCATCGAGCTGACGCAGCGTGGCCATGTCGGAGGGTGGCCGTTGCCGCTGCCGATGGTTGACATGGCGACGATCGGGGCAGGCGGCGGATCGATTGCGCGCCTTTCGCGCGGCGCGCTGATCGTCGGGCCTGCGAGTGCCGGCGCCGTGCCGGGTCCTGCGTGCTATGGCACCGGCGGAGAGGAACCCACCGTCACCGACGCGCACCTCGTGCTGGGCCACTTGCCGACCGCGTTACTCGGCGGCAAAATGAGCTTGCAGCCAGCCTTGGCGGAACGCGCGATCCGGTCGCGTGTCGCCGAGCCGCTGGGTCTGTCGTTGCACGACGCTGCGCGCGGCATCCTGGCGATTGCCGATTCCAACATGGTGGGCGCGATGCGCGTCGTATCGGTGGAGCGCGGCCATGATCCGCGCGACTTTACGCTGGTGGCGTTCGGCGGCGCCGGTCCGTTGCATGGCTGTTCGTTGGCAGAGCTGCTAGGCATTTCCCGTGTGCTGGTGCCGCCAGCGCCAGGCGTGCTGTGTGCCGAGGGTCTGCTCGCGGCGGGCCTGAAGTCGGAGTTCTCGCGCACCATGCCGCGGCCGGACCAGTGGGACGCGGCGACGGATATATTTGCATCGTTGGAAGCCGAGGCACATGCCTGGTTCGACGAAGAACAGGTCCCGGCCGGTGATAGGAAGATCACGCGTGTGGGGCTGCTGCGTTATGCGGGTCAGGGAGCGGAGCTGGCGATCGAGTGGCCTGGTGCCGGCGATGCGGCGCGGCGCGCCTTCGCAGAGGCGCACCGTGTGCTGAATGGCTTTACGCTGGATACGGCGGTGGAACTGGTGACACTGCGCGTGGAGGCGACCGCTGGCGCACCGCCGTCGGTCCCGGTGAGCGTGCCCCCCGGAACTGGCGCATCGGCGGTCGGACAGCAGGTGGTACAGGCGGCAAGCGGCAGCCTGAAGGCGCCGGTCTTCGATCGCGCGACACTCGGAGCCGGCGATCATGTCAGCGGGCCCGCCATCGTCACCCAGCTCGACGCGACAACGCTTGTTGCGCCAGACTGGAACGCCACCGTGCTCGGCACGGGTGCATTGGTGCTACGCAAGGCTTAGCGCGCACATACGCGGCTGACCAAGGCGACCGCCTGACCGGCCATCGCGGATTCGTCGTTTGACCTGTGGCGGCGAAGTTGCTCGCCTGTCCGCGGCCACCGAGCGAGGACCGCGTGTCGAGCGACCTGCCCTTCCCGATCACCATCTGCGGCATCGGTGACCTGTCCGACTACACCCGCGCGAATGTCAGCCATGTCCTGTCGATACTGGACCCCGACGCACCGGTGCCGGCGGACTTCGATGCATTCGATGAGCATGACCGGCTCGAGCTGCGTTTCCATGACATCATCGACGAGTACCCGGAGATGCAGTGTCCGCGGGTTGAGCACATCGAGCAGTTGCTGCGATTCGTGCGACAGACTCATGACCGGCCGGCGCAGACCCATCTGCTGGTGCACTGTCACGCGGGGTTTTCCCGCTCGCCGGCCTCGGCGATTCTCATGCTGGCGGAGCTCCGCCCGGAACTGCCGGCGACGGATGTCGTGGAAGGACTGTTGCGGCTTCGGGCGCGCATGTGGCCGAACCTGCGCATGATCGAACTCGGCGACGAGTTGCTTGGCAGAGGTGGCGAGCTGATCCAGGCAGTGCACCGCCTGTATGGGCTTATGCTTCGGTACGACCCAGCGCTGAAGGCACTGATTCTTGCGGTCGGACGCGGCAGAGAAATCGATGCGGCGATTACCGCCGGGTTCCATCGGCAATGAATTGACAGGCTCGGCGCGCTCGCGAAGCGCCTGATCGGCGCCCGCCATGAACATCGGCAATCGGTCTGGCGGCGCGCCAACCGACAACAAGGCTGATACATCCGGCGCGGGCGCTGTCCTGACCTTCTGAGGAGCGAGCAGTTTATCCGGGATTTATATGGCCGAGCGCGCCGTTCGCCATGGAATCTCTATGCCTGCGGGACTTACTTATGTGCGATGCGACATGCGGGACTCGCGTGCCGCGCTTCACTGCCGAGCAGGGGGCATCGCCATGCTTGACATTCTTTACATCCTGATCGGCGCCGCGTTCCTGGCTGCCTGCGTCCTCTACGCATATGCCTGCGATAGACTATGAGGCCATCGCCATGACCATCGGCTGCGTGCTGGGCGCGATCGTGACGGTCGGACTGCTTGTCTATCTGGTTTACGCGCTGATCCGCCCGGAACGGTTCTGAGCAGGATCGCCCGGAGTAACGCCGCATGACATTCAATGGTTGGCTGCAGATAGCGATCTTTGCTGCGCTTGTGATCCTGATCACCAGGCCACTCGGCGGCTATATGGCGCGCGTGTTCGCCGGCGAGCGCTCGCCGCTGCACCCGGTCCTGCGCCCGGCCGAGGCGTTCATCTATAAGCTGTGCGGCGTGCGCGAGAACGACGAACAGCATTGGGTCACCTATGCGGTGGCGATGCTGGCGTTCAGCTTCGCCGGCTTCGTGCTGATGTACGGCATTGAGCGTCTGCAGAACGTGCTGCCGTTCAATCCAGCGGGGCAGGATGCGGTATCGCCCGACCTCGCGTTCAATACCTCCGTCAGCTTTCTGACCAACACCAACTGGCAGTCCTATGTGCCCGAGATCACGATGAGCTACCTGACGCAGATGTGGGCGCTCACCGTGCACAACTTCGTCTCGGCGGCCACCGGCATCGTCCTGGCACTGGTGCTGATCCGTGGATTCGCGCGGCGCTCGGTGCGAACACTCGGCAACTTCTGGGTCGATCTGACCCGCTGCGTACTCTACATCCTCCTGCCGATCTCCGTCGCCGTCTGCCTGGTGTTCATCGCTCTCGGCATGCCGGAGAACCTTAACCCCTATGCCGAGGCGACCACGCTGGAAGGCGCCAGGCAGGTCATCGCGCAAGGCCCGGTGGCTTCGCAGGAAGTCATCAAGATGCTGGGCACCAACGGCGGCGGCTTCTTCAACGCCAACTCGGCGCATCCGTATGAGAACCCGAGCGCGCTCACCAACTTCATCCAGTTGCTGCTGATCTTCTCGATCGGCGCCGCGCTGACCAACGTGTTCGGCCGCATGGTGGGCAGCCAGCGTCAGGGCTGGGCGATCTTCGCCGTCATGGGTGTGCTGTTTCTGGGTGGTGTCGCCAGTTGCTACTGGGCCGAATCGGCCGGCAATCCTGCGTTCGCGCGGTTCAACGTGGACCAGACGCCAAGTGCGCTGCAGGCCGGCGGCAACATGGAAGGCAAGGAGGTACGCTTCGGCGTCGCCGACTCGGCACTGTTCGCCACCGTCACCACCGATGCGTCATGCGGCGCGGTGAACAGCATGCATGACAGCCTGCTGCCGCTTGCCGGCATGGTGCCGATGGTCAACATCATGTTGGGCGAGATCATCTTCGGTGGCGTCGGCTCCGGCCTCTACGGCATGTTGCTGTTCGTCATCGTCGCGATGTTCGTCGCCGGACTGATGGTCGGCCGCACGCCGGAATACCTGGGCAAGAAGCTGGAGGCGAAGGAAGTCAAGATGGCCATGCTCGCCATCCTGATCCTGCCATTGTCGATACTGGGGTTTACCGCGCTCGCCGTGGTGCTGCCGGCCGGCACCGGCGCGATTGCGGGCGCCGGTCCGCACGGTTTCAGCGAAGCGCTCTATGCCTACGCGTCGGCCACCGGCAACAACGGCAGCGCCTTCGCCGGCCTGTCGGCGAACGTGCCGTTCTGGAACGACACGCTGGGTCTGGCAATGTTCACCGGCCGCTTCCTGATGATCGTCCCGATGCTGGCGGTGGCCGGCTCGTTGGCGCAGAAGAAGATCGTGCCGACATCCGCCGGCACCTTCCCGACCGACAGTCCGCTGTTCGTCGGCCTGGTGGTCGGCGTGATCGCTGTCACCGGCGGGCTGACCTTCTTTCCCGCCATATCGCTGGGCCCCGTCGCGGAGCACTTCGCGATGCAAGCGGGCGCTCTCTTTGGTACCGGCAGTTGACCGCATGAAGCTTCGCAACAGAATGCGCGCGTCACAGTCCACCGCGCTGGCCCCCGCGATCCTTCTGCCGGCGATCGGGCAGTCGTTCGTCAAGCTCGACCCGAGGGTGCTGATCAAGAACCCGGTGATGTTCGTGGTGGAGATTGCGGCCGCGCTTGCCACCGTGATTTTCCTGCGCGCGCTGTTGACCGGCGGCGGCGAACATCAGGGCTTCACTTTCCAGATCATCCTTTGGCTTTGGCTGACGGTGCTGTTCGCCAACTTCGCCGAGGCCGTGGCGGAAGGCCGCGGCAAGGCGCAGGCGGCGACATTGCGCCGGGCGCGGACCGAAACGCTGGCCAGGCGCCTGACGGCGCAGAACGCCACGAACTGGCAGGTGGTGCCGGCGCCGGAACTGAAACAGGGCGATATCGTGCTGGTGCAAGCCGGCGACCTGATCCCCGGCGACGGTGAGGTGATCGAGGGCATTGCCTCGGTCGATGAGTCGGCGATCACCGGCGAATCGGCGCCAGTGATTCGCGAGAGCGGCGGTGATCGCTCGGCGGTGACCGGCGGAACCCGCGTGCTGTCCGACTGGATCAAGGTACGTATCACCGCGGCGCAAGGCTCCTCCTTTCTCGATCGAATGATCGCGCTGGTGGAAGGCGCGGAGAGACAGAAGACGCCGAACGAGATCGCGCTGAACATCCTGCTTGCCGGCCTCACCATCATTTTCGTCATCGCGGTGGCGACCATCCCCGGCTTTGCCGCCTTTGCGGGTGGATCGGCCTCGGTGGTGATACTGGTGGCGTTGTTCGTTGCGCTGATCCCGACCACGATCGGCGCCTTGCTGTCGGCGATCGGCATAGCCGGCATGGACCGGCTGGTGCGGTTCAACGTGCTGGCGATGTCGGGACGTGCGGTGGAGGCGGCCGGCGACGTGGACACGCTGCTGCTGGACAAGACCGGAACCATCACGCTGGGCAACCGCCAGGCGACCGAGTTCCTGCCGCTGGCCGGTGTTGCCGCGCCGGAATTGGCCGATGCGGCGCAATTCGCCTCACTGTCGGACGAGACGCCCGAAGGCCGCTCGATCGTCGTGCTTGCCAAGAAGAAGTACAACATTCGCAGCCGCGAGATGGCGCCGGCCCACGCGCGCTTCATCCCCTTCTCGGCACAGACCCGGCTGTCCGGCGTTGACCTGGAGGGCTCGACCATCCGCAAGGGCGCGGTCGATGCCGTGCTTGCGTTCGTCCGCCACTACGATGGTAATGGCGACAACGGCGGTGCCGTTGCGGTACGCCCCGCTCTCTCGGAAACGGCAGTGCGCGAGCTGACCATCAAGTCGGAGGAAATCTCCCGTTCCGGCGGCACCCCGCTCGCAGTCTCCAAAGACGGCCGGCTGCTCGGCTTGATCCATCTGAAGGACATCATCAAGGGCGGCATTCAGGAGCGGTTCTCGGAGCTGCGCCGCATGGGCATCCGCACCGTGATGATCACCGGCGACAATCCCCTGACGGCGGCGGCGATCGCCGCCGAGTCGGGGGTGGACGACTTTCTCGCCCAGGCAACGCCGGAGACCAAACTCAAGCTGATCCGCGGTGAGCAGGCGCACGGCAAGCTGGTGGCGATGTGCGGCGACGGCACCAACGATGCGCCGGCGCTGGCGCAGGCCGATGTCGGCGTGGCGATGAACACCGGCACCATGGCCGCGCGCGAGGCCGGCAACATGGTGGATCTCGACAGCGATCCCACGAAACTGATCGAAATCGTCGAGATCGGCAAACAATTGTTGATGACCCGCGGCGCGCTGACCACGTTCAGCATCGCCAATGACGTGGCCAAGTACTTCGCCATGATCCCGGCGATGTTCATTGCATTCTATCCGCAACTGCAGGCACTGAATGTGATGCGGTTGCACACCCCCGAAAGCGCCATTCTGTCGGCGATCGTCTTCAATGCGCTGATCATCGTCGCGCTGATTCCCCTGGCGCTGCGTGGTGTGGCCTATCGGCCGATCGGTGCCGCGGCGATCCTGCGCCGTAACCTGCTGCTCTATGGCGTTGGCGGCATCATGGTGCCGTTCGTCGGCATCAAGCTGATCGACATGCTGGTAACCTCGATAGGACTCGCCTGAGATGAAGCACATCCGCCCGGCGATCGTGATGATCGGCGTGATGACGGTCATCACCGGCATCATCTACCCGCTGACTATGACCGGCATCGCCCAGTCCATGTTTCCGTACCAGGCGAACGGCAGCCTTGTTCGGAAAGACGGCAAGGTGGTCGGCTCGGCGCTGATCGGCCAGGATTTCGCCTCCGACAGGTATTTCCACGGCCGCCCATCGGCAACCACCGAGCCTGATCCCAAGGATCCGACCAAGACCGTCCCTGCGCCGTATGCCGCGGACAACTCCGCTGGTTCGAATCTTGGTCCGACATCCAGGGCGCTGGTGGACCGCGTGAAGCAGGACGCGGCAAAGCTCGCCGCCGACAACCCGAGCACGCCGATTCCTGCCGATTTGGTCACCGCCTCGGCCAGCGGCCTCGATCCCGACATCACCCCGGCCGGCGCTCTGTTCCAGGTGCGACGCGTGGCAAGGGCGCGCGGCCTGCCAGAGGACAAGCTGCGGCAGTTGGTGAATAGACACGAAAGCGGCCGGTTCCTCGGCATCATCGGCGAGCCGCATGTCAACGTCCTGCAGCTCAATCTCGCGCTCGATGCGATGAAGGGATAGAAGAGTACACCTCGCCCACGTAGTGGGAGAGGTCGCCGTGCGTGAGCGCGGCGGGAGAGGGTGGGCCGCCTATTTGGACGATCGAAGTTCACGCGACGGAAGACCTTCGCCTGATGCGCTCCTGCAGGCTGCGCAGCAAGGAACGCGCGGTCGGCTGAAGGTCTTCCTCGGCGCCGCACCCGGCGTCGGCAAGACCTTCGGGATGCTGTCCGCCGCACGCGCGCGACGCCAGGAAGGGGTCGATGTCGTCATCGGCGTGGTGGAAACGCACGGACGGCGCGAAACCGAAGCGCTGCTCGACGAACTCGCGGTCATTCCGCGCCGGACCGTCGAATATCGCGGACGCAAACTGATGGAGCTGGACCTCGACGCGCTGCTGGCACGCCGCCCGCAACTCGCGCTGGTCGACGAGCTGGCGCACACCAACGCGCCAGGCAGCCGGCACCCCAAGCGCTACATGGATATCGAGGAACTGATCGCCGCCGGCATCGACGTCTATACCACGCTGAACGTCCAGCATATCGAAAGCCTGAACGATGTGATCGCACGGATCACCCGCATCAGGGTGCGCGAGACGGTGCCGGACTCGATCATCGACAAGGCGAACGATATCGAGCTGATCGACCTGACACCGGAAGATCTGATCCAACGGCTGAAGGACGGCAAGGTCTATGTGCCGAGCCAGGCCGAACGCGCCATCCGCCACTACTTCTCGCCCGGCAACCTGACCGCGCTGCGGGAGCTCGCGTTGCGGCGCACGGCGCAACGGGTCGATGAGCAGATGGTGCGTTATATGCAGGCGCACGCCATTTCGGGTCCCTGGGCCGCCGGCGAGCGAATCCTTGCCTGCGTGGGCAGCGATGCCGCCGGCACCGAGGTGGTGCGCCATGCCAGGCGCATGGCTGACAGCCTGAAGGCCCCCTGGACAGCAGTACACGTCGAGACCGGGCACGACCTGAAGCTCGGTGACGCCGAGCGCGACCGGATTGCCGAGGCGATGCGGTCAGCGCAGCGGCTGGGCGCCGAAACGGTCACCTTGCCCGGCCAGGACGTGGCTGACGCGATCGCCGAATACGCACGGGCGAACAACGTTACGCACATCCTCATCGTGCAGCCGCCGCGCTCCTGGTGGCGGGAATTGTTCTCCGGCTCGCTGGCGCAGCAACTTATCCGCAAGGCGGGTGGTGCCGGCGTGCACGTCCTGGGCCGCAGTGGCGAGGCGGCCGAGCAGCGCCGACGCGTGTTGCCGAGTGGTGAGGCCCGGGCGTTTGCCGGCAGTCTGGCGTTCGTTGCCATTGCGCTGGCGGTGGCGCTGCTGCTGCGTCAAGTGTTGGGTCTTTCCAGCATCGCGATGTGTTTCCTGACCGCGGTGCTCGTGTCGGCTGTGGTTTACGGTCTGTGGCCGGCGTTGCTTGCATGTCTTGCAAGCGTGCTGGCTTACAACTTCTTTTTTCTGCCACCACTCTACACCTTCACCATCGCCGATCCGGAGAACGTTGCAGCGCTGTTCTTCTTTGGCATCACCGCGGTGATCGCGAGCAACCTGACCGCGCGGGTGCGGGCAGGGGCGATCGTGGCGCGGCAGCGCGCGCGCATTACCGAGGAACTGTATCAGTTCAGCCGCAAGCTCGCGGGCGCCGCCGATCTCGATGACCTGTTATGGGCGACTGTGCACCAGATCGCGCTGATGCTGAAGGTCCGCGTGGTGATTCTACTGCCCGCGAACGGTTCAGTCGCGGTACGCGCAGGTTTTCCGCCCGAGGACACGCTGGACCCCGCCGACCTCGCTGCGGCGAGATGGTGCTGGGAGAAGAATCGCATCGCCGGCCGTGGGTCGGACACGCTGCCCGGCGCGAAGCGCCTGTTCATGCCGATGAATACCGGCCGCGGCGCGGTCGGCGTGGTGGGCATCGACAGCGACGAAGCAGGACCGATCCTGACGCCGGATCGGCATCGGCTGCTCGACGCGCTGGCGGATCAGGCGGCGCTCGCGATCGAGCGCGTGAAGCTGGCGGAGGACGTCGAAAGCGCGCGACTCCTGGCGGCGACCGATCGACTGCGGGCGGCACTGCTGACCTCGATCTCGCACGATCTGCGAACGCCTCTGGCGTCGATCCTTGGCTCCGCGACCAGCCTGCTGGCGCCCGGCGCGCTCGATGCGGCGACCCGGACCGATCTGATCCGCAACATTCAGGACGAGGCCGAACGGCTCAATCGTTTCATCGGCAACCTGCTGGATATGACGCGGCTCGAGTCCGGCCCGCTCGCGCCGCGCACCGGTCCGGTGGAGCTGTCGGATGCGATCGGCAGCGCGCTGCGCCGCGCCGCGCGGATTCTGACGGGTCACCGAACTCAGGTGGTCCTGCAACCGCATCTGCCGATGCTCGACCTGGATGAGGTGCTGTTCGAGCAGGTACTGTTCAACCTGCTGGACAATGCCGGCAAATATGCGCCGCCCGGATCGCTGATCACCGTGAAGGCGTGGCAGGAGGAAGACCGGGTCGTGGTTCAGGTGCTCGACGAGGGGCCGGGGATTCCGGCCGACGAATTGGAACGCGTGTTCGAGAAGTTCTATCGGGCTGGCGTAGCCGATCGGCGCAGGGCAGGCACCGGGTTGGGGCTGGCGATCTGTCGGGGCTTCGTCGAGGCGATGCGCGGCAGTATCAGTGCGGCCAACACCACCGGCCGATCGGGTGCCGTGTTCACCTTGCGCCTGCCGGTGTTCGCCGGCGCGGAAGAGCGGGCAGCAGCAGTGGATGGAGCATGACCACGGCTTCCGGCCCGCTGCGTATCCTGATCGTCGATGACGAGCCGGCGATCCTGCGCTTTCTGCGCGTGGGGCTCGCCAGCCAGGGCTACGTCGTGATCGAGGCCGCTACCGGCCAGGCAGCGCTGGACGCCGCGCGGCAGCGGCGTGCCGACCTGGTCGTGCTCGATCTCGGCCTGCCCGACATCGATGGGAACGAAGTGATCAGGCGCATCCGCGAAGGCGGCGCCATGCTGCCGATCGTCGTGTTGTCCAGCCGCGACAACGAGGCGGCGAAGGTTGTGGCGCTCGATCTCGGCGCCGATGACTATGTGACCAAGCCGTTCGGGATCGAGGAACTGCTCGCCCGCGTGCGCGCCGCGCAGCGGCACCGGTTGCAGCAGCAGGGCGAGAAGCCGGTGTTCCGCGCCGGCGACCTCACGGTCGATCTGGTGCGGCGGATCGTGACGGTGCGAGGCCAGGAGGTGAAGTTCTCGCCGCGGGAATACGAGCTGCTGCGGCTGCTGGTGGCACATGCCGGCAAGGTGCTGACGCACAACATGATCCTGGGGACGGTTTGGGGTCCGCACACCGATGTGCAATACCTGCGTATCTACATCCGCGCGCTGCGCCAGAAGATCGAGCGTGATACCGACAAACCGGAATATATCCAGACCGAGACCGGGGTCGGTTATCGCCTGCGGGCGCCCGACTGATGACGATAGGCGACCTCATCAAGCCTGACCGGGTGATCGTGGGGCTGCGGGCTGCCAACAAACTGGCGCTGCTGCAGGAACTGGCGGGCCGTGCGGCGACGGCGACGGCGCTGGAAGCCCCCATGGTATTCAACTCCTTGCAGGCCCGCGAAAACCTCGGTTCGACTGGGCTGGGCAAGGGCTTCGCTCTACCGCATGCCCGGCTCCACGCGCTGCGGTCGCCCTGTGCGCTGTTCGTGCGACTGGCCCGCCCGATCGACTTCGCGGCCATCGATGAGCGTCCGGTCGATCTGGCCGTTCTGCTGCTCACGCCCGCCAACGGCGGCAACGAGCATTTGGCCATGATGGCCGCCGTATCACGGCCGATGCGGGACGAAACATTCATCCAGCGCCTGCGGCAGGCAGCGGATGCGGCGGCGGTGCACGCGCTGCTCGCTAGCGTTCGATCCAATTGACAGCCGGAGCCCACTGGCCAACGTTGCGCCTGAATTCTGGAGGACAACGATGACTGTTACGCAGCCCCTGGCCGGCCGCGCCGGCTGGTACGGCAAGGATCTCGAACAATCCGGCGCCTGGATCCGCACCTTGACCGAGGAGCACCGCGCCGAAATCGACGCCGCCCTCACCCGGGTGCGGCACCGCCCGCCATTCGGTTTCGGCCGTGACGACTTCCCGCTGCCGACCACCGTCGCCCTGCTGGCCGAGGTCGGCGAAGAACTCGAGAACGGTCTCGGCGCCATCCGCCTGCGCGGGCTTCCCGTGGAGCGTTACTCCGATGACGATATCCGCCGCATCTTCTGGGGCCTGGGACTGCATCTGGGCACGCCGCTCCACCAGAACGCCCGCGGCGAGATCATGGGCGAGGTACGCGACGAAACCAGGCTCGATACCAAGACCTATAGCGAAACCGAACCGGGCCGGATCGTCTCCTCGCGCGCCCGCGCCCGCTCCACCGGCCCGCTCCGCTGGCACACCGACCGCTGCGACGTGATTGCGCTTCTATGCGTGCGCAATGCCAAGGCCGGCGGCATCAGCAAACTGACCTCGATCGTGACCATCTACAACGAGATCCTGCGCCGCCGGCCCGATCTGCTCACTTTGCTGTGCCAGGACTACTGGCGCGCGCGCCCGGCGGACGAGGACGGCATCGCCTCAACCCGCGCCTTCGCCCTGCCGGTGTTCGGTGTGCAGGACGGCAAGCTCACCTGCCAGTATTCGCGCACCTATGTCGAGCAGGCGCAGGAATTCCCTGAAGTGCCTCGGATCACGCCGGCGCAGAACGAGGCGCTCGATTTGCTGGCCGAGGTGGCGGAAGAGACCTGTCTCCATTCGCCGTTCGTGCCGGGTGACATCCAGTTGCTGAACAACCACGTCGTCTTCCACGGCCGCACCGCCTATGAGGACGACAGCGCTAGCCATCAGGAGCGCCTGCTGTTCCGCCTGTGGCTCTCGATGCCGAACAGCCGAAGGCTCCCGCGCGGCTTTGACGTGCTGTGGGGCAGCACCGAGCCCGGTGCGGTCCGCGGCGGCGTCGTGCAGCCCGACACGGCACGGCGGGTGGCGGTGGCCGCCTGATCGACAAGCTGGAGATGCTGCTCGCGCTCGCCCGCGAGCAGCATTTCGGCCGCGCCGCCGAGGCCTGCGGCATCACGCAGCCCACGCTGTCGGCTGGTCTCAAGCAGCTCGAGGAAAGCTTCGGCGTGCTGCTGGTGAACCGCCAGTCGCGCTTCATCGGTTTCACGCCGGAGGGCCAGCGCGTGCTCGACTGGGCCCGCCGCATCGTCGGCGACGCGCGCGCGATGCACGACGAGATCAGCGCCCTGAAGCGGGGTCTCGCCGGCCATCTGCGCCTCGCCGCGGTGCCCACCGCGCTGCCGATCGTCGCCGAACTGACCACGCCGCTGCGCGAGCGCCATCCCGACGTGGTGTTCACCGTGATGTCGCGCAATTCGATCGACATCCTGACCCAGCTCGAAAACCTCGAGGTCGATGCCGGCCTCACCTATGTGGACAATGAGCCGCTGGGCCGTGTCCGGTTCGTGCCGCTGTACCACGAGCGTTATCACCTGCTGATCTCGGCCGATTCGCCGTTTGGCAATCGAAAGGAAGTGAGCTGGACCGAGGTCGGGGGCGTTCCCCTTTGCCTGCTGACCCCCGACATGCAGAACCGCCGGATCATCGACCATCGGCTGCGCCGCGGCGGCGTCGAGCCCGCCCCGACCCTGCAATCGAACTCGATGGTGGTGCTGTTCTCGCATGTGCGCACCGGGCGCTGGGCGAGCGTCATGCCGGCGGTGCTGGCCGAAACGATGGGTCTGGGTGATCCGATCCGGTCGGTGCCGATCCGCGACGAGGCCCCACCCACCATGGGGCTGGTCTATCCGCAGCGGGAGCCGCTCACGCCGCTCGCCGCCGCCTTGGTCGCTGAAGCGCATCGGTTGGGTCAGACCTGGGGCAACGCCCGCCGATAGAGTTTTTCTATCGGGGGTTCGGCCGCGCTTGCTTGCATTTCCTCGAACTCGGCCAATTATGTGGGGACAAACCGCGTTTCACCGGGAGGAGTGCGGGGATTGGCCAGCTATGAGGCCTGGAACGAGGCGCGCGCTGCCGACATCATCGCCGCCCATGCCGATCGAGAAGGCGCCACACTGCCGATCCTGCACGCGCTGCAGGCAGCATTCGGTTGCGTGCCCGCCGCCGCGGTGCCGATGGTCGCCGGCGCGCTGAACCTGACGCGCGCCGAGGTGCATGGGATTGTCAGCTTCTATCACGACTTCCGCGCCGAACCGCCAGGCCGGCACGTCTTGCGGCTGTGCCGCGCCGAAGCCTGCCAGTCGCTCGGCGCCGAGGCCGTGGCCGACCACGTGCGCCAGCGCCTGGGAGTGGATTGGCACGATACCACCGCTGACGGCGCCGTGACACTGAAGCCGGTGTTCTGCCTCGGCCTCTGCGCCGTGGGACCGTCCGCACTGCTGGATGACGCGCCGCTGGCGCGCCTGGACGCGGCGACGGTCGATGCCGCGCTGGAGCGGACACGGTGACCGCGCGCATCTACGTGCCGCGCGACGCCGCGGCGCTGGCGCTGGGCGCCGATGCGGTCGCCTCGTTGCTCCGCCAGTCGGGCGATGTGGAAGTCGTGCGCACCGGCTCGCGCGGCCTGTTCTGGCTCGAGCCGATGGTGGAGGTCGCGACACCTCAGGGCCGCATCGCCTACGGCCCGGTGACGGTCGCGGACATCTCCGGCCTGCTGGAGGCCGGCATGCTGACCGGGGGCCCTCATCGGCTTCGCCTTGGCCGGCCAGAGGAACTGCCGTTTCTGGCGAAACAGACACGGCTTACCTTCGCCCGCTGCGGCATCGTCGATCCGTTGTCGCTGGACGACTACCGCGCGCATGGCGGCCTCAAGGGGCTGGCGCGGGCGCGCGAGATCGGGCCCGCCGCGACCATCGAACTGGTGACGCAATCCGGGCTGCGCGGCCGCGGCGGCGCTGGCTTCCCCACCGGCATCAAGTGGAAAACCGCGGCCGACGCCCCGGGACAGCGCAAATTCATCGTCTGCAACGCGGATGAAGGCGACTCCGGTACCTATGCCGACCGCATGCTGATGGAAGGCGATCCGTTCGTGCTGATCGAGGGCATGGCGATCGCCGGTTTCGCGGTCGGTGCCAGCAAGGGCTACGTCTATACGCGCTCGGAGTACCCGCACGCGATCGCCACGTTCGATGCGGCGCTCGACCTCGCCCGGCGCGAGGGCCTGCTCGGCGCCGACTTCGATATCGAGCAGCGGGTCGGCGCTGGCGCCTATGTCTGCGGGGAGGAGACCTCGCTGCTGGACAGCCTGGAAGGCAAGCGCGGCCAGGTGCGGGCCAAGCCGCCGCTGCCCGCCCATCGCGGCCTGTTCGGTGCCCCGACCGTGATCAACAACGTCGTCACGCTGGCCTCCGTGCCGATCATCTTGAGCGAGGGCGCCGAGTACTACCGCAATATCGGCATGGGCCGTTCCCGCGGCACCATGCCGATCCAGCTCGCCGGCAACCTGAAATACGCCGGCCTGTTCGAATGCGGGTTTGGCGTGACGCTGGGCGAACTGGTGAACGACATCGGCGGCGGCACGCGGTCCGGTCGCCCGGTGCGCGCGGTGCAGGTCGGCGGCCCGCTTGGTGCCTATTTCCCGCCGGCCCTGTTCGACACGCCGTTCGATTACGAGGCTTTCGCCGCGAAAGACGGATTGATCGGCCACGGCGGTGTCGTGGTGTTCGACGACACCGTGGACATGGCAAGGCAGGCGCGGTTCGCGATGGAATTCTGCGCCGAGGAATCCTGCGGCAAGTGCACGCCGTGCCGCGTCGGCTCGGTGCGCGGCATGGAGGTGATCGACCGCATCATCGCCGGCGAGAAGCTCGAAGCCAATCTGGAGTTGCTGCGCGACCTCTGCCACACGATGAAGTTCGGTTCGCTCTGCGCGCTAGGCGGGTTCATTCCGTACCCTGTCATCAGCGCGCTCGAGCACTGGCCGGAAGACTTCCGCACCGTGCACCGCGAAGCCGCGGAATGATAAACCCGTGTCATTGCGAGGAGCGCAGCGACGAAGCAATCTCGGTCAGGTCAGTGCGCGCAGCAGACCGCCAGGATTGCTTCGTCGGCTTCGCCACCTCGCAATGACAAAGTACCCATGAGGCACCCATGCCCCTGATCCAGGAAACCGACTACGGCACGCCCGCCAGCACCTCCACGGAGCAGGTCACGCTGAGCATCGACGGCCAGCAGGTCACGGTCCCTGCCGGCACCTCGATCATGCGCGCGGCAATGGAAGCCGGTATCCGCATTCCGAAGCTCTGTGCCACCGACATGCTGGACAGCTTCGGCAGTTGCCGCGTCTGCCTGTGCGAAATCGAAGGCCGCCCCGGCACACCGGCTTCCTGCACCACGCCCGTGGCTCAGGGGATGAAGGTCTCCACCACGTCGGAGCGCGTGCGTCGCATCCGCCGCGGCGTGATGGAGCTGTATCTCACGGATCATCCGCTGGACGGCTTCACCGCGCCCACCGCCGGCAACAGCGAATTCCAGGAAATGGCCGGGCTGATCGGTGTGCGCGAGGTCCGCTACGGCCAGGCGGGGGCCAACCATCTGCACGCGCCGATCGATGCGTCCAATCCGTATTTCCAGTTCGACCCGGCCCGTTGCATCGTCTGCTCGCGCTGCGTGCGCGCCTGCGACGAAGTGCAGGGGACGTTCGCCCTCACCGTGCAGGGCCGCGGCTTCGCCTCCAAGATCGTCGCCGGCATGGACGAGCCATTCCTCCAATCGGAATGCGTCTCCTGCGGCGCCTGCGTGCAGGCCTGCCCCACCGGATCGCTGCTCGAGAAATCCGTGATAGAACTCGGCCAGCCGGAACATTCCGTTGTCACCACCTGCGCCTATTGCGGCGTCGGCTGCAATTTCAAGGTCGAGATGCAGGGCGACACGGTGGTGCGCATGGTGCCCTGGAAGGACGGCAAGGCCAATCACGGCCATTCCTGCGTCAAGGGCCGCTTCGCCTGGGGCTATGCCAACCACCGGGACCGCATCCTTTCCCCCATGATGCGCGACAAGATCACCGATCCATGGCGCGAAGTGTCGTGGGAAGAGGCGCTCGGCCGCGTGGCTTCCGAGTTCAAGCGCATCCAGGCCACCGCCGGCAAGGACGCGATCGGCGTCATCACCTCGTCGCGCTGCACCGACGAGGAGACCTACCTGGTGCAGAAGCTGGCGCGCCAGGTATTCCTGAACAACAACACCGACACCTGTGCCCGCGTCTGCCATTCGCCCACCGGCTACGGGCTGAGTAAGACGTTCGGCACCTCGGCGGGCACGCAGGACTTCGATTCGATCGAGGAAGCCGACGTGATCGTGGTGATCGGCGCCAATCCGACCGACGGTCATCCGGTGTTCGCCTCGCGCATGAAGAAGCGGCTGCGCGAAGGGGCGAAACTGATCGTCATCGACCCCCGCCGAATCGACCTGGTGCGCACGCCCCACGTCGAGGCGACCTACCACTTGCCGCTGCGTCCCGGCACCAATGTCGCGATGCTGAGCGCGCTGGCGCACGTGATCGTCACCGAGGGCCTGGTGGACCAGGACTTTGTGCGCGAGCGTTGTGACACCGAGGCATTCGCCGACTGGGCGGCATTCATCGCCGAGCCGCGCAACAGCCCCGAGCAGGTGGCGCGCATCACCGGCGTGCCGGCCGAGACCATCCGCGCCGCCGCCAGGCTCTACGCCAGCGCCCGCAACGGCGCGATCTACTACGGGCTCGGCGTGACCGAGCACAGCCAGGGCACCACCGCGGTGATGGGGCTTGCCAACCTGGCGATGGCCACCGGCAATATCGGCCGCCGCGGCGTCGGCGTGAACCCGCTGCGCGGCCAGAACAACGTGCAGGGAAGCTGCGACATGGGCAGCTTCCCGCACGAACTGCCCGGCTACCGCCACATCTCCAACCCCGCCGTGCGCGCGATCTACGAGCGCGAATGGGGCGTGACGCTGGACCCCGAGCCCGGCCTGCGTATCTCCAACATGATCGATGCGGCACTCGATGGCTCCTTCCGGGGTGTCTACATCCAGGGCGAGGACATCGTGCAGTCCGACCCCGACACCAGGCACATCACCGCCGGGCTGAAGGCGATGGAATGCGTTGTGGTGCACGACCTGTTCCTGAACGAGACAGCGAACTTCGCGCATATCTTCCTGCCAGGATCGACCTTCCTCGAGAAGGACGGCACGTTCATCAACGCCGAAAGGCGCATCAACCTGGTGCGCAAGGTGATGCAGCCGCGC
>DATBKQ010000646.1:0-11817 GCA_036555825.1 Acetobacteraceae bacterium | reverse complement strand
GACCGGCACAGCGCGATGCCGCTGCGCCCCGACGCGCCGATGATGTGGACCCGCTCGGCCATGCTGTTACGCTATCATGGTCATCACAGGAGGGCCGCATGGCGCGCGTGCCGTATCTCGAAGTCTCCGATCTCTCGCCGGAGGACCAGGACCTGCTGAAGCGGCGGATCAGCCTGTTCCAGGCCCTGGTCAATTCGCCGAAAGCGGCGCGCGCGTTCAACGGGCTGGGGCAGTTCATCCGGTTCGGCAGCAAACTCGATCCCCGCCTGCGCGAACTCGCCATCCTGCAGGTGGGCTGGCTGGCGCGCTCGCCCTACGAGTGGTCGCACCACGTCAAGCTCGGCCATGATTTCGGCGTCAGCGACGCCGACATTCGCGCGCTGATCGACGATACGGCGGGCAAGCCGACGCAACTCGACGCACTGGCCAGGACAGTCCTGCGGGCAGCGCGCGAAATGACACGCGACGGGGCGATGTCGGCCCCCACCTTCGCTGCGCTGCAACAGGCACTGGGCAACGAGCTGGTGGTCGACCTGACCATCACCATTGCATTTTACAATGCCGTGGTGCGGGTGCTGGCGACGCTGCAGATCGACGTAGAGGATGACTATATGCCGTATTTGCGTCAGTTTCCGTTGCCTGCCTAACAGGAGGTCCGCCGGTGAAGATTGGTGTTCCGAAGGAGGTCAAGACACACGAGTACCGCGTCGGGCTGACACCGGCGGGGGCGCGCGAGCTCGCGTTGCATGGGCATTCGGTGCTGGTGGAGCGGAGTGCCGCCGCGGGTATCGGGATATCGGACGAGGCCTATCGCGCGGCCGGGGCCGCCGTGGTGGACAGCGCGGCCGAAGTGTTCGCCAGCGCGGACCTGATTGTGAAGGTGAAGGAGCCGCAGCCGGCCGAGATCGCCATGCTGCGCCAGGGCCAGGTACTGTTCACCTATCTGCATCTCGCCGCGGACAAGGCGCAGACCATGGGGCTGATGCACACCGGGGCGACCTGCATCGCCTACGAGACGGTGACCGACCGGATCGGCGCACTGCCGCTGCTGGCGCCGATGAGCGAGGTCGCGGGGCGCATGGCGGTGCAGGTCGGCGCCCACTGCCTAGAGAAGGAACAGGGTGGCGCCGGGATGCTGCTGGGCGGCGTGCCGGGGGTGGCCCCCGCCAAGGTGGTGGTGCTGGGCGGCGGGGTGTCCGGCACAAACGCGGCGCGTATGGCGGTTGGACTGGAAGCGTCGGTCACCATTATCGACAAGTCGCTGCCACGCCTGAAGGAGCTCGACCTACAGTTCGGGCCGCGGGCGACGACGCTGTTCGCGACGGCGGAGACGATCGAGCACCAGGTACTGGGCGCGGACCTGGTGATCGGCGCCGTGCTGGTGCCGGGCGCCGCGGCGCCGAAGCTGGTATCACACGACATGGTCCGCCAGATGCGGCCGGGGTCGGTGCTGGTGGATATCGCGATCGACCAGGGTGGCTGCTTCGCGACCAGCCGCCCGACAACGCATTCGGCACCGACCTATGTCGAGCAGGGGGTCGTGCACTACTGCGTCACCAATATGCCGGGGGCGGTTGCGCGCACCTCCACGTTCGCACTGACCAATGCAACGCTGCCATTTGTCATCGCGCTGGCGGAGAAGGGGTGGCGGAAGGCGCTGGCCGAGGACCGGCATCTGCTGAACGGTCTGAACGTCCATGCGGGCAAGGTGACATATGAGGCGGTGGCGCAGGACCTGGACCTGCCGTATGCGCCGGCGGAGACGTTGCTGGCGGCATAGCTTGTCGGCGGAGGCCGCCATGAAAACCGTGTCTGTGCTTGCCATCGCCGCTTGGATCTCGCTTTCCCTGGCTGGTTCGCCGGCGTTCGCGCGCGTGATGGAGACCGGGGACGCTGCCATTGTGAAGCAGGCAAGCCCTGCCGTGGTGAATATTTCCGAATGGAAGCTGCGCGCCGCCAAGCAGCCCGGCCAATCGCCTCGGCGCGTGAAGGTATATGCGTCGGGCTTCCTGATTGATCCATCCGGACTGGTCGTCACCAACAAGCACGTGGTCGATGGCGCGATCGAAATGCACGTCATCTTCAGCAACGGAGATCGCGCGCCGGCGCGACTGCTTGTGGCGGCGGCGATGCTGGACCTGGCGATCGTAAAGGTGGAGGCGGACCACCCGCTGCTTGCCCTCAAATGGGGTGACAGCGATGCGTTGCAGGTTGGCGATCCGGTGGTGACGATCGGCAACCCGCTGGGTCTCGGGATGTCGGTGTCCGCCGGCATTGTCAGCGCGCTCAACCGCAATCTGCACGACACACCCTTCGACAGCTACATCCAGACCGACGCGGCGATCAATTACGGCAATTCCGGTGGGCCATTGATTGACCGCAATGGCGATGTCGTCGGTGTCGATACCGCGCTGTATAACCCCGAGGCCAGCGGCGGCTCTATCGGCATCGGCTTCGCCATCCCGTCCAACATCGCCTCGTTCGCCGTGCGGTTCCTGCTCGATCCCAGTCATCCTAAGCCTGGATGGATCGGTGTCACCCTGCAGGACATGAGCGAGCGGCTCGCCGATGCGATGGGGGTGCGGCGGGCAACCGGCGCCATCGTAACCGCGGTCGATCCATCCGGACCGGCGAGCCGGATACTGCGGCCAGCCGATGTGCTGGAGACGATCGACGGCGTGCAGCAGAGCGATTCGCGCGCGTTCATGCGCTCGATCGTCAAGACGCCTGTGAATACGAAGGTGCACCTGATGGGTTGGCGCGAGGGCAGGCGGCTGGACACGATGGTCAGCGTCGCGGCGTGGCCCAACTACACGCCGACGCAGGGAACCATGCAGGCGGAGGCGGCGCGGAACATGATCGAGGAAGCGCCGGATCCGGGCATGCGGCTTGCGTCGATCACCGAGGCGGCCCGCAAACAGTACGGGCTCGATCCGGCGCTGACTGGGGCCCTTGTGTCGGCCGTTGAGGAGGACTGCGAGGCGCGCGAGCTTGGCATTGTGCCAGGCGATGTCATCACCAACGTGCAAGGGCAGCCTGTCACCTCGCCGGACGATGTGCGGCACGCCATCGAGAACGCGCACGAGGAACGCCGTGGCTATCTGGCCATGCTGATTCAGGCAAAGAACAACCTTCGCTGGGTTTCTCTGTCGATCACAAGCAGCGGGCCGTAGCGGGCGCGGGCTGACCGTAGGTCCGGTATCGCTGGTGCGCCGCCCGCATCTCTTCCGCGGTCAGCAGACGCACGGTACCGGCGGAGCGCGCCAGCAGGTATTGTCGGCATAGCGTCTCCAGGACGATGGCAGCGGTCAGTGCCTGATGTGCGGTGGGCGCATGCACGATCATGCCGTGGTTGGCGAGCAGGCATGCAGTACGCCCTGCCAGTGCATCGACCGCAAGCCGCGCAAGTTCGGGCGTGCCGAAGGTCGCATACGGCGCGCACCGCACCTCGTCGCCGCCGAAGTTGGCAACCATATAGTGAAACGGCGGCAGCACTTCGTTCAGGCAAGCAAGGGCGGTGCAGGCATCGGCATGTGTGTGCACGATGCACTGCGCCGTGGGATAGGCCAGGTAGATCGCCGCGTGCATGGCCCACTCGCTGGAGGGTGTCATGCTGCCCTGCACCTTGCCTTGCAGCGTCATCGGCACCAGCGCCTCCGGGCTCAGCGTTTTCGCCATGCTGCCGGACGGCGTGATGATCATGCCTTCAGCCGTGCGATGGCTGACATTACCGGAACTGCCTGCTATCAGACCGCGACGATCCACTTCGCGATACGCCGAGGCCACCTGCCGGCGCAGATCCAGTGTCATTGCGAGGAGCGATGCGACGAAGCAATCTCGATCGAGATTGCTTCGCCCTGCTCGCAATGACACCTATACATGTGCATCCGTGTTGCTTCCTACATCAGGAACACGCCCTTGCCGTCGGATTGCCGGTCGATACAGTTTGTAAGCCTCGTCTGCCTGTTCCAGCTTCCAATGGTGGGTGAACAGCGCATCGACGTCGATCTTGCGCTCGACACAGAACGTGGCGCACTCGGCCTGAATGATATTGGAGAATGTCCACGATCCGATCAGCGTCAATTGCCGGCGCAGCAGCATCGGGCTGACTTCGATGTGCACGTCGCCACCCTCGCCGACGAAGCACATCGTGCCCCACACCTTGGTGCTGCGGATCGCATTCGCCCGTGCGTCGGGATTGCTGGACGTATCCAGCGTGCAGTCGGCATAGCGGCCGTGCGTCAGGTCCTTGATCGCCGCCACCGGGTCGTTCGAGCCGGGGTCCACCACCTCGTCCGCGCCGAAGTCCTTGGCCCGTTGCAGGCGTTGCGGGTTGACGTCGAGCGCGATCACCCGCGCACCCATCGCCTTGGCGAACTGGGTACCGGCCAACCCCACCGGTCCCTGGCCGAAGATGGCGAGCGTGTCGTTGCCAGAGAGCCGCATGCGCCGGAGCGCGCTGTACGCGGTGCCGGAGCCGCAGGCGATTGCCGCACCGGCCGAGAAGCTCAGTTCGTCCGCCAATGGGACCATGGTGTTGGCCGGCACACAGAGGTACCTGGCGTGCCCGCCATGCGCATTGCTGCCATAGACCTTCACCGGTACCTCCTGGCAGAGCTGCTGCCAGCCGGAACGGCAGTGGTTGCACTGCGTGCAGCCCTGGTAGTGGTGCACCATGACGCGCTGGCCGACCCGCGCCTCTTTTTCCGACACGCCCGCGCCGACTGCGGCGACCACGCCGCACGGTTCATGGCCGGCGATCACCGGGTTGGGGTTCTGCGGAAACCCGGTCGCCTGGCGGGTCTGGCCCTTGGGACGGCGGTACTGGTGCAGGTCGCTGCCGCACATCCCCGAGGCCTTCATCTCGACCACCACTTCGTCGGGACCTGGCGTGGGGTCGGGGAATTCCATGAGTTCCAGTTCGCGCCCGCCGGTGAACACCACTCCGCGCATGGTTCCCTCCTGTTGCCGGTTGGGCGGAAGGTTACCACTGGCGCTACGAAGCGCGAAGCGACGAAACTGCCGGTGACGCCTCAGTCGCCGGCGGTCACGACCTGGTCGCGATCGCGCGGCCTCCTTCAGCTTATCCCGCCGGAAATGACCGGCCCGAACGGAACATAGCGCTCGCCGTTGAAGCGCCTCATCTGGGCCTGCTTGATCAACTGGAACTCGGTGGGGCCGGAGTTGAGCGTGATACCAGGGATCAGCATTGGCAGTTGGACGTTATGCAGGTTGGCCGCCTGTCTCATGACATTCTCGCGGGTCAGGTCATCGCCGCACTGCTTCAGAATCCGCGCGGTCGTGTCGCCGATCGAATAACCGTAAACCGTCTGGTTATCGTTCTTGTCGCCGTCCGGGTAGTACTTGTCCATGAACGCGAGCCACTGTTTGTAGCCCGCGTCGTTGAGCCATTGAGGGTCGGTCGGGTCCTTGAAGGAAGTGTCGCTGACGATCCCCTTGGCCTTTTCGAGGCCGGCGGGCTTCAGGGTCGCTCCGACCGACGAGGCGATGCCATTCAGGATGTGCAGTGGCTTCCAGTTGATTTCGGCCACCTTCCTGATCGCCAGAGCGCCGAACTTGGGGATCGCGACCGTGACGAGGACATCGCAGCCCGCTGCCTGCAACTGGATGATCTGCGAGTCGACGGTCGGGTCCGTGGTTTCGTAGCTTTGCTTGGCCTTGATCATCGACGCGGCGTTGGCACCGAGTCCGTCGACCACCCCCTTCAGATAGTCCTTCCCGAAATCGTCGTTCTGATAGAGCACACCGATCCTGGCATCGGGTTTGTTCTTCAGGAGGTATGCCGCGTAGATGTGTCCCTCCGCCTGGTAACTGATGAAGAAGCCCATCGTCCACGGATGGCCCTTGGGGTCGTCCCACTTGGTGGCGCCCGTGCCGGGGAACAGTTGCGGTACCTTCTTTTCGTTCAGATAGTGCCAGACCGCGCTGTTGGTCGGGGTTCCAATCGAGCCGGACAGACACAGGACCCGGTCCTCTTCCACCAGCTTGCGTGTCATCTCCACAGTCTTCGGCGGCGAGTAGCCGTCATCGTAGGATATCCAGGTGATCTTGCGCCCGTTTATGCCGCCCTGGGCGTTGATCATGTCGAAATAGGCCTTCTCCGACAGCGGGAACGGGCTGGCGTTTGCCAGCGGCCCGCTATAGGGGCCGGTGTTGCCGATCTTGATCTCGGTGTCGGTAACACCCGGCCCATATTTCTTGGCCGCTCGGGCAGGCAATGCCGCAGCGGTAAGCGCACCCGGTGCGGCGGCGAGGATCGCGCGTCGTGTCAGACGTGTCATTTGGAAACTCCCTGATCTGTTGCCGTCCGTTGTTTGTCTTGATCAACGGCTTGTTGTCCCTGACTTCGCGCAGCGCGAGCGGGATGACCCGCAGCATGATCTCGCGACGCGCACTTGCCAAGCGGATACGCGGATGGGGAATTGGCGACGCTTGCAGGTGGAAGCGCCCTGGGAAAGCGGCCGCGCGGCAAGACCGCATCGCGGAAAACCGCAGGTCTCCTATGGCGCTATTTACCGCGCCTGTGCGCTTGCCTCGCTGCGCGTTGCCCCTGCGCGGGCGGCCAGCGCCGCGGCCATAAAACCATCTAGATCGCCGTCGAGCACAGCGTCCGGGTTCCCTTTCTCGACGCCCGTGCGGAGGTCCTTCACCAACTGGTACGGCGCCAACACGTAGTTGCGAATCTGATGGCCCCAGCCGATGTCGGTCTTGGCGCTCTCCTGCGCCGCCGCGGCCGCCTCGCGCTTCTGCAATTCCGCTTCGTATAGCCGTGCCTTCAGCATCGCCATCGCGGTCGCGCGGTTGCGATGCTGGCTGCGGTCGGTCTGGCACGCCACCACGATGCCGCTTGGAAGATGCGTGATGCGGATCGCGCTTTCCGTCTTGTTGACATGCTGGCCGCCGGCACCTGACGCGCGATAGGTATCGACTTTCAGGTCGCTCTCGTTGATCGAGATGTCGATATTCTCGTCGACCACCGGATAGACCCAGACGCTGGCGAAGCTGGTGTGCCGCCGCGCATTGGCGTCGAACGGGCTGATACGCACCAGCCGGTGCACGCCGGCTTCCGTCTTCAGCCAGCCATAGGCATTCGCGCCACTCACCTGCAGTGTCGCCGACTTGATGCCGGCCTGTTCCCCCTCGCTCTCCTCCAGCAACTGCACCTTGTAGCCGTGCTGTTCCGCCCAGCGCATATACATGCGCATCAACATCTCGGCCCAGTCCTGCGCCTCGGTGCCGCCGGTCCCGGCATTGATCTCGACATAGGCGTCGTTGGCGTCAGCCTCGCCGGCGAGCAGGCTCTCGATCTCCCGGTGCTTTGCCTCATCCGCCAGGGCCCGCAACGCCGCCAGCCCCTCTCCGGCCATTCCCGCGTCGCCATCGGCTTCGGCCAGCGTGATCAGCTCCAGCGTGTCGGCGACTTCCCCTTCCAGCTTGCGCAAGCCATCCATTTGGCCGGCGAGCTGGTTACGCTCGCGCATCACCTTCTGCGCGGCGCCGGCGTCCTTCCAGAGATCGGGATCCTCGGCCCGCGCGTTCAGTTCGGCCAGTCGGCCTTCGGCGACATCCCAGTCAAAGATGCCTCCTCAGCAGCGCGATCGACCGCTTGATCTGTTCGTTCAGGGCATCCGATTCGGCCGACATCGCTCACTCTCAACCCAACAACCAGGTGCGGCTGGCGCGTGATGACCGGAGGCGGGATCGCCCGGAGGTCTGAATCACGCGCTTAGACGAAGAAGCCAAGGCATGATGAGGTCAATTTTGTCCTCGTCATGCCTTAGTATATGCCGCCAAGGCTGCTGTCGACACCGCCAGGCGCAGTCTTCGAAGCCTCCGCGGGCGTCGTGCCGTCGGTCGCCGGGCCGGTGGCAACAGCGCCACCCATAGGCCGGGACGCGCCGGGCACCTGGTCCGGCTTGAACGCGTCCGTGACCGTGCCGCTGCCGGTCTCCCAGGCCGCCATGGTCACGCCAGGCGGCGCCTGGAACTGCAGCACTGGCCGGTTCTTCAGCGCGACCGCCATGAAGTCGTGCCAGATCGGGCCGGCGACATGCGCGCCGGTCTGATTGTCGCCAAGGCTGGCGGGGTTGTCGAAGCCGACCCAGACAGTGGTCACCAGGTCGGGCGTGAAGCCGGAGAACCAGGCATCGGTGAAGTCCTGTGTCGTCCCGGTCTTGCCAGCTATCGGATGGCCGAGGCCAGCGACCACCTGCACACCGGTGCCGCGCGTCGTGACACCCTGCATCATGGTCACGAGCTGGAACACGGATTGCGGATCGGCGATCTCCTTGCGTTGATCGGTCAACGCCGGCGCGATCCCCTGATCGGAGCAGTTGTCGCACGAGATCGCGGTCGGCCGCCACACGACGTGGCCATCCGGGTCCTGAACACTGTCGATCAGGGTCGGGACGACCTCGCGTCCGCCGGCCGCCAGCGAGGCATATGCGCCTGCCTCGCGCAGCACCGTCGTCTCGACGGCGCCGATCGCCGCCGGCAGCACGCGCGGCATGTTCTCGACTTCGTGGAAGGCGATCGCGTTCTGGGCGATCGCCTCCATGCCGACGGCCTGCGCAACGTGCAGGGTCACCAGGTTGAGCGACTTCTCCAGTGCGACGCGCAGCGGCGTCGGGCCGCCGAACTCCATTTCGAAGTTGTTGGGCCGCCAGCGTCCGGCGGAGGTGTCCATCACGATCGGTGCATCCATGAACCGCTGGCTGGGCGAAAACCCCTTCTCCAACGCCGTCAGATAGACGAACGGCTTGAAGCTGGACCCAGGCTGGCGCTGCGCCTGGGTCGCGCGATTGAACTGGCTGCCCTCGAAGCTCCATCCGCCGACCATGGCGAGCACCCGGCCGGTCCTCGGGTCGAGCGATACCAGGGCGCCCTGCACGGCGGGGATCTGCCGCAGCGCCAGCCGCGGCAGCGGCGGCGGCGCGGGTTTGGCATTCTTCGCCTGGGCGTTCGAGGTCGGGGGCGTGGCGTTGGGTTCCACCATCACCACATCGCCTTGCTGCATCACGTCGGTAATGCGCCGCGGCGCCGGCCCCGGCTTGCCATCCCTCGCCGGCCGCGCCCAGGCAACGTCCGAGAGCGTCAGCACGCCGGTACGTGCCTGGCCGTCGATCCAACCCAGGCGCGCCTCGCCCTCGGTGGTGTCGAGCACGACAGCCAACTTCCAGTCCGGCAACATACCGGGTGGGCGCACCACCTGCGCCAGCGACCCAACCCAGTCCTTCGCCAGCGCCGCCCCGCCTGCCAGATGCGTCACCGGGCCGCGCCAGCCGCCCAATTTGCGGTCGTAAGCCATCAGCCCGTCGCGCACCGCCCTTTCCGCCGCGATCTGCAGCGCCGGGTCGAGGCTCGTCCGCACCATCAACCCGCCCTGGGTGGTGACATCGGTGCCGAACTGGGCGATGAGCTGGCGGCGCACCTCTTCGGCGAACCAATCCGCGCCGGGAATCGGCTGCGGCCGGTGGAACTCGGACGGGACGATCGGTTCGGCCCTTGCCGCCTCGGCTTGGGCCGCCGAAATCGCACGGTCCTCCATCATGCGGTCCAGCACCCAGTCGCGTCGCGCTTTGGCCGCGTCGGGGAACTTGAACGGGTTGTAGTTGTTGGGCGCCTTGGGCAGCGCGGCGAGAAACGCCGCCTCGGACAAAGTCAGTTTGTCGAGCGGCTTGTTGAAATAAGCCTGCGACGCCGCCGCAACGCCATACGATCCCAGTCCAAGATAGATCTCGTTCAGGTACAGTTCCAGGATGCGCTGCTTCGACAGGGTCTGTTCGATCCGCATCGCCAGGATCGCTTCACGCGCCTTGCGGGTGAGTGATACCTGGTTATCCAGCAGCATGTTCTTGGCGACCTGCTGGGTGATCGTCGAGGCACCGACCGGTCGGCGCCCCTGGTTCATGTGCGTCAGGTCGAACACCGCGGCGCGGGCGATCGCCAACGGATCGACGCCTGGATGTTTCCAGAAATTCTGGTCCTCAGCGGAGACAAAGGCTTGCTTCACCACGTCCGGGATTGCCGAATACGGCACGAAGATGCGCCGCTCGGCGGCGAGTTCGACCATCAGTCGGCCATCTCCGGCATAGACCCGGCTCATGACCGGCGGCTGGTAGCTTCGCAGCCCATCGACGTCCGGCAGATCGGCGCTGAAGCGCTCGAACGCGACATAGCCGCCGATTCCGCCGACGGCAGCGACCAGCAGTCCAACGCCCAGTACGCCACCGACAACTCCGCGCGCAAAGCGGCGAAATAAGCCACGGCGGGGCTTTCTCGGTGGTGCCGGCTGCCGCTTGCGGCTGTTCCGATTGCCGGGGCCCAGCGGCTCAGGCTTCTCGCCAGCGGTGAGGTGCTCGGTCATGGAGTTGGGTATGACGCGTTTCGGCGGCTTCGGCCAGCGACGAGAAGGCTATGCTGCCATCCATTCCACGCGATCACGTCCTGCCATGTGCGCTGTCGCGGCGAAGTAGGCATCGACCGCGCGCTTCATTGCCTCCGCAATGCGGGCGCGATGCTGCGGGCGCCGCAGTTCCGCTTCGTCGGCGGGGTTCGACATGAAGCCCATCTCGACCAGCACGCTGGGAATGTCCGCCGCCTTCAGCACGACGAATCCGGCGTGGCGGGCAGGATTCGCCAGCATCGGCAGGTTGTCGTCGAGACTGCCCACCATATCGCGGGCCAGCCGGCTGGAGCCGATCCGGGTCTCTCGCCGCACCAGGCTTGCCAGGATGCGGGCGACCTCGGGCGAGGCATCGAAGCCGGGGCCGGCGAAGCGGTCCGCGCTGTTCTCGCGCCGCGCCAGCGCGGCGGTCTGTGCATCCGAGGCGGTGTTGGCGAGCGTGTACACGCTGGCGCCGCGCACCGAATGATCCGACAGCGCGTCGGCGTGCATCGAGACAAAGAGTGCCGCATTGTGCGACTGGGCCTTGGCGACGCGCTCATCCAAGGGGATGAAGGAATCACGCGCCCGGGTGAGGGCCACCCGGTACCGTCCCCCGGCCTCGAGCTGCCGTTTCAGTTCGAACGCCGCCGAGAGCGATACGTGCTTCTCGTAGGTGCCGGAAACCCCGATCGCACCGGGGTCCTTGCCGCCATGGCCGGGATCCAGCATCACCAGCGGCGGCGGCCGGTGCGGGTCCTCACGCGGGGCCGGAACCGTGCGCTTGGATGCCACCGCGGTGGCGGCCAGAGCGCGCGCTGTCCAGGCCGGCAGAAGGAACGTACCGACCACACCTGTCCCCGACGCCAGACGGCCAAGCAGCAGGCGGCGCGCAATCGTCGGACAGTCGTCCATCGCGCGTTCTTAACAGGCAAAGTGTGGAATTGCACCTTCCACGTTGATTAAGGCTCGTTCACGGCCATCGTTTGTGATCGCAACCGCGACTTGCGGCGGGCGCCCGTTTGCTTCATGGTCGCGCCCGCTCCGGTGACAGTTCCGAGAGGCAGGCGGGAATCGCCGCAGCTTCAGGAATCCGGGACCGGTGGAGGCGGCGGCCCACAACCCGGGCGGACGGCTGGGTCCGACAGGGCAAGGTCCGGGGAGGCGCCTTCCGCCGCTGCCGTGTCATCGCCCGCGCCGCGCTTGCAGCGCGCCGGGGTCGGCTGCCGCGATCGGGCCGCAGGCAGTCCTCTTCACCCCGGGTCGATCCGGGTCGCCAGGAACGGACTATCGTCGGACGCATGATCCTTTTCGGCCAGGCACTAACGATTTTCGCGGCCGTCCCCATGTTGGGTCGCGGGATGACAAGCTGCCGCACTGCTCGGCCGGGCGATACTCCGATCCTTGAGCGG
>DATBKQ010000645.1:0-6430 GCA_036555825.1 Acetobacteraceae bacterium | reverse complement strand
GCGCCGACACCGACCGCGGTGCGCAAATAGACCAGGCTGTCCTGGAAACCCACCGGCCCCATCTGCTTCCACCAGTCGATGTAGCCCGGATGCCAGGTCTCCAGCGCCCTGCGTACACGCGCATCGGCGTTCAGGCCGACGTTGTTCGGGATCACGCCGTCGTAGTCGACCACTGTTCCTTCGGCCATCACACACGCTCCGTGTCATAGTTCGGCCGCAGCCCGCTGCCGTAGCGTTTCAGCGAACCTTCCTCGCCCGCCGCGCTGGGCCGCTGGAATACCCAGTTCTGCCAGGCGGTCAGCCGGCCGAAGATGCGCGTCTCCATCGTCTCGGGACCGGCGAATCGCAGGTTGGCCTCCATCGCGGTCAACGCATCCGGCGAGAACGACGCACGCTCCTCCAGCATCACGCGCACTTCGTCGTCCCAGTCCGTCTGATCAAAGGCGGCGGTGACCAAGCCGAGTGCCTCGGCATCCTCCGCCGCCAATGCCTCGCCCATGTGCTCGCGCGCCTGCGCGAAAGTTTCCGGCTCGCCGAGAAACCGCGTAGCCAGACGGGTCAGGCCGTTGCCCATCGGATAGGCACCGAAGTTCAGAGCCGAAAGCTGAACTCGCGCCGGCCCGCGATTGTCGTTCGGCCGGGTGCCGGAAAACATCACCGAGCGATCCGCCGCAAACAGCAGTTCCGCCAATGTACCGGCAAAGCAGCTTCCCGGTTCCACCAGCGCGATCACGCTGCGCGAGGTCATGTCGATCCGCTTCAGCACGCGCTTCCAGTACAGGCGAATCTCGCGCACCGGCCAGTCATCCCTCCGTGCCTCGAATTCCGCATCAACCGCCAGCACCGATGCTGCGTCACCCTCCGAGCGCAGCACGATGAGGCCCAGAGTGGGCTCGTTGAGGCGCAGGTGCAGAATCGCATCGTCCAACTCGCGCGCGAGCAGCAGGGCCCAGTCGAGGCCGGACACGCTGCCCGGGCCCATCACGGCGACGTCGGCGCGCCGCGCTGCGCGATCGCATACCACTCGCACATGGGAATAGGTCACGCCATCGCTGGAGAATTCCCGTCGCAGAGGCGTCAACGCGATGCCCCTCGCATCGCGCGGCCGATCGGAATCGTCAGCCAGCGCCAGCGCCCGTTCGCGCAGCTTCGCTTCCCACCCCGAGGGCGGCACGACCTCGTCCACCAGCCGCCACTCGACGGCACGACGACCGCGCACGCCTTCCTCGGTCGAACAGAACACATCGGCGCGGTCGCGCCGGACCTGCCGCTTGTCGGTCAGCCGCGTCAGCCCGCCGGTGCCAGGAAGCACGCCAAGCAGCGGCATCTCCGGCAGTGCCACGCCCGACCGCCTGTCATCGGCCAGCATGATATGGTCCGCCGCCATCGCCAGCTCGTAGCCGCCGCCCGCGGCACTGCCGCTGACCGCGGCAAGCCAGCGCTGGCCGGAATTGGCGCTGGCATCCTCGATCGCCAGCCGCGTCTCGTTGGTGAACTTGCAGAAATTGACCTTGTGGCCATGCGACGCCTTGGCCAGCATGCGAATGTTCGCGCCGGCGCAGAACACGCCTTCCTTGCCGGAGCGCAACACGACACAGCGCACCTCGGGGTGCTCGAAGCGCAGCCGCTGCACCGCATCGGCCAATTCGATATCGACCCCAAGGTCGTAGGAATTGAGCTTGAGCTCGCAGCCCTCGAACAGGCTGGCATTCGCATCGACGTCCATGGTCAGCGTCGCCACCGGTCCGTCGAATGACAGCCGCCAATGGCGGTAGCGGCTCGGATCGGTCTGGAAATCGATCATTCGGCAGTCACCATCAGGACATCGCGGACGAACGGCACGATCGCTTCGAGCGTGGCATCCCTTGCCTCGAGGTGCGGCGCATGCCGCGCCCCCGATATCAGCCGCGTCGCCACCGGACACGTCGCGAGCCGCTCGAACAGCCGAAGCTGCTCATCGGTGCCGTAGGGGTCGTCGCTGCCTTGCAATGCCAGCACCGGCACCGCGATTCGCGACGCCTGCCCGCTGATGTCGAAGTCGCGAAACCGCGGGTCGAGCCAGGCGCCATTCCAGCCATGGAACGCCACATCCACGTGACGATGATAGCGCGCCAGCCGCGCCCGCAGGTCGCCGGTCGCGTAGGTAACCCTGATCGCGCGGATCGCCGCGATGTTGATCTCCTCGACGAAGAGATGCGCGGCGATCGTCACAACGCCGGCCACGCGGGGATCGCGCACCGCGCCGGCATGGATCGCGGCGATCGAACCACCGTCCGAATGGCCGATCAGCACCACACGGTGCACCCCGGCCGCATCCAGCACGCGCGGCAGCACATCGATCGCCTCATCGTGGATATAGGACATCGGCCGCGGCAGCGTGACAGGATCGGAGCCGCCATAGCCGAAGCGCGAATAGGCGAACACGCCACAGCCGGTCGTCTCCACCAGCACCTCGGGAAAATCGCGCCAGAGCGCCACGCAGCCGAGCCCCTCGTGCAGCAGAACGAGAGTTGGCGCGTCTTCGGGCCCCGGCCCCCACCAGCGGGCTTCCAGGTACTTACCGCCGATGATCATCGCGCAGCCGGAAGCGCTGGATCTTGCCCGTGGCGGTCTTCGGCAGCCCATCAACGAACTCGATCCAACGCGGATACTTCCACACCCCGATCCGCTCCTTCACATGCGTCTTCAGCAGCTCCTGCACCGTGCCGGCATCCTGTTGCCGTGCCGCTTCCTGCAGCACCACGAAAGCCTTGGGCTTGGTCAGACCGTCGCGATCCTGCGCGCCCACAACCGCTGCCTCCAGCACCGCGGGATGCGAGATCAGCGCCTCCTCCACCTCGAACGGCGACACCCAGACGCCGCTCACTTTCAGCATCTCGTCGGTGCGGCCACAGAAACGGAAATAGCCGTCCTGGTCACGGATATAGGTGTCGCCGGTGTGCGTCCACTCGCCGCGGAACGTACGGCGCGACTTCTCGCGCTGGTGCCAGTAGCCTTCGGCGGCGGACGGGCCGCGCACCACCAACTCCCCGGCCTCTCCGTTCGCGACGCGGTGACCGTTCTCGTCGAGGATCACGGCGTCGTAGCCAGGAACCGGCTTGCCGGATGTGCCGTAGCGGATGTCGTCCGCGCGGTTCGATACGAAGATGTGCAGCATCTCGGTGGAACCGATGCCGTCGAGGATGTCCACCCCGACCATGTCCGACCAGCGGCGGCCGATCTCGGCGGGCAGTGCCTCGCCGGCGGAAATGCAGCGGCGCAGCCGGTCCGATCCGGCGCCAGGCCCGATGCGCGGGTTGGCCAGCAGCGATGCGAACAGTGTCGGCACCCCGGCGAACAGCGTCGGCCGATGCCACTGCATTGTGTCGGTCACCGCGTCAGGCGTGGGACGATCGGGCAGCAGCACGGCGCACGCCCCGACCGACATCGGAAATGTCATGCTGTTGCCGAGACCGTAGGCATGGAACGCCTTTGCCGCCGAGAACATCAGGTCATCCGCGCCGATCTGCAGCACCTGCGCACCGTAGGTGTCAGCCGTGGCACGCAGGCTGCCATGCACGTGCCGCACCCCTTTCGGCGCCCCGGTCGACCCCGAGGAATAGAGCCAGAACGCGACCTCGTCCGCTGGTGTATCCGCGGTTGCGCTCGCCGGATCGCCTCCGGCGAGGAAATCGGCAAACGCCACCGTCCGTGCATCGTTGACCGGCGCGGGCGCGGTGCCGTCCGGCTGCGACACGATGATCCGCCGCAGCTCGCCGACGCTGTGCAGGACCGGCAGCAGCGGCCCGGCGAGCGGCGCCGAAATCACCAGGGCCTCGGCGCGGCTGTCGGCCAGGATGTAGCCGATCACCTCATGCGTCAGCAGCGGGTTGACCGGCACCGGCACGACACCCGCGCGGATCGCGCCCCAAAAGGCGATCGGGAAATCCACCGTGTCAAGCAGGAGCATGGCGACGCGCCGCTCGCGGGCGACGCCGGCCGCGCGCAGCGCCCCGGCGAAACGGCGGGTCGTCCGTGCCAGTTCGCTGTAGCTCAGCGATCGCCACGGATCGCGGAACGCCGTTCCGGCGCCCCTGCCCTCGCGTTCATGACGATCGACGAAGTAGTCGATCGCGTTGCCGTTGCCGGACATCCGCCACCTCCAAGCACCGCATTATAATCCAGCGGACGCACGGCGGCGACGCGGCGCAACGGGTCAGGAAAACCGCGCCATCGCCCGCGCCACGGCCACCAATGTCGCGTCACTCCCGCGGCCACCGACAATCGACAGCCCGACCGGCAGCCCGTTTACCTCCGCGCCGGGCAGGCTGACCTGCGGCACACCCGTCAGGCCGCCATGCGAGCACAGGCACGAAATGCGCGACCGCAGCGCCCCGAGCACCGGCAGCGGCAGTCCCTTCTTCGGCGCTGGAAACGGCGTCGTCGGCAGGCACAGTATGGTGCCGGCCGGCAGCAGCCACGCCATTCGCGCGCGCGCCTCCTGCCGCATCAACTCCGCCCACTCGCGCTCCGTTTCGCCGATCATCGAGCCGGCGATCAGGCCGCGCGCCACGTTGAACGCCATGCGCGGATTGCAGCACTCCACCCAGGGCCGGAACGTCTGCCAGGCTTCCACCGGTTGCAGCGTGCGCTGCGCCCGCGACCAGACCGAGAGCCCCTGCGGCGCCATCAGCTCATCGCGCGCATCGCCGATGAGGCCCGCCAGCCGCTCGACCGCCGGCCTCAGCGCCGCGGCCACATCCGGGTCGGCGAACCCGAACGCATCGACCGCCACGGTCAGCCGCGACGGCATCGCCGCGGGAATCGGCTCGCGCAGCAGCACACCGGAGACCTCCGCGAAGGTGTCGGCATCGCGGGCGAACCAGCCGGTGGTGTCGGAGCCGGGCGCCTGCGGCAGCATGCCGCTGAGGTCCAGCCGGCCGTGCGTCGGGCGGATGCCGTAGAGGCCGCAGAAGCTCGCCGGCACGCGCACCGAGCCGCCCGTGTCGGTGCCGAGTGCGGTGTCGCAGAGCCCGGCGGCGACCACGGCGGCCGAGCCCGAGGACGAGCCGCCGGGCACGCGATCGGGCGCCTTGCTGTTCAGCGGCGTGCCATCGAACGCGTTCTCGCCGAGAATGCCCAGCGACACCTCGTCCGTGATCGTTTTGCCGATCAGCGTGGCGCCGGCATCCAGCAGGGTCTGCACCGCCCAGGCATGCCGGGTGGGCACGGGGTTGTAGCGCGCCCAGTCGTGGTTGCCGCCGCCGGTCGGGTGGCCGGCCACGTCGAACAGGTCCTTGGCCGCAAAGGTGAGGCCATGCAGCGGACCTTCCGCCGCACCCTCGATCATGACCCGCGGGCCAGGGACGAATGCGTTGACCGGGTCGTCCATGGTTCTTGCCCTCCTGTGCGCCGTCGGTTCTTGCCACCATCTGCTCGAACGGGTTCACTGCCGCCGGCGATCGATCATCCAGGGGACTGAATGCCTTCCGCTCGACTTGCCGTCGATATCGGCGGCACCTTCACCGATCTTGCGCTCGAGCACGACGGCAGGCGCTCCACCATCAAGGTCCTGACCACACAAGCGGCACCGGAACAAGGGGTGATGGCGGGTGTGCGCGACATCCTGCGAAGTTCCTGCGTCGCGCCCGCCGAGATCGGCATCGTGATCCACGGCACCACGCTTGCCACCAACGCGGTGATCGAACGCAAGGGAGCGCGCACCGCGCTACTGACCACGCAGGGCTTTCGCGACGTGATCGCGATGGGCAACGAGAGCCGCTACGACCAGTATGACCTCAACATCGTGCTGCCCGAGCCGTTGGTGCCGCGCCATCTGCGCCTGCCGGTGCCCGAACGGCTCGATAACGAGGGCAATGTCCTGCTGCCGCTCGATACCGGCGCGGTGCGGGCGCTGGTGCCAGCGCTGCGGCGCGAAGCGGTGGAAAGCATCGCCGTCGGTCTGCTGCACGCCTTCGTCAATCCGACGCACGAACGCCGCATCCGCGACATCCTGGCCGACGAATTGCCAGACGTACCCGTCTCCCTGTCGAGCGACGTGTCGCCGGAAATGCGCGAATGGGAACGCTTTTCCACCACCGTTGCCAACGCCTACGTGCAGCCCTTGATGGCGCGCTACCTGCGCCGGCTTGCCGACGAGATGCAGGCGATCGGTATCGCCGGGCCGGTGTTCCTGATGCTGTCCGGCGGCGGGCTGACCACGATCGACACCGCGTGCCGGTTCCCGATCCGCCTGGTGGAGAGCGGACCGGCGGGCGGAGCGATCTTCTCGGCGACGATCGCGCGGCAATGCGGCATCGCCAACGTGCTGTCGTTCGACATGGGCGGCACCACGGCGAAGATCTGCCTGATCGACGATGGCCAACCGCAGACCGCGCGCGCGTTCGAGATCGCGCGTGTCGGGCGGTTTCGCAAAGGCTCCGGCCTGCCG
>DATBKQ010000644.1:0-4042 GCA_036555825.1 Acetobacteraceae bacterium | reverse complement strand
CCGGCCAATGCGACAGGTTTGCCAAGGTCCGGTTCTTGGTCTTGCCATTTTCGCGGTACCCCTCACGCAGTAGGATCGCCGGCGGCGAGCCACGGTTGGGGATGACAGCCACATACATGTGCGGACCGAATCAAGCCAATTCGCGTCGTGTCAAGCAAAATCCACCCATCACATGACAACAAAATTGCAGAGTCTTCGAGTTCTCAGCCACTTAAGCCGAAAATTGGGGAAAGTTCGGTTTAGGCCGGCACTGTCCCAGCACTTGCTCCTTCAGCTCGACACTTACCTCTTCAGTTCGACCGGCCGCCCGTGCGGTGTCCGTCGATACGCTTCGGCCCAGGCGTGCTTTCGGCGCTCCAGCGTTGCCGGGTCGGTAAGCCCCTTCGCCGTCACCAGAGCTTCCAGCGCGGCGACCCAATGATCGTAATAGTGCGCCGCGTCGTTGTCGGGTTCGCCACACTCCGCCGCCCGGCGCAGCTCCGCGGCCAGCGCGGCGGTCCACTCGGCCCACGCGAAGCAGCCCGCCTCATGCAGGCGCAGGGTCAATGCGAATGCCTGCGCCTGCCAGGGCTCGGCGAACACCGGCCCCTCGGCATCGCGGGGCAGGCCGGCAAGCCGATCGGCGGCCGAGGCCGGCGCCATGTCAGACCGGCTCCAGATAGCTGTCGTAGAGTTCGAGGTGGACGCTGTCGCGCGGATTGGCTGCCTCGCCCCACAGCTCGCTGGCGCCGAAACGGACCAGATAAAGATGCTGCGAGGTCTCTGCGCTGCCGAGAGCGCCGTCGGCCGGAAACGCCCGCGCACCGCGGCTGCGCTCGATCGTCCCGGTCCGGCCGCGGACATAGCGTGGCAGGCGCGTATGGCTCACTGGATGGATGTTGCGCGCACGCACCGTGTCGCCTGGACGAAAGCGCGCGGGGGCCGGTTCCGGCCCGGCCCATTCGCGGTTTCGGCCGAGGTTCGCCCGCGCCTGCTCCGGCGTCAGGGCGGGCGCCTGCGTCGCGGCGCCGGGATCCGGCCGGCCGCCGTTGAGTTCCGCCTGACTGACCAGCCCGGCCTCCAGCGACAAGGCCGTCAGCGCCGCGAGCCACCGTTCATAGTAGCTGGCACGCAGATACTCGGCCGGCGGCATGCGCTCCATCCGGTAGCGCACCGCATCGGTGTTCCAGCGTCCAAAGGCACCCAACGCGGCGAACAATGCGGCGACGCGACCCTCCCACGGCGCATGGAACACCGGCTCCGCGGGCGCATACGGGATCGGGCCGAGCCCGTGCATGCCGCCCATGTCGTGCACGCTGTTCATGGCCGCGCCTCCGCCGGGCGCGCATGGGCAACGCCGATCATCGCGTCGCGCGTGACCAGGGCCGTGAGATCCGCCTCGGCCATGTGCTCGGTGCCGGCCGGACGCCGCGGCAGCACCATGTAGCGCACCTCCGCGGTGGAATCCCACACGCGGACCTCGACCTCCCGCGGGATGTCGAGGCCCAGTTCGTGCAGCACGCCGCGCGGGTCGATGACGGCACGCGACCGATAGGCCGCCGACTTGTACCAGACCGGCGGCAGGCCCAGCACCGGGTACGGGTAGCAGGAGCACAAGGTGCAGACGATCAGGTTGTGCACCGTATCGGTGTTCTCGACCGCGATGATGCTGCCTTGCGGACCGCCGTAGCCCAGTTCGGCGATCGCGGACGTGCCATCCTGCAATAGCCGCTGCTTGTACGCCGGATCGGTCCAGGCCCGGGCCACCACGCGGGCGCCGTTGTGCGGCCCCACCTTGTGCTCGTAGGTCTCGACGATCGCATCGAGCGCCGCGGGATCGACCAGGCCCTTCTCCACCAGCAGCGATTCGAGCGCCTTGACCCGCAGCGCCACGTCGCTGGGTACATCGCTGTGGTCGTGCTCGTGATGGTCCGCATGTTCCATCGGTCGTCCTCCCCGCGCGGAGGATAGGCACCGATACGCTCCGCTCGCTAGATGCCGCGGCGCCTGCCGGTTATGCTCGCGGCGATCGCTTGCGGGGGAAGAACACATGGCTGCGACGCTGCCGGCATCTGCCGCGACCACCCAGGATGCAACGACCAGAAGGGCCGGCATCGCGGTCCAGGCGATTGCCGCCATGCTGCTGGGCGCGCTGGTGATCGGCACCGCCGGGTTCTCGCACCTCGAGGTCGTGCACAACGCGGCGCATGACACGCGTCACGCCAACGGGTTTCCCTGTCACTGACGCGGCGATGACCGTCTTCCGGTCGATCGTGTTCGCGGCCTGCTTGGCCGGGCTGCTGGTCGGCGTCTTCGCCAGCTTTGCCCAGCACGTGGCGACCGTGCCGCTGATCCTGCGAGCCGAGGTGTACGAGCAGATCGCGCGGCACGACCATGGCGCCGAACACGAGGACGCGGCATGGCAGCCCGCCAACGGCTTCGAGCGCAATGCCTATACCGCGCTGTTCAACCTGGTGGACTGGATCGGTTTTGCCCTGCTGCTCAATGGGGCGATGGTGCTCCTGCGCCGTCCGGTCACGTGGCGCGAAGGCTTTCTATGGGGTCTTGCCGCATTCGTCGTCTTCGTCATCGCGCCTGGGATCGGGCTGCCTCCCGAACTGCCCGGCGTTCCCACTGCCCCCCTGCTTCCGCGGCAGTTGTGGTGGTCGGCAACGGTCCTGGCGACCGCATGCGGGCTGGGGCTGATCGCATTCCGCCACTCGGCTCTGGCCGCCGCCGCCGCCATCCTGCTCATCGCCGCGCCGCATCTGGTGGGGGCGCCGCGACTCGGGCATGTGGACACCAACGTCCCGGAGTTGCTGTCGCAGCAGTTCCTTGTCGCCGTCACGCTGACCGCGCTGCCCTGCTGGGCGCTGCTTGGCGGGTTGACCGGCCACTTCTATCACAGGTTCAGCGCGTGATAACAGAAGGCGGAATCGTCGGAGGTCTGAATCACGCGCTCAACCAGAGAAAGCTAAGGCATGATGAGATCAACCTGACCTCATCATGCCTTAGCCCGACGCCCAGCGTCAGACCGGCGCATCTCCCTTCAGCATGACCCGGTACAGGTAGCGCACCTGGCTCATGTTGTAGTCGCCGTTCGCCTTGTGCAGTAGGCAGCGGTTATCCCACATCACGAGGTCGCCCGGCCGCCAGCGGTGCCGATATTCGTATTGCGGCTGCGTTGCATGCGCCAGCAGTTCGTCGAGCAGCGCCAATGCCTGGCACTCCTCCATGCCGACGATGCCCTCGGTGCGGATCGGGTTGAGGTAGATCGCCTTGCGCCCGCTCTCGGGATGGGTGCGTACCAGCGGGTGTGCCACCGCATCCGGTACTGCCTGCCGTGCCGTATCGCTCAGCGCCATCAGCTTCCGTCCGCTGTGCCGGCTTTGGTACACATGCACCGCGCGCAGCCCATCGATCCGCGCCTTCGTCTCGGGCGCAAGGTCCTCGTAGGCGCGGTGCATATTGACGAACTGCGTGTCACCGCCGCGATCGGGTAATTGCACCGCGTGCAGCACCGTCGCCTTCGGCGGTTCGGACGCGTTCGAGTGATCGGTGTGAAACCCTTCGCCGGGGATATAGCGTTTGCCGTCGGGGAAAAAATCCTGGTTGGAGATGTAGTGGATCTGCGGGCAGTCCGGCAGAGCGAAGCGCGTGTTGTGCTGCGGGAACACCTCGCCGAACCACCGAACTGCCTTCAACAGTTGCCTGGGCGACAGATGCTGATGGCGGAATACCAGCACCGAGTGTTCGACGAACGCGCGATTGAGCCGGTCGCGCAGCGCTTCATCGAGTGGTTGCGCCAGATCGACGCCAGCGACCTCGGCGCCCGTGTGCGATGTAAGAGGTGTGATCATCGCCGCAGATTGCGCGGCCAGCCCGGCGCGTGCAACCTGCGATAAGCCGTTCGGAGAGAAGGAGGCAGCCATGGCCGTCGGTCCGCAGTCCCCGATGGACTTCACCAAGTTCTTCGCCGAGATGAAGCTGCCGGCAGTTCCGGATGTGGAGGCACTGCTCGCCGCCAGCCGAAAGAATTTGGAGACGCTGACCGCCGCAAATC
>DATBKQ010000643.1:0-7153 GCA_036555825.1 Acetobacteraceae bacterium | reverse complement strand
CTGGCCGGCAAGGCGTGCCACCGGTGTGAGTACTTCGATGTTGTAACCGCCGACCCGCCGCAACTGCGATGGAAACCGCGCGGCGATCTCCTCGGCCTCGGTGGCGCCGAGTGAGCGCAGCCGCTGGATCAGCTCGGCGATACGGGATGGCACATCGGCGCCGATATTGTCGGGCAGAAGACCGAACTTGTGCTGCGTCCCGTCGGCCAGGATGGCATCGATCGCGCGCACGTTATCGGCCATCAGACCGTAGCGGATCGACTTCGAGCCGCAGGAGTTGTTGCCCGCCATGCCACCGATGGTGCAGCGCGCGTGCGTGGAGGGATCGACCGGGAAGAACAATCCGTGCTCGCGCAGCGCGGCATTCAGGTGCCCCAGCACGAGCCCCGGTTCGACCAGTGCCGTGCGCGCGTCCGGATCGACGTGGAGGATGCGGCGCAGATGCTTGGAACAGTCGATCACCAGGGCGCGGTTGACCGTCTGGCCGCACTGGCTGGTGCCGCCGCCGCGCGGCAGCACCGGCACGCCTTCCTCGCGCGCGATCGCCATGGCGGCGGCGACATCGCCGATCTCTTCCGGTACCACGACGCCGATCGGCTGGATCTGATAGATCGAGGCATCCGTTGCGTAGCGGCCGCGGTCGGCGCGACCGAACAGAACGTCGCCGCGGATTTCGCGGCCGAGCCGGTCGGCGAGACGCGCGCGTATGCCTGCGGCATGGTCCCGCTCGCGCAGGGGCGAATCAGCTTGGTGCATGCGGCCGATTGTCTCCCGCCACGGCCGCGACCACAATGGACTGCATGACCCAGCACCACGCCGGCCGGCATTTTCTGCAGATTCCTGGTCCGACCAATGTTCCGGATCGTGTGCTCCGCGCGATCGACCATCCGACGATCGACCACCGCGGACCCGACTTCGGCCGACTCGGCCTGGAGATCCTCAGCAACCTGCGCGCGATCTTCCAGACCAGCGGTCCGGTGGTGATCTATCCCGCCTCCGGCACCGGCGCGTGGGAGGCGGCGCTGACCAATACGCTGTCGCCTGGCGATACGGTGCTGATGTGCCGCACCGGCTGGTTCGCGACGTTGTGGAACGAGATGGCGCAGCGGCTGGCGCTGAAGCCGGTCTTCGTCGAGACCGACTGGCGCCGGGGAGCCGATGTCGACGCGATCGGCGCGGCGCTGGCCGACGACACGGCGCACCGCATCAAGGCGGTGTGCGTGGTGCACAACGAGACCTCGACCGGCTGCACCTCGCGCATCGATGAGGTGCGGCGGGCGATGGACGCGGCGCGTCATCCGGCGCTGTTGATGGTGGACACCATCTCCTCGCTGGCCTCGATCGACTACCGGCACGACGAATGGGGGGTCGATGTCACGGTCGCCGGCTCGCAGAAGGGGCTGATGCTGCCGCCCGGGCTGTCGTTCAATGCGATCAGCGACAAGGCGCTGAAGGCGGCCGAGACGGCCGGGCTGCACCGCAGCTACTGGGACTGGCGGCCGATGCTGGAGGCGAACAAGGCCGGATACTTCCCCTACACGCCCGGCACCAACCTGCTCTTCGGACTGAACGAAGCGGTGAAGATGCTGCTGGAGGAAGAGCTGGCCAACGTGTTCGCCCGTCACGACCGGCATGCCGAGGCGACGCGGCGGGCGGTGCGCGCCTGGGGCTTGGAGATCCAGTGCGCCGAGCCGCGGCACTACTCCTCGTCGCTGACCGCGGTGCGGGTGCCGGAGGGCCACAGCGCCGATGCGTTGCGCGTGGCGATCCTGGAGAAGTGCAACATGAGCCTGGGCAACGGACTGGGCATCCTGAAGGATCGCGTGTTCCGCATCGGCCATCTGGGCGACTTCGGCGACCTGCAGCTTATAGGCACACTGGGCGGCGTCGAGATCGGCCTGCGCGCGGCCGGCGTGCCGCACAAGCCAGGGGGTGTGCAGGCCGCGGTGGATTACCTGGCGGGCAACGCGTGAGTCGCCCAGCCGGCCTGGACCCGATATAATATCCTGATGGACACCGTGCTGGATCGCCCTTGGACTACGGAAAGCTTCCTGGCCTGGGAGGACAGGCAGGAAGGCAAGCACGAGTTCGATGGGCAGAAGGTCATACCGATGACAGGCGGCAGCCTTGCTCATCAGGACATCGTGTTCAACCTGAGAGCAGTTCTGGTACAACTTCTGGCTGGACGGCCGCTCCGCGCGGCCCATGAGATGCGCATTCGGATCGGTGATCGCGTCCGTTATCCGGATGTCGTGATCTTTGCCGGGCTGCTGGATCAGGCTACCCGAACGTTGACTGACGCCGTGGCCATATTCGAGGTGCTGTCGGACGATACTGCCACGACGGACCGCGTCGCGAAGCTAAGAGAGTACGCGGAAGTCCCGTCGTTGCGCGCTTACGTTCTTCTGGAACAGACCGCGGTCGCCGCAACGCTGTTCCGGCGAGAGGCCGGCGGAACCTGGATTGCCTCCGCTCATACCGAGGGTGAACTGGTGCTGCCCGGCATCGACGCCGCAGTCCCGCTCGCCGAACTGTACACCGGATTGAGCTTCCCCGCGTAGCTCGGGCGGCGAGTCTTACACCATCCGGTCGGCCAGCGCGTAGAGCTCCTTATCCTCGCGGCCGATGCGTGCCGCGAACGCCGCGAACACGCGCCGCGCTTCCTCGCAAAAGCGGGTCGCATCGCCTGCGATCGCCGCCGCGGTCCACCTGCCGCCGAACTCCGCCACCTCGCGCTTGAGACCCGCCATCTCCTCGGCGAAGCGATGCGCCATCGCGCGCAGGTCCTGATCGCTGCCGGCCTGCAGCCGCGGATAGAGACTGCGGTCCTCCATGGCGAGATGGATGTTGAGCTTGCCGAGGAATGAGGACAACAGCGAGCGGACCGCCTGCGCGTCCGCGGCGAGCCTGGCCGGCACCAGCAGCACCTCGATCTGTCGCTGTAAATCCGCCAGCTCGCGATGCTGCTGGCGATAGCTGTCGGTCATTGCCATGATGGAGGTCACCCTTTGCTGAAGCTGTCGCGCCAAGGGCGCAGGTTCTCGCAGCATCGCGTGAAGATTGAATTAAGCTTCTCGTGGCCCGATTTTGCAGTCCTTTGCAGCTCAGAATCGGCCCACGGTTCTTTGTTTTCAGTGGCCTGCTTATCCCTTCGTCTGCCGCTGAATGCGGCGAACTTCAGGGGCAGGACACTGGGCACCCCAGCCGAACCGAATGCGCCACCCCGGGCCAGGTCCTGGCGTTTGCACCCCAGATGCAGCCGTCCAAAAATCCCGTCGATCGACCGAGGGAGGCCGCGAATGATCGAAGTCTGGACCTGGCCCACGCCGAACGGCCACAAGGTGCATATCGCGCTGGAGGAGCTCGGGCTGCCGTACAAGGTGATTCCTGTGAACATCGGCAAGGGCGACCAGTTCAAGCCGAAGTTCCTGGCGATTACACCGAACCATCGCATTCCCGCGATCGTCGATCCTGACGGCCCCGGCGGCAAGCCGCTTACCCTCTTCGAGTCGGCGGCGATCATGATCTACCTGTCGGAGAAGACCGGCGGCAGGCTGATCCCACAGGACCCGGCCGGCCGCTACAAATGCCTGGAATGGATGATGTTCCAGATGGGCGGTATCGGGCCGATGTTCGGCCAGTACAACCACTTTGCCAAGTACGCTGTGGAAAAGATTCCCTATGCGATCGAGCGCTACACCAACGAGGTCGCGCGGCTGCACCGCGTGCTGAACAAGCGGCTGGGCGAGGCGGCCTGGCTGGCCGGCGAGGAGTACAGCATGGCCGACATCATCACCTTTCCGTGGATCCGCAATCCCGAGCGTCGCAACATCGACCTGCGGGACTACCCGAACGTGATGCGCTGGCACGACGCGATGGCGGCGCGGCCGGCCGTGCAGCGCGGCGTCGCGGTGCTGGCGGAGCACCAGCACAAAAAGCCTATGACCGATGCCGAACGTGAGATCATGTTCGGCAGGACGCAATTCGCGCTCAGATGAGCAGCGGTCACCGGATCACGCGGCGACGAGGATGCCGCGCTGTCGCCGACTCACCAGCCAGCATCCTAACGACGACACGGCGAGCCCCACGAGGGTCAGGACGGGCAGGGGCTCGCCCAGCAACGACCAGGCCATGAATGCCGCGGTGCCTGGTACCAGGTAGAAGTTCGACGTGACCCGCGCCGCAGTGCCGTGCTTCAGCATCAGATAATAGAGCGCCATACCGCCTAGCGACACCGCGCCGGCATTCCAGGCGATGGCTCCGACGGCCGGCCCGTTCCAGATCGCGTGCGGCGTCTCGAACGCCGCCGTCGCCACAATGCCCGCGGCGGCCGCGGCGAGGAGCTGCACCGCGGTTCCCTCTACGATCGGCACGCCGCGGCAGAAGCGCCCGAAATACAGCGTGCCGGCACACAACGCGATGACGCCACCCGCCGTCAGCAGCAGGCCGTTCAGTTCCACCGAGCTTCGCCGCGCCGCCAGGCCGACGACGAGGACAACACCTGCCGCTCCCAACAGCAGCCCCAGCCACTGCAACGGGCGTAGCTGCTCGCCCAGCAACGGCCATGCCAGCAACGCCGTCAGCAACGGGTTCAGCGTCTGCACCAACGCGATCGGCGCGGCGGCGGTATGGACCATGGCATAGTGCGCCGTCATCAACAGCACGGTATTGGTGAGCACGCCCGAGACCGCGAAGTGGCCCCACCGCCCCGCGAGCTCCCGCCAGGGGCGCCGCAGCAACAGCGCGACACAGGACAGCACCGCCGCGGCCGCTATCAGCCGCACAGTGACGAACAGCAGCGGCGAGAGGAAACGCAGTCCAATGCGCGCCGCGATGAACGACGAGGCCCACAGCAGCACGAACCCGACCGGTGCGAGGCGAAACATTTCAGGCAGTCAGTAGCACCGACCGGCGACCCGCCATCGGTCCACTGGCCAGCAGGAGCGTAGCGCCACAGCGAGGTCGGGCGTCACCTCGGGGCGGACCTGTCATGAAGGCGCCATTTTTTCGTGGCGCCGCCTCGAAAGTTGCAGAACCGCTACAGAATGCTGGTTCGGCCCGGTAGATGGGCGGCTGCCATGCCTGAAAGTGCTGCTCGCTTTTCCGAGATGCAACCCTCGGTTAAACTCGACGGTGGTATGAGGTTGGCATTGGTGCCACACCCGGAGCAGCGAAGCCGCCGCCGATGACCGCCAGGATCTTGATTGTGGACGACGTCCCGGCCAACACGCGGCTGCTGGAAGCAAAGCTCTCGGGGGAATACTACCAGGTTGCCAGTGCCAAGGATGGATTCGAAGCGTTGCGCATGGCGCTCGACTGGCAGCCGGACCTGATCCTGCTCGACGTGATGATGCCGGGGATGGATGGCTTCGAATGCTGCCGGCGTCTGAAACAGGATCCGACCACTCTGCACATCCCCGTGGTCATGATCACCGCTCTCGGAGAACCGTCCGAGCGGTTGCACGGGCTGGAATCGGGCGCCGATGATTTCCTGACCAAGCCGGTCGAGTATGAAACCCTGATGGCCAGGGTCCGCAGCCTGGTGCGGCTCAGGCGGCTGTTGGATGAATGGCGCGCCCGCGGCGAGACCGCGCGCGCGATGGGTCTGACCAGCGAAGCAAGCGCTCCGCCGACCGTGGCCGGCGCACGTGCGCTGGTGGTGGACGACTGGGATCTCGGCGCGCAGACCATTCAGGACGCTTTGGCGCGCGACGGCATCGTCGCCGGCCGCGCACGCACCGGCGTCGAGGCGCTGAAGCTGTCCGCTGCCATTCCCTTTGACCTGATCGTCCTCAGCCTGTCGCTGATCGAGGAGGACCCGCTCAAGCTGGCCTCATCGCTGCGCGCTGCCGACGCCACGCGCGATACGCCGATGCTGCTGGTCGCCGAGCCAGAGGAACGCGACACCATCCTGCGCGGCTTCGACCTTGGTGCGAACGACTGGCTGGTGTTGCCGCTCGACGAGAACGAATTGCGCGCGAGGGCCCGTAATCAGCTGAGGCGCAAGTTCTATCAGGACAGGTTGCGCAGCGATCTTGGGACCGCGCTGGAGATGGCGTTGATCGATCCGCTCTCCGGCCTGTACAACCAGCGCTACCTTATGCGGCACCTTCGCGGTCTGCTGGAAACCAGCCAGAACCGCGATCTTGCCTTGCTGATGATCGACGTCGATCACTTCAAGACGGTGAACGACGACTACGGCCACGCAGTCGGGGACAAGGCGCTGCGCGCAGTGGCGGATGTGCTGCGCGCGAACACGCGCGTATTCGATTCGGTGGCCCGTTACGGCGGTGAGGAGTTCGTCGTCGTCATGCCGGGCGTCGACCTGGAAGGCGCAGCCCAGGCGGCGGAGCGGCTGCGGGTGGCGATCGCCGCGACCGCGTTCGCCTGGGAAGAAGGAATGCGCTACCGGCTGACCGTGAGCATCGGCGTCGCATCCAACGGGGCGGCACCGGTCACGCCAGAGGCGCTCCTGCACGCCGCGGACCTTGCGCTCTATGCCGCGAAGCGGGCAGGCCGTAACCGGGTGGAGGTCGCGCCCCGGTAAGCCCGGAACAGCCTACTACTTAATCTTCGCTTCCCGGAACGGCACGTGCTTGCGCACCACGGGATCGTATTTCTTCAGTTCCAGCTTGCCGGTCTGGGTGCGCGCGTTCTTCTTCGTGACATAGAAGAAGCCGGTGTCGGCGCTCGATACGAGCTTGATCTGGATCGTGTTGGTCTTCGCCATCGCTGGGTCCTCTCGCTGAGCAGAACATGCGGTTCCGCCAACCCGCGGTCAAGCGCAAGGTCAGGGCGTTCCACTGGCCGAGGATATCCGGCCGGTCGTCCGCATCGGCGGCAGCAGGGCCGCCGCATAGCTCGCGGGATCACGGATCAGCAGCCTGGCCGTGACAAGATCCGCCTCGCGGCCTTCGCCCGCCGGACAGTAGTTCCGAATCGCCAAGATCTGCGCCGGTGGCAACGGCGCCCGTGCCGCCCGGTGGATCTCCAGCGCCCTGGCCATCGGCTGATGTCCCCGCGCCAGGGCGGCAAGCTGCCCGCTGAGCACCTCCTGCCCGAGGCTGGTGCAAACCTGGGGCAAGACGCCCAGGCCCTGGATCGGCCAGCCACGTGGCGCCAGGATGCGGCTCCAGGTGACGAACAGTTCACC
>DATBKQ010000642.1:0-12084 GCA_036555825.1 Acetobacteraceae bacterium | reverse complement strand
CCGCTCCATGCCTCCCTGGGTCAACGCCCGATACGCGGAACGGCTGTCAGTTCGACGAGTTCCCGACCGCCTGGACCTTGGAGAAATCGACCGACAGCGCGCCAAGCTGCAACTGCATGCCGTTCGACTGGTTCTGCACGCCGGTCGCCGTACCTATCACGCTGAATGTCAGTGCACTCGTCGTGCCGTCGGCGTTGGCCCCGGTCACCGCGACCTTGTAGCTACCGTCCGGTAGCGTGCTGCCGGAACTTGTCGTGCCGTTCCAGGTCCAGGTGTTCGATCCCTTGGTCGCCATCAGCATCTGGTCACTAAGCTTGGCGCCGCTGTCGCTGTAGATCGCGATATCGACCGGTTCGGCCGCCGGCGCGTTGAACTGGATCGTGCCCTGGCCGTTCTGTAGCGGCACATGATCCGAGCTGACCGTCACCCGCTTGCCGGTCATCGACGATCCCTGCATGACCTCGCCAGCCTGGGTGAGCTGAATAAGCTGCGTCAGGCTGGTATTGGTGTTGATCTGCTGCTCGACGCTGGAGAACTGCACCAGCTCGCTGGTGAACTGATTGGTATCCAGCGGGCTGGACGGATCCTGATTCTGCAACTGCGTCATCAGCAGTTTCAGGAAATCGCCGAAGTTGGCCGACAGGGAGTTGAGCGCGTTGTTGCCGGTCGACGTCGCACTGGAGGTGGCGGTGGCCGCGTTGGTCTGTTGCGCGGCGACAGAGGCGAGGCTCATCGGATGCTGTCCTTTGCTGTCATGCGGTGATGTCGAGGCCAGCCCGCAGCCATCCCGAGGCTGCGACCGGCGTGAATTCGGCCCCGTCTTCATCGGCCGCGCCAGGCCGCCGATCGGCGTGCCGACCGTGCTGGCGTGCCGCGCCTTGCGAACCGTCGCCAGCCAGTCCGCCGGCGGCGGTGCCAGGGACCGGCATGGTGCCCGGATCGCTGTGCGGCGACGGTTCCGGCGCGGCGATGTGGAATGTCACATTGCGCCCTTCCGCCGGCACTCCAGCCTGGTCCAACGCGCGTTGCAGCTGCGGCTGATCGCGCAGCAGCAGCGTCAATGTCTCTTGCTTTTCCACTGTGATCTCGACGCGCGCCGGTGCTTCCGGCGGGCGATCGATCTTGATCTGCACACGACCGAGTTCGGGCGGATCGAGCCGGACTGTCAGCCGCTGCGCTCCGTCCGGCGCATGCCCCACCTGCATGAGTGCTGGCGCGATCTGCGCCGCCGGCGTCCGCTGTGCCGGCGCGGACGCGCCGGGGGTTTCCGCGGCACGGAGCGATGGAGCCGCTGGCTGTTGCGCAGCGGACTGCGTGGTGGTCGCCAACGCATCGGCCGCGGGCTCGACCGGCGCCGCATGGACCGCGGGCGCACCCCGCGGCTGTGGCTGACCGGGTTCCATGGTGGACGGACTTGGCCTCTCCACGCCCAAGGCCGGCTCCGCTGCCGATGCGGGCACTGGCCGGGGGCCGCCGCTGGTAACCGCCTGCTTGCTTTGCGCGTGCAGCGCAGGTTCGCGCTGCGTCGCTACATCGTGCGCTGGGGGAGCCGGAACAGGCAGTGAGGCGGCGGCATCGGGTAGCGTCGGCGCGGCCGCCATTGGCGTTGCCGGTTGGTCCAAAGCGGGACGCGAGCGGCGCGCTGGCGCGGGTGAGTCGATCTTCGGCTTACCGCTTCCGGCATTGCGCGGCTGGGCTGCCTTCGCATCGGGCGATTGCGGCGGCAGCGCCATCGCGGGCAGTGCGCCCGGCGTGGCCGGCGGCTGCGCGCTGGCGATGGCAGGCGGCGTGTCCGGTTGGACCGAGGCCGCAACCGGTGCCGGCGTTGCCGACGAGTCCCCAGTCGCCAGAGGCATTTCGATTGTCAGCATCGCTGCCTGCATCAGCTTCGACAACTGGTCGGCAAAATCCGACGCGGCGGTCGGACAGTTTGTCTGTGTCGCGCCCGCCGGCAGCACCGATTGCAGCGACGAGGCGACAGAGGGTGTTGGCGATGCGGCGGCCGTCGATGTTGGCAGCGGGGTCATGTCGTGATCGGGTCAGCAAGCCGCGTGCCAGCATCCTCGCCCCCGCCGCCGGCAAATTGCGCGCCGGAGAACGGCGCCAGGCACAAACTACCGGGTCAGTCGTGCCGACCGCACAGACTTCCGGCGAACAGGGCCCAAAAAAAGCGCCGAGTCACGTTGGCACGCTTCCTGCCTCTGTGTCGCATGAGCGAACCAGTGGAGCGCTTCCATGTCACTGTTCGGTGCAATGAACACCGCCATCAGCGGGCTGACCGCACAGTCCAGCGCGTTCGGCAACATCGGCGACAACGTCGCGAACAGCCAGACCGTCGGCTACAAGCGGGTCGATACCAACTTCATCGACTATCTGACCACCAGCACCCAGAGGGTCAATGACCCTGGCGCCGTGGTCGCCACGCCCAATTACGTCAACAACGTGCAGGGCACGATTACTCAGACCGACAATCCGCTCGGTCTCGCCATCGCCGGGCAGGGGTTCTTCGCCGTATCGCAACAGAACGGCGAGGTCAACAACATCCCCACCTTCAACCAGCAGCAGTTCTACTCCCGCGCCGGCGACTTTCAAATGGACAAGAACGGCTTCCTGGTGAACAGCGCCGGCTATTACCTCAACGGCTGGCCGGTCGATTCCAATACCGGGGTGGTGAACCAGAACACCCTGAAACCGATCCAGGTGACGCAGACCGTGTACAACCCGGTCGCCACCAGCCAGGTGACGCTCTCTGCCAACCTCCCGGCAACCCCGGCGACTTCCCCGATCCAGTCCGATGTCGATGTCTACGACTCTCTCGGCAAGCTCCACACGATCACCCTGAACTGGACGCAGAACGCGACCAACGACTGGACGATGTCAATGTCCGCCGACGGAACGGCGATCGGTGGTTCGGCCGATGTCCAGTTCGGCACCGGCGCAGCGAGCAGCACCCCCTCAGGCACCATAAGCAGCGTGACCGAGACCGGCTTCACGGCAGGAGGAGCTTCCGGAAACTATGACCCGACCAACCCCAGCGCTCAGCCGGCCTGGCTGAGCTTCCAGGTCGATTTCGGCACCGGTACACCGCAGACGATCCAGCTGAATTTCGGCAACTACGGTCAGTCTTCCGGGCTGACCCAATACGCCGGCACCCAGTACAGTCTGCGCGGGCTGACCCAGAATGGCGTGCCGCCAGGGGCTTATTCCTCGGTCACCACCGAGGCCAATGGCAACATCGTCGTGAATTACGATAATGGTCAGTCGCGGGTTATCGCGCAGGTACCGGTGGTCACCTTCAACGACCCGGACGCGCTGCAGCGGCAGGACGGCCAGGCGTTCACCGCCAGTACCGGCTCGGGCACACCTCTGGCGGAATCCGCCGGCAGCAATGGCGCCGGCACCCTGGTCACCGAATCGATCGAAAGCTCCAACGTCGACATCGCCACCGAGTTCTCCAAGCTGATCGTCGCGCAGCAGGCGTATTCGGCCAACACCAAGATGGTGACCACGGCGGCCCAGATGCTGCAGCAGACCATCGACATGAAGCAGTGATCCGATGAGTCTCAGCGGCGCACTCTCGATCGCGACCGGCAGCCTGGCCAATATCAACAGCCAGCTCGCGCTGGTGTCGCAGAACGTCGCCAACGCCTCCACGCCCGGCTACGCTGCGGAGATTGCGACTCAGTCGAGCATCACCGCGGACGGCAAGGGCCTGGGTGTCCGCACTGGCCTGACCATCCGCAATATCGACACCACGCTGCAGTCGGAGCTGCTCGGCCAGAACGCCACCGTCGCCGGGCTGCAGACGCGGCAGACCGCCTTGCAGGCGATCGACGCGGCGCAGGGAACGCCAGGCCAGGGAAGCGACATCGCCAGCCTGCTGGGCAAGCTGCAGGACCAGTTCTCGACCTTGCTCAACGATCCGGGCAGCTCCCCGCAGCAGGGGCAGGTGGTGTCCGCCGCGCAGACGCTGGCACAAGGCATCAGCGCACTCAGCGCCACCTACACCACGCAACGCCAGACGGCGGAGGACAATCTGGTGAGCGAGGTCGCGACGCTCAACAGCACCCTCGGCACGATCGGCACCCTGAGCACTCAGATCGTCACCTTGAAGGCGAGTGGCCGCAGTACCGCCGACCTCGAGAATCAGCGCGATGCCGCCGTCGCCAATCTCTCGCAGCTCGTCGACCTGAAGGTGCTGGAACAGCCGAACGGCGATCTGCTGGTTGCCACCACCGCCGGCCTCGTTTTGCCGATCCACGGCACCGCCAACCCGTTCTCCATCGTCGGCGCGAACATGCAGCCCGGCTCGAACTATCCGGCTACCATCGGCGGGATCATGCTGGGCGGCGCCGACGTGACCAGCCAGCTTCAAGGCGGGCAGATCGGTGCCAACGTCGCGCTCCGTGACAAGACTCTGCCGACCGATCAGGCGGAGCTCGACGAATTCGCCCAGAACCTCGCGAGCCGGTTCGATACCGAGGGGCTTCGGCTGTTCACCGATCCATCCGGCAACGTGCCAGCCCCGTCCGCGCCTCCTGCGCCGGTGCAGAGCAACTATGTCGGGTTCGCTGGCACAATCCAGGTGAACCCCGCGGTGCTGGCGAAGCCATCGCTGGTGCGAGATGGCACGGCGGGCGCCAATCCGAACAATCTTGCCGGCTACACAGGCGTCGTCCAGAACGTGCTGGACTATACGTTCGGTGCCGATCAGTCGGCCGGCGTGCCATGGCCGGCGTCCAACACCACTGGGCTCGGTGCAGCGGGGGCGCTGAATGCACCCTACACCGCGCCGCCCACTATCGGCGGCCTCGCCTCCACCGTCCTCGCCTCGCAGGCGCAGGAGAGCGCCGCGATCGGCGCGCAGGCAGATACCCAGCAGGCGGTGCAGACCACGCTGGCCAACAAGCTCTCCACCCAAAGCGGCGTGAACATGGATACCGAGATGTCGCACATGATCCAGTTGCAGAGCGCATACGGCGCCAATGCGCGCATCCTGACCACGGTGCAGGCGATGTTTACCCAGTTGCTGCAGGCGGTGCAGTGAGACGCGTGCCATGAGCAGCGGTATCAGCATGATTGGCGTCACCGGCTTCGCCCCGTTTGGCCAGCTCATCGCCAACACCCAGGCAACCCATTCGCGGCTCGACACCCTGACCAATCAGGTGAGCACGGGTTTGATTGCCAACAACTATGCCGGCCTCGGCAGCGGCGCATCGCTATCGCTCGACCTGCGGCCGCAGATCGCCAATCTGCAGACGTGGCAGAACAACATCGACGTGACCACCGGCCGGATGTCGGTGACGCAATCGGCGCTGACGCAGATTCAGTCGATCGCCTCCGGCTTCTACGCGCAGCTCAACAATCTGAATGGGGTGAGCGCGAACGAGGTCGATACGATCGCCGCATCGGCGCGCGGCGCACTGCAACAGGTGGCCGGCCTGCTCGATACACAGGATGGCGGCGTCTACGTGTTCGCCGGACAGGACACCGGCAATCCGCCCGTGCCGGATGGGGACGCCATCCTAACATCCGGCTTCTACACGCAGATCAATGCGGCGGTGAGCGGCCTGGCCGCCAACGGCGCGGTGGCGACGGCAACCGCCACCTTCAATGTCGCCGCCTCGAACGCGCCAGGTACATCGCCGTTCTCAGCCTGGCTGTCGCAGCCGTCGAGTGTGCTGCAGGCGAATCCACCCGCAGTGCAGATCGGCCGGAACCAGACCGAGCCGGTCGGCATTCCCGCCAGCGCCAACGGCCTGATCCCGGATTCGGTGTCCGGCTCGCCGGCTATTCTCGGCGGACCGCCCACCACCACCGGCTCGTATATGCGCGACGTATTGCGGGCGCTGGCGACGGTCGGCTCGCTCACCAGCGCGCAGACAAACGCAACCGGCTTTCAGGACCTCGTGCAGGATACACGCATTAGTCTGTCGGGAGCGGTCAGCGCCATGGCACAGGATGCCGGCGCGCTGGGCAACGTGCAGTCCTCGCTCACCGCGACGCAGTCGCGCCTTTCAGATACCCAGACCGCGCTGACCACCCAAGTCTCCTCGGCCGAGGACGCGGATTTGGCCTCGACCTTGTCGCAGCTATCGCTGGTGCAGACACAGATGCAGGCATCCTATCAGCTCATCGCCACGCTGAGCGGCCTGTCGCTGGCGAAATTCCTCCCGGTTTCATGATGAAAACCCATCCTGTTTCATCGGCCGTTAACTCCGACGCATCAGGATGGCGTCACGCCCGCAAAACGCGGGGACATGCGTAACTCCATGGACGAAGGGTAAGAAACCATGTCCCTCAACTCTGTAAACACCAACGTGGGCGCGATGATCGCCCTCGAATCACTCAACAAGACCAACTCCGACCTGGCTACCGCGCAGAAGCAGGTTTCCACCGGCTTTCGCGTGGCCGATTCCAGCGACGACGGTGCGGCCTATGCAGTGGCGCAGTCGGTCCGCTCGACGGTCGGCGCGTTGACCACCGCCAACCAGCAGCTGGGCAACGTCCAGGGTCTGTTGTCCACCACCCAGTCGGGTCTGAACGACATCTCCAATACCATGGCCAGCATGCGTCAGGTGCTGGTGAGCCTGTCGGATGCGAACGTCAACGGCAATCAGCGCACACAGTACATCTCACAGTACAAATCGCTGCTGGCGAACGTGAAGACATTCATCCAGGATGCCGGTTACAGTGGCAAGACACTGATCGGCAATATCACGGGATCGAATGGGAACTTCTCCAGGGTTGCCACCGTGCGCAACGAGCTCGGTGCTTCGTATGGTATTGCGACCTTTGGCGGTTCGGCGATGTACGGCTCGATCGCCTTCACCGGCACGGCGATGAATGGCGCTGCGACTGTGGCGGGGCTGATTACCGCGGGCGGCGTCTTCATCAAGATGATGAATTCGGTCGGCACCGCGCTGAACACGGTCGGCGCCGAGGTCAACTATGTCAAGAACCAGATCAGCTACAACAGCGACAAGATCGACGCGCTGAACAGCGGCCTCGGCTCGCTGGTGGATGCCGATCTGGCAAAGGAATCGGCACAGTTGCAGGCGTTGCAGATCCGTCAGCAGTTGGGCACCCAGGCCCTGTCGCTGGCGAATCAGGCACCGCAGACGCTGCTGAGCCTGTTCAAGTAATGCCGTAAGGCTGCCGCGCCGGGCGGGCTGATGCCTGCCCGGCGCGGTGCCACGGCGCTGTCGATGATCCGCATCGTCCCCCGGGGGCGAGGCGAAGCCCGGAAGGCCATATGTCGAATCTTGTCTTGGAGTTGCGCCAAGGCGACGTGATGATCGTGAATGGTGCGCCCATCCGCTTCCGTACAAAGTCCCGTATCGAACTGACCGCCAAGGCACGCTTTTTGTTCGGCAAACAGATCATGCCTTTGGATCAGGCCGATACCCCCGCGCGGCGCATCTACTTCGCATTGCAGTCGGCGTATATCGGCTCCGAGGATGAGCGCTGTCGCGGCCTGGAGGCGGCGCGCGAACTGATCGCCGAATTCAAGCAGGCCACCACGTCGGCGCTGGCCTGCGAAATCCTCGACCGGGTGCTCTGCGCGGCCGAAGCCGACGATTGCTATCAGGCACTGAAGCTCACCAAGCGCATCATCCGGCACGAGGATGCGGTGCTGGGTCGTACCCTCGCCACCGCAAGCCCGCCAAGCCAGCCTTCCACTTCAAGCCACGAGGACCAACGGCAGCCATGCAAAGTCTGACCCAGGCAGCCCGCGCCTATCAGGCCGCGACGAGTCACCGCAGCCAGCGGGAACAGGAGGCGGACGTGTTCCGCCGCGCCAGCGGCGCTCTGAAGGCCGCCGCCCGCGGCACGGACGCGATCGGGCGCATCCAGGCGATCGCCGATAACCGCCGTCTTTGGATCACCGTGGCCGACCTGATGCGTGATCCCGCCAATGCGCTGCCGCAGGAACTGCGCGCCTCGATCGTCTCCATCGGCGTCGCCGTCCAGCGGGAGATGGATCGGGATTCGCCCGACTTCGACTTCCTGATCGCCATCAACGAAAACATCGCCGCCGGCCTCGCCGGACAGGCCTGAAGCGGCCGCGAGATCCGTGCCGCCAACGAGCGGCCACCGGCTCAAAAGGAGCCTCGCATGCAGCAGTTGCACACCAGCGCCGACGCCGCCGCGTTGAGCGCACGCATCTCCACCCTCATCGATGCCGATCGTCCGGCTGTCGCGCGGCACCTGCTGGCCTCCGTGCGGCGGCTCGTGCCTCCCTCGCCGAACATCGCGGAGCTAGCGGCGCGCCTGGCCGTGAGTGAGGCAAATCTCCCGCAGGCGCTGCACGAACTGGACGAAGGCATCGCGCGTTTCCCGGACCATGCTGGTTTGCGCAAGCGCCGCGCCGATATCCGTCTGCAATCCGACGATGCGGCGGGTGCCCTGGCCGACGCGGCCGAGGCGGTCATTCTCGATCGCTCCGATCCGGCGGCGAAGGCCATGCTGGGCGTCGTACTGCTCGAGCATGGTCGGGTGGACGACGCCCTGACTTGCCTCGCCGAGGCGGTAGCTGCGGCGCCGGCCGATCCTGGTTATCGTCGCGCTTTGGCGGCGGCACAGGAAGCAGGCGGCGATCCGGACGCGGCGCTGGTGACGCTCGATGCAGGGATTTCCGCTGCTCCCTCGTGCGCCGAGTTGCGCAATGCCGCCATGCTGATCTGCGTCCGCCAGGGCGACTTCGCCGGCGCGTGCTGCGTCGCTGAGGCGGCACGACGAGCTGGCACCGCGGATGCCTGCACTTTCGGCTTGCTGGGCCACGCGCTCTCGAGCCTGGGGCGCCACACCGACGCGGGCGACGCCTACGCCGAGGCGCTGAAGCTGGGGCCGGACGATGCATATGTCCGCCACCTGGTCGCCGCGGCCGGCATCCTGCCCTCGGCGCCGCGCGCGCCGGCCGAGTACGTGCGCGCCGTGTTTGACGGCTATGCCGAGCGGTTCGAGCCCCACCTCATTTCTCTGGGTTATCGCGTCCCGGGCCTGATCCGCGCGACGCTGATGCACCATCCGGCGATTGTTGCGGGCAATCGCCTGGGGCCGGCTCTGGACCTCGGATGCGGCACCGGATTCGTCGCCCTGACGCTGTCCGATCTGGCAGTCTCGCCGATCGTCGGCGTGGATGCTTCGCCGCGCATGTTGCAGATCGCCGCCGCAAAACAGCTCTATACCGAATTGCAGAAAGCAGACCTGCTGGACTTCCTCTCGAACGACGAGCGGTGCTGGCGGGTGATCATCGCGGCGGATGTGCTGCCCTACTTCGGCGCACTGCACGAGGTGCTGGCCGCCGTGCATCGCCGCCTCGAACCGGGCGGTTGGTTCGTGTTCTCGGTGGAAGAGCTCCTGCCGGACCATGCCGGAACGGTGACAGGCGGCGGAACATGGGCGCTCCAGCGACAGGGACGCTACGCGCACGGCATGCCCTATATCGTCGCAACCGTGCGCCATGCGGGCTTTGCCGTGCGCACGCTCGAACCGCAAACGCTGCGGTTCGAGGCCGGCGCTCCGGTGCGCGGCATCCTCGCGGTGGTGGAGCGGCCGCATGAGTGCTGAAGCGGCGCTCGCAAGACTGGAAGCCGGCGATCCGGCCGGCGCGCTTGCACTGTTGAGCGTGGTTCCGGCCGACGCGCACAATCCGAAGCACCTGCTCGCCGCTGGCGTCATTCAACTTGCCAACAACCATCCGGCGAAGGCGCTGCCGGCGCTGCGTAGCGCCGTCGCTCTGGGCGAGACGGAGCCGGCGACGTTGCTCAACCTCGCGCTGGCCGAGCAGCAGGCCGGCGATGCCGCCGCCGGACTCAGCCTCATGCAGACGCTGGAACGCGGTCTGCCGGGCTGGGATGAGCCGCCGTTGCGGCTGGCGGAAGCCTTTCGAGCCGCGGGAGAGATGCAGGCGGCGGAAGCAGCCTACCATCGCGTCCTGGAGATCAATCCACGGCGGGAATCGGCGCTTCTCGGATTGGCCGGGCTGCTCATCGGGCGCGGCGATGCGGTCGCCGCGCGCGATCTGCTGCTGCGCTGCTGCGGGATCGCGCCGCACCGGGCCGACGTGTGGGACACCCTCGGCATCGCGTTGCAATCGGCCGGCGATGCGGCGTTGGCGGAATCCGCCTTCGCCAGGGCGCAGGAGCTTGCGCCACGGGCGCTCGAGTACGCCTTGCATCGTGTCGAGGCGGCCTGTGCCGCGGGAAACGGTGAAGGCCTGCTCGCCTGGCTGGAGGTCGCCGGAGCCGAGGATCCCCTGAACCCCGTGCTGCCAACCGCCAGCGGTCTGCTGCTCGAGCGGCTCGGCCGCCGGCCCGAAGCCGCCGATGCGCTTGAAGCGGCCGCGGCGCTCGCACCGGACGCCGCGCTGCCAGCCTACTTTCTCGGTGAGGTGCTGGCGCGCTGCAACCGGCTGGGCGAAGCCGAGGCGGCGCTGCGCCGCGCGCAAGCGCTGGACCCTAACAACGAGCGCCTGCGCAACATCCGCGCCACCGTGCTGTTCCGCATGCATCGCCACGCCGAGGCGCGCGAGGAGTTGCTGCGCGCGATCGAGCAGCACGGCGAGCAGGTGACCGAGCTCTGCAACCTGGCCAACGCCACCACATGCCTGGGGCTGCAGGAGGAAGGCGTCGCCCTGGCCCGGCGCGCCATCGAACTCGCCCCTGGCTCGCCCCTGCCGCGGCGCGCCTTGTGCAACACGCTGCCGTATCGTGACGGCGTCACCGGTGCCGAGTTGCTGGCGGCATTGTGCGACTGCTCGGATCGGCTGCCGCGTGAGGCTCCGCGTCCGTTTGCCAACACGCCGGATCCCGAGCGGCCGCTCGTCGTGGGCCTTCTGTCGGGCTCATTGCGGGTCCACCCGGTAGGCTGGCTCACCGTGGCCGGGTTCGAGACGCTCGACCCGGCGATGTTCTCCATCGTCTGCCTGGCGCAGAACGCCGCCGATGACTGGATGGCACGGCGCTTCCGTGCGCTGGCGCGGGATTGGCACGATGTGGATGCACTGGGCGATGCCGCGCTGGCGGCAACGGCGCGCGAGCTCGGCACCGACATCCTGATCGACCTCGGTGGCTACGGCGACGCGGCACGGATGCCAGCCTGCGCCTATCGCATGGCGCCGGTGCAGATCAAATGGGTCGGCATGCAGAACCACAGTTCCGGCCTTGCTGAAATGGACTGGATCATCACCGACCGCTGGGAGACGCCGCCGGCGCTGGAGCATGTCTATTCCGAGCGGCTGCTGCGTCTGGGGGACGGCTACGTGTGCTACAGCCCGCCGCCCTATGCGCCTGATGTCGGCCCGCTGCCGGCATCGACGAATGGCCACATCACCTTCGGGTGTTTCAACAACATCGCCAAGATCACTCCCCGCGTCATCGCCACCTGGAGCGCCATCCTGCGGCGCGTACCCGGCTCGCGGCTGGTTCTGAAGGCACACCAGTTCAGCGATACACCGACGGCGGAGCGCTTCCTCGCCGGCGTCGCGGCGCACGGCGTATCGCGGGAGCGGATCGAACTGCACGGTCCCTCGCCGCATCGCGCCTTCATCGGCGAGTACAACAACATCGACATCGTGCTGGACCCATTCCCTTATTCCGGCGGGCTGACCACCTGCGAGGCGCTATGGATGGGAGTCCCGACGGTGACGGTGCCGGGCGAAACGTTCTCCTCGCGCCATTCGATGAGCCACCTGAGCAATGCGGGCCTCCCCGACTGGGTCGCGCCCAATCTCCCGGCCTATGTCGAGCTCGCAGTGACAAAGGCAGCAGATATCAAAGCACTGGCGAGGCTGCGGGGGGTGCTGCGGGCGCAGGTCAAAGCAAGCCCTCTCTGCGATGCCCCACGCTTCGGCCGAAACCTGGGTGCAGCACTGCGATTGGCATGGCGCGAATGGTGCACCCCGCGGTCAAGATAGGTCGTGAAATGCTCGCTCAGCGATCGGAGAGTGCGGTGATCTTGCCGCCCAGTCCTCTGACCGGTACCAGCGCTGGTGTAACCATCGTCAGATCTGTCGATATCAGCCAATTGATCCATGGTTACAGAATGCGGCTCGGCGTGGATGTTTCGTCGTTATTTGCC
>DATBKQ010000641.1:0-4201 GCA_036555825.1 Acetobacteraceae bacterium | reverse complement strand
GTAGTCCATGACGGCCGCACCGTCATGCACTTCACCGATTTTGTGCGACACCCCTGTGTAGAACAGGATGCGTTCGGTCGTCGTCGTCTTCCCGGCGTCGATGTGCGCCGAGATGCCGATGTTTCGATAGCGCTCGATGGGGGTACCGCGTGCCACGGGCCAGCTCCTAGGTTGAACAGCCTTGCGGGCAGCCCGCGTCCGGGCCGCCTGCGTGCTTACCAGCGATAGTGAGCGAAGGCCTTGTTCGCCTCCGCCATACGGTGCGTATCTTCGCGCTTGCGGACGGCAGCGCCGCGGTTCTCCGCAGCGTCCATCAATTCGTGAGCAAGACGGAAAGCCATCGACTTCTCGCTTCGCTCGCGAGCGGCATCGATGACCCAACGCATGGCCAATGTCTGGCGGCGAGTGGCACGAACTTCAACAGGAACCTGATAGGTCGCACCGCCAACGCGGCGCGACTTCACCTCGACCACGGGCTTCACGTTGTCGAGCGCGACGGAGAGAACGGTGACGGCTTCGGCCGCGGGCTTGCCGGTCTTCTCGGCAATACGATCGAGCGCGCCGTAGATGATGCGTTCGGCCGCGGACTTCTTGCCGCTCTTCATGACCACGTTCATGAACTTGGCCAGCATCTCGTTCTGGAATTTCGGGTCCGGGAGGATCGTCCGGACAGGAGCCTGTGCTCTGCGTGACATGGTGTGAGCTCCTTACTTCTTCGGCCGCTTGGCGCCGTATTTGGAGCGGCCTTGCTTGCGCTCACCGACACCCGCGCAATCGAGCGTGCCGCGGATGGTGTGATAGCGAACGCCGGGAAGATCCTTGACGCGGCCACCGCGGATGAGCACGACAGAGTGCTCCTGAAGATTGTGGCCTTCACCGCCGATATAGCTGGTGACTTCGTAGCCGTTCGTGAGACGAACACGGCATACCTTGCGCAGCGCCGAATTGGGCTTCTTCGGGGTCGTGGTGTACACACGCGTACACACGCCGCGCTTCTGCGGGGAGGCGCCGAGTGCCGGCACCTTCGTTTTCTCTGCTCCTGTCCGGCGAGGGGACCGGATCAGCTGCCCAGTGGTGGCCATAAATGCTCCAAGAACCTTAAAGAGCGGGCGCGATCGTTGCCGCGCGCGCTGCGCGAGGCGACTTGGAAGACGACCGGGCCGCCCTGGTTGAGGCGGCCCGGTCTTCGAAGTCGCTGTTTCCGATCCGGCGGATAAAGGGGCCGGACCGACAAAGGCCGGCGATTCTAGGTAGCGACCCTTGGAGTGTCAACCAGTTGCGCGGCGCCTACGCCGTGGCCTAAACGAGTTCGCGTCTCTGCCGTATAGAAGCTGGCGGCGGCCCTGCGCCGAGCCCAAGGAGAAGAATCAATGCAGTCGGTCTTCATCCGTTTCGCGCTCATCGCAGGGCTGCTCGGCGCCCTGAGCACGCCGTCCGGGCACGCCGCAGTGGCTGCCAGCGGCCCGCCGGGCTTCAGCTTACAGCTGGAGACAACGGTTTCTGCATCGCCAGACCACGCTTTCCGCGACTTTCTCCGCATCGGTCGATGGTGGAGCCCGAAGCACACCTTTTCCGGCGATGCGGCCCTCATGACGCTGGACGCGAAGCCGGGCGGCTGCTTCTGCGAAAGCCTGCCGGGCGGCGGGTTCGTCAGGCACATGGACGTGGTGTTTTCCGCGCCCGGCAAGACGTTGCGCCTCGAGGGCGGTCTCGGGCCCCTCCAGGGCATGGGGGCGTCGGGGGTCATGTCCTTGACGTTCAAGCCGGACGGACCCGAAGGCAAAGCCACCCGACTGACCCTCACGTACACGGTCAGCGGCTTTGCGACCGGCAAAGGTCTTGGCGAGATCGCACCTGCAGTAGACGGCGTGCTGGCCGAGCAGCTCAGCCGCTTCAAGCGCTTTGCGGAGACGGGGGAGACGCCACCCTGAGGGCAGGGAACCGGCGGCACGAGCCTTGCTCTCAGGAGGGCATGAAAGACCGCTCGTACAGCCTCGATGTTCTCGTCGGATTGATGATTCTGTTCGCCGTCGTGGTGCCCATGGTCGTGGGCTAGCCCCCGGGCAGGTCGGGCGCAGGGAGGTGCGCTCGTAACTCAGGATGCACTTCGTTTCGCTGCCGAGCGTGAAGGATCGATGATGTAGCGCACGAGACAAGTGACCATCGCGATCTCCCTATGCGACGAGGTCTCGCGGCTTCTCAGTCTTGCGATAGCGAATGAGGCCGTACACGCCGATGCCCATCCAGACGACGTTGAGCGTGGCCGACGGAATCGCCCCGTTGTAACCGCTGTTGAGCACGAAGCCCGCGGCGCCGACCACATTCATGAAGTGATAGAGCATCGAGCGGCCATCGACCTTGCCGGCCGAGAGCAACGCATACGCGGCCAGAATGACGACAGCCGCAATCCATCCCGCAATTTCGATGAACAGTTTCAATTGAGCCTCTCCGGCGAGACCGGTCACGCGCGACATTGTGCCGCGTCAGAAGCATCAACAGCAGAATAGATGTCCACTCGAATGCTCCGCCGCCACCACCACCGCTCGGTGCCGGAGGCGGAGGGGGCGCCGGCGGTGTGGCGTTCACTTCGGGGGATTGCGCACTGCTGCCGGCTTCGTTGGTCGCCGCCACCGTGAAGTAATACTTCGTGCCCCCAGTGAGTCCGGTCACATCCACCGACGTTCCGGTGACTCCCGTGAGGATCGGCGTGGCACCTTCTGCGCCGCTGGCTGTGCTTCGAAACACATCGTATGTATTTGCGCTTCGCGCAGCGGACCAGTTCAGCGTTACACGGTTCTGTCCTGCGGCCGCAGTGACGCCGGTTGGTGCGGGAGGCGGAAACGCGAGTTTGAATAGCGTGCCGTAGCCCGGCCGAAAGAGTCCAAACGTCGTCCCGTAGAACCGACCGTCGTGTCCCTCGATCAGTCCTGCGGAGGGACCGTTGCCATCGGTGCCATCGAACGAATGCAGCGGCGTGACGAATCCGTCGGTCGTGATCGAATAGAGCGCGCCTTTGTTGTTCACACCGCCGCCGTTGTTGGCGCCGTAGAACTTGCCATCGCTCGCGAGCCGCAGCCGTCCGACCGGGTAAGCCCCTTCGGGTGTACCGCATGAGCACGTGAACCGATACAACGGCGTGAAGTCGCCCGCCGTCGTGATCCGGTAGACCTGCTGATTGCCCGTGAGCCCATAGAGCGCGCCGTCGTTGCCAAGAACCACGGCTCCGGCGCCGTCGCCGTAATCGAAGTAATGCAGCGTTGTCCGCTGACCTTGCGGCGTGATCCTGAACACGGTGCCACCGCCCGCATTCGGTTGCGCGCCGAATCCTCCGCTGTACGTCGTGCCGTAGAACGCGTGGTCGGATCCTTCGACCAGTGCAGACTGAACCTGCGCGCCGTCCGATGCATCGTTGGCGAACGAGTAGATCGTGGTCACCTCGCCGGCGGGTGTCATCCTGAATATCGTTCCCGTTCCACCTGCGCCGCCGCCAATGGTCGTCCCATAGAAAAAGCCGTCGGAGGCCTGGAGCAGTGAGCTGAAAGGCTGCGCGCCATCCGGACCTGTGAAGGTATGAAGCGTCGTCAGCGTGCCACTCTCGGTGAGCCGGAAAATCGTGCCGTATCCGCCGGCAATGCCTCCGCCGAGATCGCCACCGGTCGAAGTGGTGCCGTAGAGGAAGCCATCCGTTCCTCGTATCAGTGCGGTATTGGGGGCGCTGCCCTCGAACGCCGTCGTGTCATCCCCGAATTCGAACAGCGTCGAGAATTCGCCTGCTGCCGTGATCTTGAAGAGGGTGCCGCCTCCCTTCGGCCCGCCCGCGGAAGTCGATCCAAAGAAGACGCCATCGGAGACTTCAAACAGCTCCGCGGCCGGGAACGCGCCGTCCGCGAGATCGAAGGTGTGCAGCGTGGTGAGTTTCGTTGCCGGAGACGTCTGCGCGAACGCGTCGGGTATCGCTGCCAGCAAGGCGATGACGACCAACCACGCGAGAGAGGCACAATATTGAGCGGGCGTCTCCATACGCATACTGCAGAACTCTAGTTGTTATGCGAAGAAGACTTGAACCTTACCTTCGCCGGCAGCATGCGACAAGGTAAAGCACCCGACTGATTCAGGCGAGTTACTTCAACACCTCCGATTGCACGCCCTTGCGCGAACCGACATATTTGAGCCGACCTTCACGGATTGGCCTTGGGATGGC
>DATBKQ010000640.1:0-27345 GCA_036555825.1 Acetobacteraceae bacterium | reverse complement strand
GCTTCACATAAGCCGACAAGACCCCCCCTCCCCTCGCGGGAGGGGGTTGGGGGGAGGGGGCGCCGCAACCACATCATCTACATGGACATTGTACGAATCCCAGGCTCGCGCATCCTGGACATTGCCAAGATCGCGTTTGCGACACCCGGCGTTGACCTGCTGTGTTTTGGCGAATCGGATCAGCCGAGCCCTGCGTGCGCCGTTGCGGCGGCGATCGCCGCGCTCCAGGCAGGTGCCACGCGCTATCCCGATGTGCGCGGACTGCCGGAGCTGCGCACCGCATTGGCCGACTATCTCACTGGCCTGCATGCCAGGCCGGTGATCGAGGAGCGCATCCAGATCACCGCGTCCGGCATGGCCGCGGTCGCCACCGCGCTCGCCGCCACGGTGCGTGCCGGCGAACGCGTGGTGCTGCACAGTCCCGCCTGGCCGAACGTCGGCAACGCGGCGCGGGTACGCGGTGCGCAAGTGGACGAGTTGGCGCTGACCGGGCTGCCCGAGGGCGGCTTCCGCATGGACCTCGACCGGCTCGATGCGATGCTGGACGGCGCGCGCGCCTTCATCCTCAACAGCCCCAACAATCCCACCGGCTGGACCGCGACAGGGGAAGAACTGCGGACAATTCTGGAGATCGCGCGCAGGCGCCACGTCTGGCTGATCTCGGACGAGGTGTATTCGCGGCTGGTCTATGATGGCTCGCCTGCCGCGCCGTCCCTGCTCGATATCGCCGAACCGGACGACCGGGTCATCGTCTGCAACAGCTTCTCCAAGGCCTGGGTGATGACCGGCTGGCGGCTTGGCTGGCTGGTGGTGCCGCAAGGTGCGCGCGATGCTGTCACCGAACTGGTCGAGGTGATGCACTCGGGTGTCGCGCCGTTCATCCAGCATGCCGGCGTGGCTGCGGTGCATGACAGCGATGCGGCGCTGCGCTTCCGCGAGCACTGTGCCAGGGGGCGCGAGCTGGTCGGCGAGGCTCTGTCCAGCGTCAACCGCGTGCACTATGCCCCGCCGGATGGCGCATTCTACGCCTTTGTCGGCGTGGAAGGACTGACCGACAGCCTGGGTCTCGCCAAGCGGCTGGTGCACGAACAGAAGGTGGCGGTCGCACCCGGTATCGCGTTCGGCGACGCGGGCGAAGGCTACCTGCGGATCTGCTTCGCGCAGGCACCCGGCAAGCTCGAGTCCGCGATGGGCCGGCTGCGCGACGGCCTCCGCGCCCAGGCCGCCTGACCGCACATGCGGCTGACCGGATCAAGTGCGGTGCTCGCCGCGATGCTGACGCTGACCGGAGCCGGCGCGCCCGCCGCCGATCTCACCATCGGCCGCGCCACCGAACAGAATTCGCTCGATCCGCAGTTCTCCGATCTCGGCAACGACGCCGCGACCGCCGAGATCATGTTCGACAGTATGATCGAGTTCGACGCGAAGCTGCGCGTGCAGCCGAGTTTGGCGGTGTCGTGGAAGTTGCTCGATCCGCTGACTTGGCAGATCGATCTGCGCCGCGGCGTCACCTTCAGCGACGGCACGCCGTTCACTGGCAACGATGTCGCGTTTTCGCTGAACCGCGCGCGCGACATCCCCAACAGTCCCGGCCCGCTCGCCAGTTTCGTCCGCGACGTGAAGCAGACGGAAGTGGTCGATGCGCACACCTTGCGCGTTCACACCGATCAGCCGACGCCGCTCCTGATGGACATGATCGGGCGCATCTTCATTGTTCCTGCAAAACTCGGCACCTCGGTCACCACCGAGGATTTTTCCTCCGGCCGCGCGATGATCGGCACCGGGCCATATCGCTTCAGGCAGGCGATCCCCGGCGACCGCGTGGTGCTGGCCGCGAATGAACACCACTGGGGCGGCAAGCCGGCGTTCGACACGGTGACCTTGAAGTTCCTGCCGAACGCCGCGGCGCGCAGCGCGGCGCTGCTGTCGGGCTCGGTGGATGTGATCGAGCAGATTCCGCCTTCCGACATCGCCCTGTTCCAGAACCGCCAGGACGTGTCGCTGTTCTCGGTCACCTCGACGCGCTTGATCTATCTGGCGATGGACCAAGGCCGCGACGAAAGCCCGTTCCTCACCGACACCGACGGCGCGCCGCTGAAGACCAATCCGCTGAAGGATCGCCGTGTGCGGCTGGCGCTCTCCAGGCTGATCAATCGTGCCGCGATCGTCGAGCGTGTGCTGGCCGGCGCCGGCGAGCCCGCCGGACAGATCGTGCCCGACGGTATGGGCGGTAACGATCCATCGCTGCAGCCGGTGGCGTTCGACCCGCAGGGCGCCAGGAAGCTGCTGGCCGAGGCCGGCTATCCGAACGGGCTCGGACTCACGCTGCACGGTTCCAACAATCGCTTTCCCAACGACTCCCAGCTTACCCAGGCGATCGGGCAGATGTTCTCGCGCGGCGGATTGCGTGTGAACGGCATCGAGGTGCTGCCTTACAATGTCTATGCACCGGCAGCCACGGTGCGTAAATACAGCCTGTTCATCTTCAGCTACGGCAGCGTCGCGAGCAGTTCGCTGAACGGGCTCTCTGGCGTGCTGGCGAGCTACGACAAGGACGCGGGCACAGGGTCGCTGAACCGCGCTCGCTATTCCAACCCGGAGTTCGATGCGCTGCTGCGGCGGGCCGCCAGCGAATTCGACGCGGCGAAGCGGAACCGGCTGCTGGCGGATGCCACGCGGGTGGCGATGGAGGATGCGGCGATCCTGCCGATCTATTGGCAGAAGCTGTACTGGGCGGCGCGCAAGGGCTTTGTGGTCGATCCCGACCGCGGCGAAACCACCTCGCCCAGGTTCGTCTCGCCGGTCAGGTAGCTTTCGGTGTCATTGCGAGCGCAGCGAAGCAATCTCGGTCGTTTCCTTTGCGGCGGGCGTGACTGAGATGCTTCGTCGCTCCGCTCCTCGCAATGACAGGGGGACCCAGGTATAGTCCATCCGACCATCGGGAGATTGCCCATGCTGTCCATCGAACCAACTGGCGCGATCCTCGGCGCGACAGTGCGCGGCATCGACGTGAAGGAGGTCGATGACGAACAGTTCGCGCGCATCCTGCTGGCACTCGGCCGGCACGGCGTGCTGCGGTTCCCCGGCCAGCAGCTCGATGTGGGCGACCTGCGCCGTTTCTCGGAGCGCTTCGGCGCGATCCAGGGGCCCAGCATCACCGAGAGCGACGCCGCCCATGTCGGCATCCTGTCGAACCTGAAGGAGCGTGGAAAGTACATCGGCTCGCCGGATGCCGGTCAGGACTGGCACACCGACATGTCGTATCGGGACGTGATGGGCTTCGTGAACGTGCTGTACGGCATCCGTATTCCGCGCCGGAACGGGGTGCCATTGGGCGGCACCGAGTTCGCCAACATGCACGCTGTCTATGATGCCCTATCCGCCGACATCAAGGCGCGGCTCGCCGATGCGACCGCCACCCACGACTTCGAAAAGTTCTGGGAGCATATGCGCCGCGACCGCGCCAGCGAGCGCCCGCCGATGACCGATGAACAGCGGCAGCGGCGCCCGCCGGTGGTGCATCCGCTGTTCCTCACCCATCCGATCACCGGGCAGAAGGTGCTGTACGCCAACCCTGGGTACACCGTGCGGATCAATGAACTGCCGCAGCGTGAGAGCGAGGCGACGCTGGAATACCTGTTCGCCTTCCAGCTCGAGCCACGCTTCCGCTACACCCATACCTGGACCGAGAACGACCTGCTGGTGTGGGACCACCTCGGTACCATCCATCGTGCCATCGCGGATTATGGTCCCGACGAAATCCGCCTGATGCGCCGCTGCCAGGTGATGGCTACTAAGGTGTTCGAACCCGAGTTCCTGCACCGCGTTCATGCGCTGATGGAGGCTGCCTGATGCGCTGGATTCGCTTCACCACTCAGGGACGCACCGCGTACGGTTCCCTTGACGGGACCACGGTGCGCGAGATCAGTGGTACGCCGTGGGGCGCGCACGAGCCCACCGGCAACACCTACGCACTCAGCGACGTGACGCTGGAGGTGCCGGTGATCCCGCCCACCTTCTACGCCGCCGGCATCAACTACGCGGCGCATATCCGCGAGATGGCGGCCAAACGCGGCGCCGAGCCGGTGTTCCCCGAGAAGGCCGACATCGGCTATCGCGCCAACAACGCGCTGATCGCGCATGAGCAGGACGTGGTGATCCCGAAGGACGCCACCGAGAAGATCAATTACGAAGGCGAACTCGTCGTGGTCATCGGTAGAGAGGCCAAGCACCTGTCGAAGTCGGACGCGATGTCCTGCGTGCTCGGCTACACCATCGGCAACGACGTGAGCGAACGCACCTGGCAGCGCGGCGACCGCACCTTCTGGCGCGGCAAGAACGCCGACACGTTCAAGCCGATGGGTCCATGGATCGACACCGATGTCGATATCGACGCGATGCAGACCGTCGTGCGGGTCAACGGCCGCGAGGACCTGCGCTTCAAGACCAACGACATGATCTTCGATATCCCGACCTACATCGAGGCGATGACGCGCTATATCACGCTCTATCCCGGCGACGTCATCTGGATGGGCACCGACGGCACCTCGCCCGATCTCAAGGATGGCGATGTGGTCGAGGTGGAACTGACGGGCCTCGGCGTGCTGCGCAACCGGTTCGTGCGTGAGAGCTGACAGGCTCCGGCTTCGCCGCCTCGCGCGTCTTCCGCTCATCTCTCCGCGCCAATGGCTGCGCCAGCTCGTGTTCTGGGCCGGCGCGGTGATCGTCGCCGGCGTCGCGATCGGCTTCGCCGCGCTCGCCAATCTGGCGACCGAGCTGTTCGTCCGCTTTCAGGCACCGCGCCCGTGGGTGGCCTTCATCGTCTGCCCCGCCGGCCTCGTCGCATCGTTCCTGCTGACCCGCCACGCGTTTCCCGGCGCGCAGGGCAGCGGCATCCCGCAGGTGATCGCCGCCCAGCACATGACCGACCGCGCCGCCATCGCGCGGGTGCTCTCGTTGCGCATCGCCGCCGGCAAGATCCTGCTCACTTTGCTGGGCCTGCTCAGCGGCGCATCGATCGGCCGCGAGGGACCCACCGTGCAGGTCGGCGCCGCGATCATGCACGCGCTGGGCCGCCTGCTGCGCCTCCCGCGGCTCGATCTGCAACGCGCCCTGGTGCTCGCGGGCGGTGCCGCCGGAGTCGCCGCGGCGTTCAACACGCCGCTGGCCGGCGTGGTGTTCGCGATCGAGGAGCTCAGCCGTTCCTTCGAGACACGCACCGCCGGCACCGTGCTTACTGCCGTCATCGTCGCCGGCATCACCACCGTCGCACTGATGGGCAACTACACCTACTTCGGCCATACCTCGGCGGAGCTCGATCTCGGTCCCGCATGGATCGCCGTTGTGCTGTGCAGCCTGGCGGGCGGCCTTGCCGGAGGCATCTTCAGCGCCGCGCTGGTGCGCGCTGCCCGAGGCCTCCCCGGGAGCATCGGCCGGGTATTGATGCGCCATCCGGTGCTGTTCGCGGCCTGCTGCGGTTTGGCGCTCGCTGCGATTGGCGTTGCCTCGGGCGGGCAGACCTATGGCACCGGTTATGCCCAGGCGCGCGGCATGGTGGAAGCGACGACAACACTGCCCGGCTCCTATATCGTGCTGAAGTTCGCCGCCACGGTCATCTCCTATATCAGCGGGATTCCCGGCGGGCTGTTCGCCCCGTCGCTTTCCGTCGGCGCGGGTCTCGGCGCGTGGCTTGCGCACCTGATGCCCGCGGCACCGGCGGGCGCGGTCGTGCTGCTCGGCATGGTGGCGTATTTCTCCGGCGTGGTGCAGGCGCCGATCACCGCGACCATCATCGTGATGGAGATGACCGATAACCAGCGCGTCACCGTGCCGCTGCTGGCCACCGCGTTCCTGGCGTTCGGCGTATCGCGCCTGGTCTGCCGGCAGCCGATCTACAGCGCGCTCGCGCACCGTTTCGTCGAGGTTCAGGAAAGCACGATCGTCGCTGCGCGATGATCTGCACGAAACCGACAACCATCACGCGTGTCCGCATGTGGTGCAGCGAACGCTTCGCACTGCGCGCCATCACGTGCTTATTGCTGGACAGGTTGAGACTAGCTAGAGCCGGATGAATTCTGACAGGCGAAGCCATCCGCTCTGTCTCTTTCTTTTGTCGCTTGATTCAGACCTCCGGTTCTCACGCTCTGAAGCATGATGAGGCCAGGTTGACCTCACCCCGCTTTTGGCTTTCTTTGGTTGAGCGCGTAATTCAGACCTCCGACCGGGGTCCCTAATCGACTCGTCGATTGGGAATCCGACTCCGCCTCTGGTCATCACGCGCTAATTGCGTAATCTCGCGCTGACAGCCTGAAGGCGCCTTCGGGGGGGCCATGGACCTGAAAGCTTGGCTGCGCAGGTTGGACCTCAGCCAGTACGAAGCGGTGTTCGAAGAGAATTCCGTCACTGTCGATCTGCTCCCAAGCCTGACCACCGAAGATCTCAAGGATCTCGGGATCACGGCGGTCGGTCATCGCCGCCGGCTGTTGGATGCCATCGCGGCACTGCGTGCCGACGCCGCATTCGCCGCAACCAGCGAATCTGGCGTGCAGACCGGCCAAACCTACTACCAAAAGGCGAGTACTGCGGCTGAACGCCGCCATATCAGCGTCATGTTCTGCGACATGGTGGACTTCACCAAGTTGTCATCTCGCCTTGATCCGGAAGACCTGAGCACGGTAACCCGCCGGTACCAGGCTTGCGTCGCCGGCGAGATCGACCGCTTCGGTGGCTTCATCGCGCGCTATGTGGGCGATGGCGTGCTGATCTATTTCGGATGGCCGGTCGCTCGCGAGGACGACGCGGAACGGGCGGTTCGAGCCGCGCTGGCGGTTATCGCGGAGATCGCCCGGACGCGGATCGGAAACGAAAGGCTGCGGGTGCGAATTGGAATCGCCTCGGGCCTGGTGGTGATCGGTGAGCAGATCGGCACTGGCGAGGCTCGCCAGCAGACGGCGATCGGTGAAACGCCGAATCTCGCGGCGCGCCTGCAGGCCTTGGCCGGCGACGACGGGATCGTTGTCGACGCCGCCACTCGGAACCAGCTCGGCGGCCTGTTCGACTGCGCCGATCTCGGGTTTGTGGAGTTGAAGGGCATTCCGGGACCGGTGCAGGCTTGGCAGGTCCTGAAGGAGGCCGCTGTCAGTAGCCGGTTCGAGGCGTTGCACAGCATGGATCTGACGCCGCTGGTGGGACGCGATGAAGAGCTTGAGCTGCTGTTGCGACGCTGGACCCAGGCGAAGATGGGCTCCGGACGCGTGGCGATGGTCGCCGGCGAACCAGGGATCGGTAAGTCTCGTCTGGTAGCTGAACTCGAGGAGCGCCTGAAGCACGAGCCTCACGCCCGCCTACGCTATTTTTGTGCTGCCGACCGTGCCGACAGCCCGCTGTATCCGATCATCCGGCAACTGTCATTCTCCGCCGGTTTCAACCCGCAGGATCCCGACCGGGCAAAGTGGCAGAAGCTGCGCAAGATGCTTGGGTCTGACGCGCCGGCGCAGGATTATATGCTACTCGGCGACCTGCTTGGCCTCACACCCGAATCGCCAACCGCGACCAACTCCCGGATCCAGCGCGAGTGGACTTTCGCCGCCTTGTTGGGCCTGATGGAGAGACTGTGCCGCGAACAGCCATTGCTGGTTGTGATCGAGGATATCCACTTCGCCGATCCCACGACACGCGACCTGGTCGACCTGGCGATCAGCCGCCTGGCCGAGCTGCCGATCCTGCTGATCATGACGTTTCGTCCCGACGTTCAGCTTCCCTGGACCGGTCATGCCGGAGTGACATTGATCACGTTGAATCGCCTCGACCGGAAGGACAGCGTGCAACTTGCCGGACTCTTTGCCCATGAGTTGCCACCGGCGCTGCTCAACCGGATTGCCGTGCGAGCCGATGGTGTCCCGCTGTTCATTGAGGAGGTGGCGAAGGACTGGCTGGAGCGTGCCCAGGATCCCGACAGCGCCTTGCAGACCATTGGAGTGCCGACCACGTTGCAGGGTTCACTCCTGGCGCGCCTCGATCGCCTGCCCAAGGCGAAGCAGGTTGCGCAGGTTGGCGCGGTTATCGGCCGGGAGTTCTCGTACGAGCTGATCGCGGCGATTGCGGACCTGCCGGAGCAGTTACTGGTCGCGGGGTTGGACCAGCTCGTATCGGCCGGGTTGGCGCACAGCCGCGGTGAACCTCCCGTTGCCGCGTACAGGTTCAGGCACACCCTGGTGCAGCGGGCGGTGTACGCGACGCTGGTGCGGCCGAATCGCCAGCAAGCGCATAGCAGGATCGCCAATGTTCTTGCGGGCCGGCCCAACATAGAACCACAGGTCCTCGCGCATCATCTGACCGAAGCAGGACGGATCGAAGAGGCCTTGCAGTATTGGTTGCAGGCGGGGCAACGCATGGCGGGGCGGTCGGCGGAGCGTGAGGCGGTCAATCTGTTCCGGCGTGGCCTCGCGGCGCTGCTGACGTTGCCGGAAGGCGAGCAGCGGGACAGGCGCGAACTCGCGTTTCGCCGCGCCCTGCAAGCGTCATTGATTGCCACCGAAGGCGAAGACGCGGACACCGTCCGGTCGGTTCGCCAGCGCATCCAGGTGTTGGACCAGGCGACGCGCTGATCGGGCCACGCTCCTTGGCTAACCGCTATTGTGCAGCCGCAGCAATAGGACCATCAGGGCCGCCGCATGCTGACCACACTCGTCATTCTGCTGTGCGGCGCGACGCTCGCCGTGCCGCTGACCCGCCGCGCCGGGTTCGGCAGTGTACTCGGCTATCTGGTTGCCGGCATCGCGATCGGTCCCGCCGGTCTCAGGTTGATCACCAACGTCGATGCGATCGCCTCGATCTCGAGCCTTGGCGTGGTGATGCTGCTGTTCCTGATCGGGCTCGAGGTCCGGCCACAGCGGCTCTGGGTGATGCGCCGTGCGGTGTTCGGGTTGGGCACCGCCCAGGTCGCGATCGCCGCCGGCGCCATTGCCGGGCTGGCGCATGCGGCGGGCGTGCCGTGGCGCGGCGCGGCGGCAGTGGGTGCGGGACTCGCCATGTCGTCCACCGCCATCGTGCTGCCGCTGCTGGCGGAACGCGATCTGCTGACCAGCCGCGCGGGCCGCGATGCCTTCGCCGTGCTGCTGTTCCAGGACCTGGCGTTCATCCCGCTGGTCGCGCTGCTGCCGCTGCTGGCGAACAACGACCTGCCCGACCAGGTGCCGTGGCAGGAGGTGGCGCGTGCCGCGGTGGCCATAGCGGTGATCCTGATCGGCGGCCGGTTTCTGTTGCCGCACCTGTTCCGTGCGATCGGCGGCACGAAAACGCCGGAGTTGTTCACCATCACGGCACTGCTGGTTGTCACCGGCGCCGCACTGCTCGCCAGCACCGCCGGGCTGTCGCCATCGCTCGGGGCGTTCATGGCCGGCGTGCTGCTGTCGGAATCGGAGTATCGTCACGAGCTGCAGGCCGACATCGAACCGTTCGAAGGCCTGCTGCTGGGCTTCTTCTTCATCTCGGTCGGTATGTCGGCCGATCTGCCCTTGGCCCGCGCGCAACCCGGTCTGCTGGCGCTGGCGACCGTCGCTCTGCTCACGGTCAAGGCGGCGGTCTGCTTCGTGCTCGCCCGCGCGGCCGGCGAAGACACCACGAATTCGCTGCGGTTCTCGCTGGCCCTGCCGCAGGCGAGCGAGTTCAGCTTCGTGCTGTTCGGCGCAGCGGTCGGCGCGGGCGTACTCGGCGCCGACCTGGCCGCTTTCGCCACCCTGGTGACGGCGGCGTCGATGATCGCCACGCCCATACTCTTCGCCGCGGCGGAAGCGGGGCTGCGCCTGAAGCCCCCACCGGTGCCGGAATACGACACGATCGATGCCGAGGCGGCGCCGGTGATCATCTGCGGGTTCGGCCGGTTCGGTCAGATCATCGGCCGTGTGCTGCGCATGTCCGGCATCCGCTTCACCGCGTTGGAACGCGATCCCGGGCAGGTCGATGTGCTGCGCCGCTTCGGCACCAAGGTTTATTTCGGCGATCCGACGCGTCCGGACGTGCTGCGCGCCGCCGGCGTCGAGCAGGCGAAGCTGGTCGTCGTGGCGATGGACGATCCCCCCGGTGTGCTACGGACCGTCGACATGGTGAAGCGCAATTTCCCGCACGTTGCGATCCTCGCGCGGGCACGCAATCGCTGGTACGCACACCTGCTGATGGACCGCGATGTGGACGGGCTGGTGCGCGAGACGTTCTACTCCAGCCTGCAGCTCGCCAGGCAGGCGCTGCTTCTCCTCGGCACCGATGCGGCGATGGCCGAGCGCGCGACGACGTTGTTTCGCGACCACGACGAAAACAACCTGGTGGAGACGCAGGCGATCTATCGGGACGAGCAGCAGTTGATCCAGAACCAGCAGCAGGCCGCCGACGAACTGGCCGGCCTGCTCGAGGCCGACCGGCGCTGAGTGTTTTTGGTTGAGCGCGTGATTCAGACCTCCGGCCGGGTGCGCCTCCGGTCATCACGCGCTACGCCGGCGGCGCGGGCACACCGGCACGAAGCTGTGCGGTTTCCGGCATCGCCAGCCATACGAACAGCGTGGCCGCCATGCCTACCAGCGCCAGCGAGGCGAAAGCGATCTGGACGCCGGCAGTGTCCGCAATCCAGCCCCCCAGCGTGGTGCTGAGCGCCGCACCGAGACTGACCGCCAGACCGAGGGCGCCCATGCAGAGATTGAAGTGGGACGTGCCGCGGGTGATATCGGCGGCAAGCAACGGCAGCATCACCCCGAACACGGCGCCACTGATCCCGCTCATCGCCTGCGCGGCGATCGGCAGCCACGCCCCTGGCAGCACCGCCAGCAGGAAGCCGCGCGCGGGCAGCGCACACCAGCCCAGCAGAAGCAGCGGGCGCCGGCCCAGCACGGCGGCCGTGCGGCCAACCGCGGGCGAGCACAGCGCGACGACCCCTTGCGGGATCACGATGCACGCCGCGATGATAAGGTTCGCGAAGGCGCCCGCCCGCATCGTGACGGTGGCGCCGACCAGCGGGAGCATCGCCGCGTTGGAAAGGTGAAACAGCACCACCGCTCCGGCAAACGCGAGCAAGGGCGGTTTGGTGAACAGCCGCCGCAAGCCTTGCCAGTCGAAAATCCTCGCCGTGGTCTGCTGCCGGGCGTGCTCACCGCGGCCGATGGCGAGCAGCGACAAAAGCGCTGGTACACACAGTGCCGCGGTCAGCAGGAATACCGCGCGGCTCGATAGCCAAGCGCCGGTGGCGCCCATCACCGCCGCGGCCAGGCCATTGCCCAGCGACGCATAGCGGGCGTTGCGTCCCAGCCGTTCGCCCAGCGCCATGTGGCCTACCAGATGCAGGCTGATCGCCGCGATCGCTGGCGTCAGCACACAACTCGCGAAGGCGTGCAGTATCTGCGCCACCATGACCGGCAAAGGCGTGGGCTGGAGCGCCAACAGCAGGGCGGCGATGATCACGAAGATCAACGCCGCGCCGGCTGCCGCTCGCTTGTTGCGCGCCGCGTCCACCAGCGCGCCGGCAGGAACCTGGCTGATCAAGGCGACGATCGTACCCAGGGTGAGGACGAAGCCGATCTCCACCTGGGTCCACTTGTGGGTCGTCAGATAGACGGCGACGAATGGCCCGAACCCGGTCTGAACGTCGGCAACGAAAAAGTTCAGCAGATCGAGCGCCCGCGGATTTCGCACAGGGGCACAGCCGTTGCGAGGCATCGGCTATTGCCGGGACGTTTTGGGTTCGGGCGGCGCCGGCGCAGAAGCACCAGGGGACGAGACGACGACCGGCGCGGGTTTGGTGATGTTCTTGTACTCCGGTGCCGCCTTGATCTGTTCCGGTGTCAGCGCCAGCGTGATGGCCCGCTTGGGATCGGCCGGCGCGAAATGCAGCGCGCTCCATTGGATGGCGATCCTGCGGTCGCCGACCCCCAAAAATCCGCCAAAGTCGATCACCGCGGCTTGCGGCTGACCCTGTTCGTCCACCAGCACGTCCACCAGCCGCCCGATCTCCTTTCCTGCGGGATCCGTCACCGCGTGACCGAGAATCGGCAGGGCCTGCTCGGGTGGAACGTGCTGAACCTCGCTGGGTACCGGCGCGGCGGCCGTCAGCAACAGAGCGAAGAGCGTTCGCCGGTGCCTTTGGGACATTTTCGCAGACTCGGACCGGTTTGCCGCCGTGATCAAGCGCCGGCGCGTGCACCTCGCTTCAAGTTAGCTTGCGCGCGCGGCGAGGTAACCGCCTTGAACGATGCCAACGCGATACCGGCACCGATCAGGGCGATGCCGATGGCGTGGTAGAGAAAGAAACTCTCGCCAAGGAACAGCACCGCCAGGACGCTGCCGAACACCGGCATCAGGTGCCATGACTGTCCCGCCCGCGCCGCGCCGGCCAGTTCGATGCCGCGATTGAAGAACAGATAGGCAATGAAGGAGGGGAACACCGCGATGTAGGCCAGCGCGAACCAGGCTGCGGGTGAGCTGACGATCCTCGCCCCCTGGGCCAACTCCCAGAGATAGAATGGCAAGATCATGATCGAGCCGATGCCCATTGTCGCCACCAGAAAACTCATCGGGTGCACGGGGGGTCGGCGACGGAAAACCGCAGCGTAGATGCCATAGATCAGCATCGCGCCCAGTATCCAGAGATCCCCGGAGCTGACCCGCAGATGCAGCAGCGCTGCGAGGGAGCCCTGCGCCGCGATGGTCGCTACGCCGATCAGCGACAGCACGATGCCGGCCGTCTGCCACAAGGTCGGCAACTCGCCGAACAGTATGAATGCCCAGACGATGATGATGAGCGGGCCGGCGGATTGCAGCAGCAGCACATTCAGCGCGGTCGTGCCGGTCAGGCCGATATAGGACATCGTGTTGTAGGTGGCGATGCCTGTCGCCGAGAGCAGCAACATCATACGCCAGTGGCGCCGCAGCATCGGCAGGTCGTCGCGCAGGTACGGCCAGGCAAAGCCGACGGCAACCATGAACGCGCCGGTCCATCGCCAATAGGCCAAGGCAATCGGCGGCACCATGCCGACCACACCGCGGCCCAGCACGATGTTGCCCGCCCAGAACAGGTTGGCCAGTATCAGCAGCGGCCAGGCAGAATTCCAGAACCGTCGCATGCGGCCTGCTCAGTAGGCGCCCGCCCAACCGTCGCGGCGCGGATCGGACCCCGCCATTCTCACGCCGTTCTCCGCGATGCGGATCGCCTGCACGCTGCAGGGGGCTTCCAGCGATCCGACGCGGTTCAGCCGATGCCCCAGGCGCTCGAGTCCGCGCAGCACATCCTCGCCGAACTCCGGTTCGATCGTCAGGCGGCCATCGCCTTCGTGCGGCCAGTTGGCGCCCTGCCCTTGCTGGGTCGAGGTCCAGCGCGGTGCCTCCAGCGCGGTCTGCGGATCGGCGTCCAGGTCCATCATCGCGGTCAGCACCTGAAGATTGACCTGCACCTGATTGTCGGCACCCGGCGTGCCTTGCACCGCCCACAGGCGGCCGTCCTTGAACACCAGCGGCGCGTTCATCGTGTGGCGGACGCGCTTGCCGGGTGCCAGCCGGTTGGCGTGCCCGGGCGCGAGATGCCAGTAGGCCATGCGGTTGTTCAGCAGCACGCCGGTGTCGCCGGCGGTGACACCGGAACCGAAGCCGGAATTCAGGCTCTGGATGCCGGAAACGGCGTTGCCATCGCGGTCCACGACGCAGAAATACGTGGTGTCGCCGGCAGCGACTTCCGGCTCCGCCAGGGCGATATCGCTTGCCCGCGTCAGGTCGATCGCGGCGGCGCATTCATCGGCATAGGCGTCCGACAGCAGCCGATCCAGCGGCACATCGCCGAACCGCGGATCGGTGCCGTGGCGCTCGCGATCGGCGAACGCACGCTTCTTCGCCTCCACCATCACATGGACCCGGTGCACCGAATCGAGCGCGGCCAGATCGAAGCGCTCGGTGATCTTCAGCATCTGCAGCATGGTGAAGCCGGTGGAGTTCGGCGGCGTCTGCGCCACCCGGAAGCCGCGATACGCGATGCCGATCGGCTCCTGCACCTGCGGCTGAAATGCCTCGAGGTCGCGCGCATCGACCAGTACCCCGGCTTCGCGCATGCCGGCGACGAGCCGCTTCGCCAAACGGCCGCGATAGAAGCTGTCGGCGCCATCCTCGGCGATTTCCTCTAGCGTGCGCGCGAGGTCCGGTTGGCGGATCAACGCGCCGAGTGTCGGCAGCCCGGCGTCGAGACCGGCCAGGAACACCGCCCGCGAGCGCGCGTCCGCGGCGAGCACCGGGCGCACATCGCCGGCGAAGTTGCGATAATGCTGGGTGATGGCGAAGCCCTCGCGCGCGTGTTCGATGGCCGGTGCGCAGAGCTGTCGCCATGGCAGCCGGCCGTGTACCGCATGCATCGCGCCCACGCCGGCAAGCAGACCCGGGATGGACACGCTGAGCGCCCCGCGCACCGCCATGCCGGTCGCGCGGAAGCGGTCGGCCGTCGCGGCCAGCGGCGCACCACCGGTCGCGTTGTAGCAGCGCGACACGCCGTCCTGTGCCATGTGGACGTGATAGAACCCGTCGCCGCCCAGGCCGGACATGCCTGGCTCGACCACGCCCAAGGTCAGCGCGATCGCCACCGCGGCATCCACCGCGCTGCCACCCGCGCGCAGCGTGTCGAGCCCGGCCTGGGTCGCCAGCGGATGGTTCGCGCCCACGGCGCCGTTGCGGCCCATGATCAGGACGCGATGATTGCGTGCCGGCAGGTACATACGTTCACTCCGGATACCGTAAATGGGTGGTGAAGAAATCCGCGACCGCGCGATAGATGCGCCGGCGGTCGTCGGGGCGGATGAAGCCGTGTCCGGCATAGTCGAAGGTGAGATAGGTCACCGGCTTCCGCCGCTCGCGCAGTGCCGCAACATACTGCTCGCTCTCGCCGATCGGCACGCGCGGGTCGCGCGCGCCGTGCGCGATCAGCACCGGAATCGTGATGCGATCCACCCGATGGATCGGCGAGATGCGGGCGAACAACCCGGCATCGCGCTCGGGGTCGCCGTATTCCGCGGCGCGATGGTTGCGCCGCCATGCCCCCGTCCCCGCCAGCAACGTCACGAAGTCGGCGATGCCATAGTAGTTCACCGCGGCGCGCCACAGCTCGGGGTACTCGGTGATCGCCGACATCACCATGAAGCCGCCGTAGGATTGTCCCATGACGCCGATGCGCCCGGCATCGATCGCTGGATGCGACGCGAGCCATTCCCTGCCATGCGCCAGGTCCGCGACGCTGTCCAGCCGGTGTTCCACATCGTCGCTCGTGGTATAGGCGCGCCCGTAGCCGGAGCTGCCGCGCACGTTCGGCATCAGCACGGCTAAACCCCGCGCCAGTAACATCTGCATGTCGGGCCGGAAGTTGGGTCGTGCCTGGCTGACCGGCCCGCCGTGCACCCAGATGATCGCGGGATAGCCGTTCGCCGGCGCCGGGCTCGGCGGCAGCGCGAGCCAGCCGGGTACTTCCGCCCCATCGAAGCTGGTCCAGGCCACCGGTTCGGCATTGGCGAACGCCAGCGGTTCGGGTTCCGGCCGCCATGCCGCCTCGAGCATGCCGTCGCGCCAAAGCCAGAGCGACGGCGGATGTTGCGGCGCGGCCAGCACGAATGCCAGGCTGCGCCCGTCGGGCGACCAGGCGAGATCGGAGACGACGCCCCGAGGTAATCCGGTGATGACCGGCCGCGCGCCCCCCATCGGACCGACCCGCAGCACGGAATAGCCCCGATCGTTCTCGACCGTGGCAAGCAGGCCTGTATCCGCTACCAGCGACCACGCCTCGACATCGCGCCCTGCCGCATCGTGCACAACGCTCACGTCCCCGCTCGCCGGATCGAGCCGACATAACCTCAGGAAATCGCTGCCGCCAAGGTCGGTCAGCATCAGGAGCGTGCTGCCGTCGCCGGCCCAGCGAACGCTTTGGAAGTTCGCCGGCGACCCGATCGTGCGCGCCTCGCCCGACGCGAGATCGAGCAGGAGCAGCGACATGTTGCCGAAGCCACGGTCGTGCAGCAGCGCCAGCGCCTCGCCGTCGGGCCGGAAGCCGGACACGCTGATCAGGTTGGTGCCCTGGAACACGCGCCGGCGCCCGCCACTGGCAAGCTCTTGCACATACACGTCGAAATGCGCTTCGTCGCACTCATTCGCGGTATAAGCGATGCGTTTTCCGTCGGGTGACCAGGCGCCGAAGTCATGGATGACGGCCGCGTTGTCGGTCAGCCGGCGCGGCTCGGGCGTGGTGCCGCAGGGATCGATCAGCAGGAGCTGCTGATGCTCGTCGCCGCCGCGGTCGATGCCGTAGATCAACCGGTCGTCCACCGGCGAGCGTCGCAGGAAAGCGATCTTCTCGTCGTGCGACGTGAGCTGCCGCTCGGTGCCGCCGGCGAGGTCGAGGGACCAGACTTGCGGCAGCCCCGAACCGCGCAAGTGAAACAGCGTTCGTCCGTCACGCGAGAAAGCTGGCGCTGCCGCCGCGCCGATCGAGACGAAGCTTTCCGGATCGTACATCATGGCTCCGAGCAATGGCTTTCGCCCCGCGGTTTGATAGGAAGGAGAAGGGCTTGTCCAGGCCATGAGGCGCGTTGTGTTGGCGAACGAGACCGACTGGGATGGATGGCGCAAGGCCACCCGGGCGCTGGTCCTCGCGAAAGTGCCGCCCGAGGAGGTGCGCTGGTCGGTTCGCTCGCATGACGAGGAAGGCGATCCGTTGCGCGAGGAGCAGGGCAGCTTCGGCGTGTCGAAAGCGTTGGTCTCGTTGGCATCGCTGGCGATCCAGGCGCGTGAACCCGGCCGCTTCGAATTGCTGTATCTGCTGGTGTGGCGCGCCAACGCCGGCGAGCGGGTGCTGGAAATGGCCGCGGATGCCGATGCGGGGCGCGCCAGGGGCCTCGCCTTCGCCGTTCGGGCGGAAGCGCACCGGATGCGCACGCAAGTTCGCTACCTGCCGATCGAGGAGAACGGAGGCACCCGTTTCCTCGGTTGGTACGAGCCGGCCCACTATGTGGTGGAGGCAAACGCACAACTGATTGCGCGGCGGTTTCCGGACCACGCCTTCTCGATCCTGACACCGGACGGCGGCGCGCATTGGGACGGGAAGGAACTGCGCTTTTCTCCAGGGGTCGCACGCAACGCGGTGCACGACGATGCGTCGCTGAGGTCGTGGTGGCATGCGCATCACGCGGGACTGCTGCGGCGCGCCCGGATCGGCACGTCGGTTCCCCCGGCAGAGGAACTGGACGAGGCGCCGCGGCCGCTGGATCGACCGGCGCTCGGTGCTGTCGTGTTGCCGTTGGCGCCCGACGCCCCGCTGCAGGAGGCTATGCACGAGGCGTCCGGTTGCCGACGCTGTCACCTGTGGGAGCCGGCGACCCAGACGGTGTTCGGCGAGGGACCGGCGCATGCCAAGGTGATCTTCGTCGGCGAGCAACCCGGCGACCAGGAGGACGTGATCGGCCGACCCTTCGTCGGCCCGGCCGGGCAGATCATGGACCGGGCGATGGAGGAGGCGGGGCTCGATCGCCGGACCGTCTACATCACCAATGCGGTGAAGCACTTCAAGTTCGAGCCGCGCGGCAAACGACGGATCCACAAGACGCCGGAGGCGCCGGAAATTCGCGCCTGCCGGTTCTGGCTCGACGTCGAGCTGGTGCGCCTACAACCGAAGCTGGTAGTGGCGATGGGCGGCACCGCCGCGCGTGCGGTGCTGGGGCGGGCCGTGGCCATCACCCGGGAGCGCGGACGGCCGATCGAGCTCGGCAACGGTCAGACCGCCTTCGTTACGGTGCACCCGTCGTTCCTGCTTCGACTGCCGGACGAAGACGCGAAAGCGCGGGAGTACCGCGCCTTTGTTGCCGACCTGCGGAAGATCCTGGAGCTGGCCGGTTAGCGCATATTCGCGCTGGCCGCGACCGCGCATTGCCAGGAGCAGAGCGACACAGTCATCTCGGTCAGGATTGCTTCGCTAGGCTCGCGATGACACTGGGACAGTGCGTCTCTGGTCATCGCTAGGCCATCGCCGAGGCTGGGACTCCCTCCGGATCGAGACGATAGCCGCCGCCCTCGGTGACAAGCAGACGCGCATTCGCCGGGTCGGGCTCGATTTTCTGGCGCAGGCGGTAGATGTGCGTCTCCAGCGTGTGCGTGGTGACGGCGGCGTTGTAGCCCCAGACCTCGTTGAGCAGCACCTGCCGGGCGACCGAGCGCGTCCCGGCACGGTACAGGAACTTGAGGATGGCCGCCTCCTTTTCCGTCAGCCTGATGCGGCGGTTCTTTACCGGGTCCTGCAGCAGCTTGGCGGAGGGCCGGAAGGTGTACGGCCCGATGGTGAAAACGGCATCCTCGCTGTTCTCAAAGATGCGAAGCTGAGCCCGCAGCCGTGCCAGCAGTTCGTTCAGTCTGAACGGCTTGGCGATGTAGTCGTTCGCGCCAGAGTCGAGCCCGCGCACGACGTCGGTTTCCGCGTCGGAGCCAGTCAGCATGACGATCGGCATCTTCTGTCCCTGCTTGCGCAGCCGGGTGCACAAGTCTCGGCCGTCGCCATCCGGCAGACTGACGTCGAGAATGACAGCGTCGAACCGAGCATCCTTGGCGCTCAGTTTTTCCTCTGCCTCGGCAATGGTTGCGGCCGATACCGCCGTGAACTCGCCGTCGACCGCGAGCTGATCCGCCAGTGTCTCCCGCAACACCGCATCGTCGTCCACGATCAGGATCGGTCGCTCTGCCGACATATCAGTTCACCTCTCGCTCTTCGGGGCTCAGCCCGCCCGCATCAACTCGCGTGCTACTACCGCCCAAACGCGGCATATGCCACGGTGCGGCGCCGACCTGGAGACCTGACACCATCATCCTGCCATCGCGATTCGATCTCTCGCAAGGCGCTCACATTCCTGTGAGCATCACCGAGACATTCGGCCTGCCCTGCCATATAGTTATTCTGCCGGGCATCACAGGACAGGTTGTGACCTCGTCAGCCGGTCGGAAGGCAGGCTCGGTGTCAATCGTGACGAAAGTTGGCCGTCTTTGTTCCAGATTCATGCAGCCCAATGAAACACGTCCTTCCGACGGATCAAAATCTCATGACGAAAGAGGAAGGCGTCGCGCCCGATCCAGACGTGCTTCGGATGCGCACGGTTCACCGTACGGCCGCAGACCTGCGTCGTGGCGTGCCTGTGATCCTTACTGGTGAGGCGTCTCTCGTACTACTTTCGGCTGAAGCGGCCGGTCCCCAGGGTTTGTCCGAGTTCGACCTGCTGGCCGGCGAACCGCCGGTCCTGTTGCTCGCCGCGATGCGTGCGGCGGCAGTGCTGCATCGCCCGGTGGAACAAGCGGGGGGACCGGTTGTCGCGCTGCGGCTTGGCAAGGAGCTGCTCGCACCGGAACCGTTGCGGGGACTGGCCGATCCCACGGTCGAGGAACTGCTGCCGGCCCGACCGGAGCAGGCAACCGTACCTCCGCTCGCCCCGGCTGCGCTGATCCTGGCCAAGCTGGCCCGGTTGCTGCCAGCGGTTCTGGCCGCGCCACTCGGTCCGCGGGCGGAAGCCGAGGCCAGGCGGCTCGGGCTGTTCGCGGTTCCTGCCGACGACCTGATGAGGTACCCGACGGCTGCGGCGGCCGGCCTGCGTCAGATTGCCTCGGCCCGCGTGCCGCTTGAGAACGCGGCTGATGCGCGCGTCATCGCCTTCCGGACAGAGGGCGCGGCGATCGAACATCTCGCTATTCTGGTGGGCCGGCCCGAAGCGGCCGATGCACCACTGGTGCGCATCCACTCCGAGTGCTTCACAGGCGACCTGCTGGGCAGCCTGCGTTGCGACTGCGGGCTGCAACTGCGCGGCGCGATCGCGCGAATGGCCGAGGAGGGTGCGGGAGTGCTGCTGTATCTCGCGCAGGAGGGCCGCAATATCGGCCTCGTGAACAAGCTGCGGGCGTACACCTTGCAGGACCGTGGGCTGGACACGCTCGACGCGAACCGAGCGCTCGGTTGGGGCGCCGATGAACGCAACTTCCTGATTGCGGCGACGATGCTGCAGGCGCTTGGTCTGCATCGGATCCGGTTGCTGACCAACAATCCCGACAAGCTGGCGGCACTTGCCGAGTGTGGTGTCGAGGTCGTCGGCCGCGAGGCGCATGCCTTCGCGCCGAACGGCGTGAACGACTACTACCTCGCGACCAAGGCGGAACGCTTCGGGCATCTGCTCGACTGAGGCCGCGTGCGAGCGGTCGTCCAACCCAATGGCCGCCTGGTGGTCGCCGCCGGCATGGCCTTCCGCGTGGCGCTTGGACGCACCGGCGTGCGTGCCGACAAGCAGGAAGGCGACGGCGCCACACCGGTCGGCCTGATGCCGCTTCGCCGTGTGCTGTATCGCGCCGATCGCCTGAGCGTCCCGGATTGCACCGCGCCGACCGAGCCGATCGCACCGACCGACGCGTGGTGCGACGATGTGAATGGGCCGGACTATAATCGGATGGTCCGGCTGCCCTACGACGGACACTGCGAAGAACTCTGGCGGCAGGACGGGCTTTACGATCTCATCGGCGTTCTGGGCTGGAATGACGCGCCAGTGCGACGCGGTCGCGGGTCGGCGATCTTTCTCCATGTCGCGCGCTCCGACTATGCGCCGACTGACGGATGCATCGCACTGGCATTGGGCGACCTGCGCCGGCTTCTGGCACGGTGGCTGACCGAGGTCCTGGTGCTGAGCGGCTGAGCGAGCCTACGCGCCCGGTTCCCTGCTCAACCCGCGCAGTTGCAGCGCCGCAAGGTAGGCATTCCATCGCCGGTCCTGCTCACGGCCCAGTTCGTGCAGATACTCCCAGGAGTAAATTCCGGTATCGTGCCGATCGTCGAATAGCAGACGCACGGCATAGTTGCCGACCTGCTCGATGCCGACGATCGACACCGCGCGCTTTCCGGGAACGATCTGCCTTTGCTGTGGCCCGTGGCCCTGCACTTCGGCACTGGGACTTTCCACGCGAAGGTACTCGGCTGGAAGCGCAAACCGCGACCCATCGTCGAACTCGACGTGCAGCACGCGCTCAGCCTTGCTGAGGCGGATTGCAGTGGCGATTGGCATCAGTCTTCGAGCTTGCGCGCCTCCTCGGGCAGCATGATCGGGATGCCGTCGCGCACCGGATAGGCCAGCCCGGCCTTGCGGCTGATCAGTTCACTCGCGGAGCGGTCGTATTCGAGCGGGCCCTTGGTCAGCGGGCAGACCAGGACTTCAAGCAACCGCGGGTCGATCGGAGGCTGCTGCCTCACCTCCCCTGGTTCATCCATGCCGCGATCCCCTCAACTTACGCTGCGGCCGCCAGGGATGTCCTGCGCCAGCGCGCCCATCTGCAACAGTGCCAACAGCGCGGAAGCACGCTCCGCCTCCGTGGGAACCTCGAGCAGTGCCTGTTTCTCCGCCGGCTCGAACGGACAAACCATGGCAAGCGTCACCACGAGCATCTCGTTCGGCAGCCGCTTGATGGCATCCCAGTTGGCGTCGATGCCCCGGTGCGTGAAGTAGCTCCGCAACGCGGCCAATATGGGCTCGCGTGCCACCTCGGCGGACGGCTGATGCAGGTCCAGATCAGCGCGGTAAGGACTGAAGTCGCCATGCACACGACGATAGCCCCGGCGCATGCCCAGTTCGCTCGCGATGGCAAAGCGGAGCAGGCCGGTCAGCGTGACCAGGAAGTGGCCTTCCTCGGTCTCGCTGAAGGAGGAGATGCGACCGAGGCAGCCGATGCGGAACAGGCCGGGGCCGGTCGGGGTTTCGGGTGCCGTCGGGTCCGGTTGGATCATGCCGAACACGCGGCCCTGGCCGAGCGAGTCCTCGGTCATCGCCAGGTAGCGCGGTTCGAATATCCGCAACGGCAGCTTGCCGCGCGGCAGCAGCAGTGCCCCCGACAGTGGAAACACCGGGAACTCACCCGGCAGGTCCTCCACCCTGGGGTGGAACGGCGCCATCTAGCTGAACAAGACCGCGGACAGCCTGCGCCGCGCGGCGGTGGTTGCGGGGTCGTCGAAGCCCCAGGCCTCGAAGAACTTGAGGAGCTGCAGCCGCGCCGCGTCCTCGTTCCAGCCGCGGTTGCGGCGCACGATCTCCAGCAGCGCATCAGCGGCCTGCTCGCGCTGACCGCTGGCGTTCAGCGCGGTCGCCAGGTCGTAGCGCGCCTGGAGGTCCGCCGGATCGGCGGCGACGCGCGCCTGCAACGTCTGCAACTGTCCCTGCGCCTTACGGCCTTCCTCGGCCAGTGCCAAGGCGCTGCGGGCACCTGCGACCTCGGCGTGTTCACTGACGCTGGCGGGCACCTGCGCCAAGGCCTGCCGGGCCTGGTCCTCCTGCCCGAGCGCCATCAGGGCGCGGATCAGTCCGCCCCAGGCATCGCCGTTCTCCGGCTCCTGGTGCAACAGTTCGCTGAACAGCTCCCCGGCCTGCTGTGCATCGCCGGACTCGAGCGCAGCTCTCGCCTCGGCGAGCAGGTCGGCTGTCGGCATCGAGCCACCCGCCAGTTTGAGCAGGGCCTCGACGAAGCGCTTCACCTCGGACTCGGGCAGTGCGCCCTGGAACAGGTCGGCGATCTGGCCCTGCCAGAACGCCGCTACGGTTGGCACCGACTGCATCGGCAACCCAAGCTGGGCAAGCTGCTGTACGAGCGAACGGTTCTGATCGATGTCGACCTTCACCAGCTTCACGCGCCCGGCGGCCGAGCGGACCACCTTCTCCAGCGTAGGTGTCAACTGCTTGCAGGGGCCGCACCAGGTTGCCCAGAAGTCCACGATGACGGGCAGGCTGCGGGAGGCCTCAACGACCTCCTTCATGAAGGTCTTCTGATCGCCGTCCATGATCATGGCGGCGCCATTGCCGCCGGCGGCGGCTGGGGTCTGACCGATGATCAGTTCGTCCATTGCTTGGTGGCCTTCGGTTTCGCTCACGCCGTAGATGTTGTGCCGCCGGCGCGAGACAAGCACCCGCGGCCGGTTGTGGCAGACCATGCCGCGACTGCGGGCGACTTGCAATCGGGGGGGAAGCCGCCTAGAAACCGCGCCCTGTCCGGGAGCGCGGGCGTAGCTCAGGGGTAGAGCATAACCTTGCCAAGGTTGGGGTCGAGGGTTCGAATCCCTTCGCCCGCTCCAGTTGCCCGCCTGTCCGATGCAGAGACAGAAGACAACGGAAGACAGGGGCAACCGCCCTGCCCCGTTTGCACGCCGCGGTATCAGCGTGCGGTTGCGAAGCCGGCCCGGCCCGGCCCCTTGGATCTCTGGCCGTGGCGCCGCGGGCCGGCCGCCCCTTCTCCACCCGATCCGCCTGGCGCCCCAATCGGCTCAACGCTGTCGGGCAGTTGCCCCAGGATGAACCTGCCGAATTCCCGCAGGTCTTCGCCTTGGGGAAAACTCGCACGCCAGAGCAGGCCAATTCGCCGGTGCGCTTTGGCAGCGATCAGCGGTCGCACCTCCAGTTGCTTATGGCGTGCCGTCAGATGCGGCACGGCGAGGGCCGGCAGCAGCGTGCAGCCGAGACCTGCCGCGACCATCTCGGAGATGGTCTCCAGACTGGTGGCGCGGAAATCGTCGCTCGGTCCGCGTGCATCGCTGAACCGATCGCCGCAGACCTCCAGTGCCTGGTCGCGCAGGCAATGCCCCTCATCCAGCAGCAGCAGGCATTCGCGCTTCAGCTCCCGTTCGGTCACCACCGGCCGATTGCTCAGCCGGTGTCCCGGCGCGCAGGCGAAGCAGAACGGTTCGCTGAACAGCGGCATCGCACGATAGCCGTCGGCCTGGTCGGGGAGCGCTATCAGCAGAACGTCGAGCGCGTGCGCATCGAGCGCCGCCATGAGGTTCGCAGTGAGATCCTCGCGCAGTACCAGCCGCAGCCCGGGGAAATTGCGATGCAGCCGCTCGAGGATCAGGGGCAGGATGTAAGGGCTGAGGGTGGGAATGATGCCGAGACGCAGCACGGAGGTGAGGGTGCCGTGGCGATGCCGCACCAGTTCAGCGATCCGGTCGGCCTCCTCGAGGATGCGACGGGCGTGCGCGACGACCGCGGTGCCGATCGGCGTGAGGGTGACGAAGCGGGTGGTGCGCTCGACCAGGGGGACGCCCAGGTTCTCTTCCAGTTTCCTGAGCTGGCTGGACAGCGTGGGCTGGGTGACCCGACAGCGCTCGGCGGCCCGGCCGAAGTGGGACAGATCGGCGACCGCGACCAGATAGCGCAGCTCGGCCAGCGTCACGGCGATGCCAGCTTCGCCGCTGCCTGCGCGGTGACGGTGCGCCCTGACATTGACGTTCTCTATTGATGAAATTGCATCTTTAGATTGGACAAATGGACGGCGGCTGGCAAGCTGGCCGTCGGGCGATGGTCAGCGAGGCAATCATCGGCAACGCGCCGCGGGCGAACGAAGCGAAATCGGCAGCAGTCGTCACGCACCAACCGCAGCGGGACGGTGCGATGCCGAAGTGCGCGGTGCTCTCCGACCTGACGGTTCGCCATGCAGCCACCACGTCGCATTTCCGGACGGTTGCGCGGGCTCGACGGATCGGCAGGCATGCGCTGATTGCGGCTGGATTCGTGTCCTGTTATCTGCTCTTCTTCGGCGATCGCGTCAGGTTTTGACTGGCATTCGGGAGGATCAAACGATGGCAAGCAAAGACGATATCGCGTTGATGGCTCACTTGATGCGGCGGGCAGGTTTCGGTGCCAGCCGGGATGAGCTCGAGGCGCGGGTGGCCAAGGGGTACGATGCGACGGTCGAAGAACTGCTGAACCCTGAGTCTCAACCACCGGTCGATCCGTATACGCTGCTCCGGCATCAACCGGCCGCGTTGCTGCCAGGCGGCCAGCCGCCAATGGGCAACGTCAACTACACCTACTATCTGGTGAACACCAAGCGCCCGCTGGAAGAGAAGATGGGGCTCTTCTGGCACCACGTGTTCGCCACCGGCAATTCGAAGGTGGACAACTACGACCAGTTGCTGGAGCAGATCGACCTGTTCCGCAAGAACGGCATGGGCAACTACCGCGACCTGTTGCTGAAGGTCGCGAAGAACCCGACGATGATCTTCTGGCTGGACAACAACCAGAACCACGGCACCGCGGTGAACGAGAACTGGGGCCGCGAGCTGCTGGAACTCTTCAGTCTCGGCGCCAGCAACTACACCGAGGTGGACGTGCGCGAGGCGTCGCGCGCTTTCACCGGCTGGACCTTCGAGACCAAGCTGCCGCGTCTGCCGTACGGCCGCTTTCCGTGGAAGTTCGAGTATCGGCCGGAAGACCACGACGATGGCGAGAAGACGTTCCTGGGCCACAAGGGCAACTTCAACGGCGAGGACATCATCAACATCATCGTGCAGCAACCGGCCTGCGCGAAGTTCATCTGCCGGCACCTGTATAACTTCTTCGTCGCCGACGAACCGCAAGTGCCTGCATGGCAGATCGAGGCGCCACGCGATCCGGCGGCGATCGATTCGATGTGCAAGGTGTTCATCGAATCGAAGTGCGAAATGAAACCGCTGCTGCGTCACGTGTTCAAGTCGGACTTCTTCAAGAACGCCCGCTACAAGCACCTGAAGTCGCCGGCCGAGGTGGTCGTCGGCACGTTGCGTCTGGTCGGTGGCTACGAGCTGCCGAAGCCGGGTTATGGCGAGCTGTCGATGCAGCCGGCCTACATGGGCCAGGACCTGCTCAACCCACCATCGGTCGAGGGCTGGCACACCGGCCAGGAGTGGATCAACAGCGGCTCGCTGATGTCGCGCATCAACTTCGTCGCGGCGCAGCTCGGCAATCCGGACCTGCCTGGCGTGCAGGCGATCATCAACCGACTGAAGGCGCAGGGCACCAAGACGCCCGAACAGCTTGTCACCAACTGTCTCGATCTACTCGGCCCGGTCGAGGTGGGCGCCAACACCAAGAAGGAGCTTACCGACGCCGCGAAGCAGTGGGGCGACATCGGCTGGGACAACGACGCCAGCGCGAAGAACGCCGCGCAGCGTGCCACCGAGATGTTGCAGCTCATCGCGGCGACGCGCGAATACCAGTTCGGCTGAAACATGACACGGAACGGATAGGAGGAACTAATCTATGTCGGCAACGCAGCAATCGAAGGATCCGGTGCTGGTCGTGTTGCAGCTCACCGGCGGCAATGACTACCTGAACACGGTAATCCCCTACAACAACGGACTGTACAAGGACAATCGCAAGGCGGTCGGCATCGCCGACAGCGATATGATCCACCTGGATCAGGCGCACGCCATACCGAACTACATGGCGCCGCTGAAGAAGTTCTGGGATGATGACAAGCTCGCCATCATGCATGGCGTCGGCTATCTCGATTCGCCGCGGTCGCACTTCCGCTCCATGGACATCTGGCACACCTGCGAAGCCGAGAAGGTCGGCACCGAAGGCTGGCTGGGGCGCGTGGTGCGCGAGTTCGACCCGAAGAAAGAGAATGTCGTTACCGCGGTCAGCTTCGGCCCGTGCATGTTCCGCGCGATGGCAGTGCCAGGCGTGCCGGTCGCCTGCGTCGCAGGTCCGTTGGAACAGTACGGCTTCCTGCCTTCGATCCGTGACCAGGCACAGCGCCTGAAGGTGCTCGAGACCTTCTCGCACATGTACCAGCCGATCGAAGGTAGTGGAGTGATGGACTACCTCGGCATCACTGGCCTCGACGGGCTGAAGGGTGCCGACATCCTGAAGGTGGCGCCGGGCCGCTACAAGTCCGACGTCAAGTACCCGAACACGACGATCGCCCAGAAGCTGCGCGGCGTCGCCCAGGTGCACCTCGCCGGTCTCGGCACGCGCATCTTCTACTGCGACCACGGCAGCTTCGACTCGCATGCCGGCCAGGGGCCGCTGCATGCCGGTCTGTGGACCGCGGTCACTGAAGGCCTGGAAGCCTTCATGACCGACCTGCGTCAGCACAACGCGGCCGACAACGTCATCGTGCTGATGTTCTCCGAGTTCGGCCGTCGCGTGCGCGACAATGGCTCCGGCACCGATCACGGCGCCGCCGGCGCGACGTTCGTACTCGGCGAGAAGGTGAAGGGCGGACACTACGGTGAGTATCCGTCGCTTGAGGCGAGCAAGCTCGTGCAGGGTGACCTCAACCCGAGCATGGACTTCCGCAGCATCTACGCGACCATTCTCGACAAGTGGCTCGGTCTGAACCCGGCACCGATCGTGAATGGCACCTACGAGAAGCCGGCCTTCCTGCACTGAGCTGGCCGATGACTACCCCCTCCCGTTCCATCGAACGGGAGGGGCGTGATCTTGCGACGTGACGGGAGGGAATTATGGCGCTTACGACGGTTGTTCGCGGCCGGGCCTATGACTGGAGCCATGCCATCGGGCGCGGTGC
>DATBKQ010000639.1:0-2463 GCA_036555825.1 Acetobacteraceae bacterium | reverse complement strand
CTTCCGCCTGACCACCATGCGTGCAGATGCGCACATCACGTCATCGGGCGACTTGTGCAGGATGCCCCAACAGGCGGTGGTGATCTCCGGCACGTCGCGCCGCGCGTCCATCTCCGGGAACAGCACCAGCCTGACCGGGTCGGCCGCATCGATCGGCACACCCAGTGCGCGGAACAGCCGCGCGTAGCCGGCTCGCAGCTCCGTCTCCGCTTCACCGGAGAACCGGCGCCCAGCCACGTCGAGTGCAAACCCATTGCGTGCCAGCCAGAGCAGCCCGTCGATGGTGGGCGCCCAGCTTCGCTTCCCACGCTCGGCCTCGTGCACTTCGGGCGAGTAGTGGTCGAGCGAGACGCGAATCCGCAGCCTGGCCCCGTAGCGGTCCCGCAGCGCCAGCAGCTTCGGCCGCAGCCGCCGCATTGGCTGCATCGCATTGGTCAGCACCAGCGCCTCGAACCCGCGCGACAGCACATCCCCCAGCATCGCGACTATGTCGCGGTTCATGAACGGCTCGCCGCCGGTGAAGCCGATCAGCCGGGTCGGTATCCTCTCGCGCGCGATCTCGTCCAGATAGCCCAGTACGTCGGCGCGCGTCAGGTAAGCCAGACGGTCGTTGCGCGGCGATGATTCGATATAGCAGTTGCGGCAGGTCAGGTTGCACAAAGTGCCGGTGTTGAACCACAGGGTCTCGAGCGACCGCAGCGCCACCCGCGCGCGCGCTTCGCCCTTGGCGGTGACGGAAGGGTCGCGGAACTTCGCCGGATCGAGCGGCTGGAACTGCGCATCCATCCTTCACCGTCCCCGAAAGACCGGCGTGCGCTTTTCCAGGAACGCCTGGCGCGCGGCGTGGTAATCCTCGCTGTTCACCGCCGCCTCCTGCACCGCGGCGATCTCGGCGGCACGCTGGTCCACCTCGCCGCGGGCCAGTGCCTCCAGCACCAGCTTGGCGCCGCGTTGGGACAGCGGTGCGCGTGTCGAGAGTTCCTCGGCCAGCGCGCGCGCGCCCGATAGCGCGCCCTGTTCCGCAACAACGTCGATCAGGCCCATTGTATGGCAGTCGCCCACCGGGAAGTAGCGGCCCGAATACAGCACGAGCTTGGCCTTCGCCAGACCGACGGCGCGCAGCAGCAGGCTCGAATCGAGCACGCCATAGACAATGGAGAGCCGCGCCGCGGGAATGCCCATCTGCGTCGTCGCATCGCCCACGCGCAGATCGCAGGCCAACGCCAACCCGCAGCCGCCACCCACGCCGTAGCCGTGTACCGCCGCGATGGTCGGCTGCGGCAGGTCGATGATCGCCTGCGTGGCTGACCTGCCCGCTTCGCCATAGGCGTGCGCATCCGCGATGCTGTTACGCACCTTGGAGAATTCCGCGATGTCGGCGCCGCCGCAGAAATGTCCGCCGGCGCCGGTCAGGATCACCACGCGCACCTCGCGGCGGCAGGCGAAGTCGCGATAGATCTCCCCCAAGCCCCGCCACATCGCCAGCGAGACCACGTTCCGCTTTTCCGGCCGGTTCAGCGTGACGACCGCGATTCCGGCCGCATCCACCGCGACCTGGATCTCATCCGCCATGGCGGCGCTCCGAGGCAGGCATTGTCCTACTCCCTTGCTTCGCGTTCATTCTGCCGCAGGGAGAGCCATTCAGCCATCAGCCTGCCGTTGTCCGATGGATAGCACTCCTCCAGTACGGCGAGCGAGGCTATCCGGTCTGCGCGGAAATGCCGGTAGTCGCACCGAAGCTCGCACCAGGCGCCGATCAGCGTTGCCTGCACATAGTAGGCGACCGCGATCGGCCAGATCGTCCGGTCGGTGCGTGCGCCCTTCTCGTCCACATAGGCGATCTGCAGCTTGCGTTCGTCGCGGATCGCCTGCCGCACAGTGGACAGATCGATCCGCTCGGGCACCGGCGCGCCCGAGCCCGAGACAAAGACCGGCGCGGAGGCGAGCTGCGCGCGCAATCGGTCCGGCAGCACCACCGTCACTTTCGACAGAACGCTTTCGGCCGCGTCCTGCAGGCTCAGATCGCCGGTGCGCGCGACCAGCCTCGCGCCGACCGCGATTGCTTCGATCTCCTCGGCCGTGAACATCAGCGGCGGCAGGTCGAAGCCGCGGCGCAGCATGTAGCCGATGCCCGCCGCGCCTTCGATCGGCACCCGGCGTGCCTGCAAGGTGGCGATGTCGCGATAGACCGTGCGCACCGTCACCTCCAGTTCGTCGGCCAGTGCCGCCGCGGTGACCGGACGGCGCGCGGTGCGCAGGTGCTGGATGATGTCGAACAACCGATCGGAGCGGCGCATGGGATGCGGAGTCTACTGACAGGACGCTGTCAGTGGCCACTCTCTACAATCCGTGCATCTCGATCAGGAGGAGCACGATGGTTGTCCTCACGGATGCTCCGGACCCGCGTCTCAGGCATGTACTCGACGCCGGTCTGGCCGATCACAATGAAGAGATGGCGCGGCG
>DATBKQ010000638.1:0-11051 GCA_036555825.1 Acetobacteraceae bacterium | reverse complement strand
TCCTCTCAAGGGCAGGGGTATCGGGTCAGGGCAGGGGTCACGAGCCGAAATGCGCGCGCAGGCGGGTCACCGCCTCGTCCAGCACTTCGTCCCGTTTGCAGAAGGCGAACCGGGCGTAATGGCTCGGCGCGTCGGGCGCATCGTAGAACGCGGAAACCGGGATCGCGGTCACCCTGGCGCGCTCGGTGATGTAGCGGCAGAACGCGACGTCGTCGCCGTTGAACCCAAGCGGGCGGAAGTCGGCGGAGATGAAGTAGCTCCCCTTGGCCGGCAGCACCGCCAGGCCCAGATTCGCCAGTCCGGCCGACAGGCGATCGCGCTTTGCCTGCAATGCGCCGGCCAGCGAGACGAAATAGGAATCGTCTTTGGCGAGGCCCTTCGCCACGGCACGCTGCAGATTTGGCGCGGTGGTGAAGGTCAGGTTCTGGTGCGCCTTGGCGACGTTGGTCGCCACCGAGGCGGGTGCCGTGACATAGCCCACTTTCCAGCCCGTCAAGGAGAATGTCTTGCCCGCGCTGCCGATCCGCATGGTACGCTCCCGCATGCCAGGCAACGTCATCAGCGGGATGTGGCGCGCGCCGTCGAACGTCAGGTGTTCATAGACCTCGTCGCAGATCGCGTAGGCATCGTGGCGCAGCACGAGGTCGGCGATGAAACCCAGTTCGTCGGCGTCGAACACCTTGCCGCAGGGGTTCATCGGCGAGTTCAGCAGGATCGCCTTGGTGGCCGGACCGAACGCATCGGCGAGTGCGGCGCGCGGCAGCGACCAATCCGGCGGCTGCAGCCGCACGAAGCGCGGCACGGCGCCGAGCAGACGCACCACGGGAGCATAGGTGTCGTAGAGCGGCTCGATCAGCACCACCTCATCGCCCGGGTTCACCACCGCCATCAGGCAGGCGGTGATCGCCTCGGTGGCGCCCGAGGTCACCACCACCTCGCTCGCCCAATCGACCGCGAGCCCGTAGAAGCGGCGGTTGGCGGTCGCGACCGCCTGGCGCAGCTCAGTGACGCCCGGCATCGGCGGGTACTGGTTGCGGCCATCCTTCAGCGCATCGGCCGCGGCCTGCACCAGGTCGGCGGGACCCTCGGTGTCGGGGAACCCCTGGCCCAGGTTGATCGCGTCGTGCTCGACCGCGAGCGCCGACATCACGGTAAAGATCGTGGTGCCAATGCCGGACAGCAGCGTGTTGGCTGGCTTCACGGAAACGCTCGTCCTTTGCCTGCGGGCCGCAGTATGGGTTTCCAAGTCCGCGGCTTCAATCGCATGGGTGCCGGCTGCTGAAACTTTAGGCATTTATGTAACAAACCCGCCTAGCGGATAAGCGCCGGCACGGCGATCCCCGCAATATATCCCAGATTGCCGCTTGGCACGCCGCGTGCAAACCTAAGGCGCTGCCGTTCCGTCCATGAGCGAGCCGGGCAGCCAGAGAAGGAGGCCCGGGCGATCCGGGAGCTGGACGCGCATGAAGAAGATCGAGGCTGTGATCAAGCCGTTCAAACTGGACGAGGTGAAGGAAGCGCTGCACGAGGTCGGCCTGCAAGGCATAACCGTGGTCGAGGCGAAGGGATTTGGCCGACAGAAGGGCCACACCGAGCTGTACCGCGGCGCGGAGTACGTGGTCGATTTCCTCCCCAAGGTGAAGATCGAGGTGGTCTGCGAGGACGCCGTCGTGGAACGTGCGGTGGAGGCGATCATCGGCTCCGCCCGCACCGGACGCATCGGCGACGGCAAGATCTTCGTATCCTCGGTCGAGGATGTCATTCGCATCCGCACTGGCGAGCGTGGCGAGGACGCGGTTTAGCGCGAAACAGAGCAACGACGGAACCCGCCTTTCGGCCCGCGGCGGAAACGAATAAGACGGGCAGCTTCGCGACGGGGCCGCATGGTGCGACCCCCGTACTGTCTTGCACCGGCGCCGTGCTGCCGGTGCGCCAACCGAGAACCGGGAACGGGGTACTTATAGATGGCGAGAAGGCCTTCGGGCGCCAGCGAGGGCGTTGGCAAGGTGCTGGAAATGCTGACCGAGCATTCGGTGGAATACGTGGACCTGCGGTTCACCGACCCACGCGGAAAGTGGCAGCACACCGCACAGCACGTCTCCACGATCGAGGAGGACACCTTCCGCGACGGGATCATGTTCGACGGGTCCTCGATCGCCGGGTGGAAGGCGATCAACGAGTCCGATATGATCCTGATGCCGGACGCCGATACGGCGGTGATGGACCCGTTCTCGGCGAAGCCCAGCCTGATCCTGTTCTGCGATATCGTCGAACCGTCGACCGGCCAGCCGTACAACCGCGATCCGCGCTCGACCGCGAAAAAGGCCGAGGCCTACCTGAGGTCGTCCGGTGTCGGCGATACGGCCTTCTTCGGACCCGAGGCGGAATTCTTCGTGTTCGACAGCGTCCGCTTCGGCGTCGGCGGCAACTATGGCACCTATCAGCTCGATAGCCAGGAAGGTCCGCAGGCGAGCCTCAAGGACTATCCGGAAGGCAACATGGGCCACCGCCCGGTGGTGAAGGGCGGCTATTTCCCGGTCCCGCCGGTCGACAGCGAAAGCGATCTGCGCGCCGAGATGCTCTCCACCATGGGCGAGATGGGCGTGGTGATCGAGAAGCACCACCACGAGGTCGGTCAGAGCCAGCACGAGCTGGGCATGAAGTTCGGCCCGCTGGTCAGCATGGCCGACAGCCTGCAGATCTACAAATACTGCATCCACAACGTCGCGCACAGCTACGGCAAGACCGCGACATTCATGCCGAAGCCGATCTTCGGCGACAACGGCTCCGGTATGCATGTGCACCAGTCGATCTGGAAGGCAGGCAAGCCGTTATTTGCTGGGAACGGCTATGCCGATCTGTCGGAGACGGCGCTCTATTATATCGGCGGCATCATCAAGCACGCGAAGGCGCTGAACGCGCTGACCAACCCGCTGACCAACAGCTACAAACGGCTGATCCCCGGCTTCGAGGCGCCGGTTCTGCTGGCCTATTCGGCGCGCAACCGCTCGGCATCCTGCCGCATCCCGTATGCGACGAGCCCGAAGGCCAAGCGGGTTGAGGTGCGGTTCCCCGATCCGGGTGCCAATCCGTATCTGGCCTTCGCGGCCATGCTGATGGCGGGGCTGGATGGCATCCGCAACAAGATCCATCCAGGCGATCCGATGGACAAGGACCTGTACGATCTGCCGCCGGAGGAGCTCAAGGGCATTCCCACGGTGTGCGGCAGCCTGCGCGAAGCGATCGGTGCGCTGGAGGGCGACCACGAGTTCCTGCTGGCCGGCGACGTCTTCAGCACCGACCAGATCGAGAGCTACATCGAGCTCAAGTGGAGCGAGGTATATCGCTTCGAACATACACCGCATCCGGTCGAGTTCGAGATGTACTACTCCGTCTGACCGACCGCGCCAACCGAAGCGCCCCGCCATTCGCGAGAGTGGCGGGGCGCTGCTTTTTCTGGCTGTTTTTTGGGCAGATGGCTGCATTTCGTCATGGTCGGTGCGCCATCGCCACCGGGCTCGACCCGGTGGTTGGTCCGGCCGTCCCACGTCTTGCCAGCCCTTTCCGGCCAATAAGGCGCGGATGGCCGGCACGCGGCCGGCCATGACAATTGGATGCCGTCGCGGCACGATTCTTGGATTGTCCCTTCGCACGGCCGTGCCGCCGCGGTGGCGGTGACGGCGCAGGGCAAACCAAGGGACAGCGACATGAAGCTGATCATGGCCATCATCAAGCCCTTCAAGCTCGACGATGTTCGCGAGGCGCTGACGCCGCTTGGCGTACAGGGTCTTACGGCCTCCGAGGTGAAGGGCTTCGGTCGACAGAAGGGCCAGACCGAAATCTACCGTGGCGCGGAGTACCACGTGAACTTCCTGCCGAAGGTGAAAATCGAAGTGGTGGTGCCGGCCGATCTCGCGGACCAGGTGATCGAGGCGATCGCCAAGGCGGCACACACCGGCAAGATCGGCGACGGGAAGATCTTCGTCATGGACATCGAACGCGCCGTGCGCATTCGCACCGGCGAGGTTGACGCCGCGGCACTCTGAGCAGCCGAGTAGAAGGAACAGCACCATGATTCGACGCCGACTCACCGGGGCCGCGGGTATTCTGCTGCCCATGCTGCTGGCGGCCGCGCCGGCCTTGGCCGACGATGCAGCGCCGCCCAAGCTGGATTCTGGCGACACCGCCTGGATGCTCGTCAGCACCGCGCTCGTGCTGATGATGACGGTCCCTGGCCTTGCACTGTTCTATGGCGGGATGGTCCGCAAGAAGAACATCCTTGCCACCCTGATGCAGTGCTTCGTGATCACCTGCATCGTTACCATTGTCTGGGTGGTCGCCGGCTATAGCCTGGCCTTCACGCCAGGCAATGCCTATGTCGGCGACCTGTCGCGGTTCATGCTGAACGGCATTGCCGACCATATCAGCAAGGGTAACGACACCCAGGCCTTCGTGCTGGCCTCGGGCGTCAAGGGCGTCGCGGACATGACCACGACGATCCCCGAGAGCGTGTACATGATGTTCCAGATGACGTTCGCGATCATCACCCCGGCGCTGATCGTGGGGGCGTTCGCCGACCGCATGAAGTTCTCGGCGCTCTGCATCTTCATGACGCTGTGGTCGCTGTTGATCTATTCGCCGGTGGCGCACTGGATGTGGGCCCCATCGGGCTGGAGCGCGCAGAATGGACAGCTCGACTTCGCCGGCGGCACCGTGGTGCACATCAATGCCGGCATCGCCGGGCTGATGTGCGCGCTGGTACTCGGCAAGCGGGTCGGCTATGGCAACGAGAACATGGCACCGTACAATCTGGCGTATTCGGTGATCGGCGCCTCGCTGCTCTGGGTCGGATGGTTCGGTTTCAACGCCGGGTCCGCTGTCGCCTCGAACGGCCGCGCCGGCATGGCCATGGCGGTGACGCAGATCGCGACGGCCGCCGCGGCGCTGGCCTGGATGTTCGCCGAGTGGGTCGCCAAGGGCAAACCTTCAGTACTGGGCGCGATCTCCGGCGCCGTCGCGGGCCTGGTCGCCATCACACCGGCCTCGGGCTTCGTGCTGCCCGGCGCATCCATCATCATCGGCATCGCCGCCGGCGCGATCTGCTTCTGGGCGGCAACCAGCGTCAAGCACATGTTCGGCTACGACGACAGCCTGGACGTGTTCGGCGTGCATTGCATCGGCGGCATCATCGGCGCGCTGCTGACCGGCGTGTTCTCCTATGGGCCCTTGTCGGCAACCGATGCATCGCCCGATGGCAGCCCCGGCGGACTGCAGCAGCTTTGGGTCCAGTGTCAGGGTGTGGTCGCAACACTGGTGTATAGCGGCATTGGCACGCTGATCCTGCTGATGGCCACCAAGCTGCTGGTCGGCCTGCGCGTGGGCGAGGAAGAAGAGCGCGAAGGCCTCGACCTCGTGCTGCACGGCGAACAGATCTTCTGACCGCTTCGGAGCCGCGCAGCGAGGGGTGCCGTGAAACGGCGCCCCGGACTGCACCGATCATCAATGCGATAAGGCAAGGGTAGCAGCGAGAAATGGGGAACCGGAAGTTGACCGGCGCCGCGGCGTGGACCGTGGCAGCCACTGTTGTCGCGGCCGCAAACGCGCAGACACCAGCGCCGACCGAGGCTCCGGCCGCGGAGGCGCCCGCCCCCGGCCTGTGGGTGGACGGAATTCACCTGTCGGCGCAGTTGGAGTCCGGCATCATCGCCAATCCTTTCCGTCCGGCGACGGGTCTCAACTGGGGTCAGCTCTTCACCGACCATGCCAACCAGGTGCAGCTCAACCAGTTGCTGCTCACCGCGAACAAGCCGCTCGACCCCAAGAACAGCGACTATCAGTGGGGGTTCAAGGTTCAGTTCATGTACGGGTCGGACGCCCGCTACACGCAGTTTCTCGGCGAACTCAACCGCGTCGATCCCAACCAGCGCTACCAACTCGATGTTGTCGAGGCGAATGTCCTGGCACACCTGCCCTGGCTGACCGAGGGCGGCATCGATCTCAAGGCCGGCCAGTACCCCACGCCGATCGGCTACGAAACGATCGATCCCTCCACCAACCCGTTCTACTCCCACTCCTACATCTTCCAGTTCGGACTGCCGTTCAAGCACACCGGGGCGCTGGCAACGACACATGTCGACGACGTGCTGGATATCTATACAGGGATCGATACCGGCACCAACACCACACTGGGACCATTGGGCGACAACAACGGCGCGGTGGGTGGCATCGGCGGGTTCAACCTGACCTTCCTGGCAGGCAAGCTGACGATACTGGCGTTGACGCATTTTGGACCGGATGACGCGACCCGCGCGCTGTCGCCGATCGGGGTCAACGCGAATGGACAATGGCGCTTCTACAACGATGTCGTTGTCACCTGGAAGGCGAATGATACCTGGACCTTCGTCACCGAGGCGAACTGGGCTCGGGACAGCTATGGGTTCGTCGGCAAGCCGGTGAACGGCTTCGGCGTCGCGCAATATGTGTCCTATGCGCTGAACGATACCGTTGCGCTGAATGCCCGCGCCGAAGCCTGGCGCGACGACAACAACTTCTTTGTCGCATCCTTCCCGCCCAACAACTCCTTTGTCCGGTTCGAGCAGGGCTTCCCGGCCACCGTCAACACCGCGCCTGGCAGCAATACGACCTACGGTGCCCTGACCGTGGGCGTGACGTGGAAGCCGGAGGTGCCGGCGCCGATAACCGGTCTGCTGGTGCGCCCGGAGGTCCGCTGGGACCACGCCTTCACCAACAACAAGCCGTTCAACAACAATCCGCCGCTGAACACCAAGGGCACGCCCAACAGCTTCACGTTCGGCGGCGATTTCGTCCTGACGTTCTAAGCGTGTTATGCAGTGCCCACCAGGCACGACTCACCGTCATGGCCGGCCTTCGCCAGTCATACGTGATGCGTTGCACTCAGCGAAATTGGTATCAGGGGCCGGCGTCAGTTCCACAAAGCCCCGGTCGCGATGCGCGCCCCGTCGCGCAGCGCGGCGAACTTCGCCCAGATCACCGTCGGATGCACCTCGGGACGATACGTCGCCTGCGACGAAAAGCCGCAATCGGCGCCGGCCACCACGTTCTCCCGCCCGACGATCCGCGCGAAACGGATCAGCCGTTCGGCGATCCACTCCGGATGCTCGACGATATTGGACGAATGCGTGATCACGCCCGGGATCAGCACCTTGCCTTCAGGCAACTTCATGGTCTCCCACAAATGGTATTCATGCTCGTGCCGTGCATTGGCGGCCTCGAAGCTGTAGGCGCCGGCATTCACCCGCAGCATATAACCCGCTACGTCGGCCAGCGCCGCCTCGTGCACGCGCGGTCCATGATTGATGCCATAGCACGTGTGGTACCGCACCCGCTCGGGCGGTATCCCGGCCAGACTTGCGTTCAGCGCCGCGACATAAATCTCGGCACGCTGCCGGCGCTGTTGGTTGTCGAACGACGGATCGCCGAACAGATCCGACAGGAACGGGTCGTCGATCTGCAGAATGAGGCCGGCATCGACGATCGCCTGATATTCCGAGCGCAACGCCGCGCCAACCGCATGGAAGAACGCCTCGTCGGTGTCGAAGTATTCGTTCTCGCCAACGCCGCTCGGTGCCACCGCCGGCATGAACGCCGCCTCGTGCCGCATCTGCGCGAGCGCTGCCTTCAGGTTGGCGATATCCTGCTGCAACGCAGCCTGGCCGCGGTAACGGATCGGCCCGGTGCAGACCAGCGGCACCAAGGGCGCCACCGCGCCGCCGGTCATCGCGCTGCGAAAATACTGCTCGTAGTATTCGGGAAACGCTGCGACCTCGGCGGCGAACATGGTGCGAGCCCGATCCGGCCGCGGTTCGAACCCATCCAGCCGCTCGCGCACATAGGTGAAGAAACCCGGTTTCGACTGCTCCCCGTCGCAGACGATGTCGATGCCTGCCTCTGCCTGCTGGCGCACGCACTCGGCGACCGCCGAACGGACGCGTTCCCGGTAGGCGGCTTCGCCGCAAGGCTGGCCGGCCATTCGCGCCTTCATCATGTCGAGCAGATCGTGCGGCCGCGGCAGGCTGCCCACGTGCGTCGTCAGGATCCGATCCGTGTTCTGCTGACCGACCATGGTTTCTGCTCCAGGCTCTCGTTAGACCGACGATCGCTGCGGCCCGTCCAGATACCGTCGCATGAACGCGCCGGCGCGTTGCGTCGCCTGCCGCGATGCCGCGACGCGCGGAAAGAACATCGGAAATGCGTGGATCATGTCAGGCCAGATCTCCAGCGTGACTGCCACTCCCGCTGCGCCTGCCCGCCCAGCCAAGGCAACCGCATCGTCCAGCAGCGTCTCGTCCGATCCCACCTGGATCAGCAGCGGCGGCATTCCGGCAAGTTCGGCGAACCGTGGCGAAATCAGCGGATCGGCGAGCGTTTTGCCGGCGGCGAATGCCTGCGCCAGTTCGAGCAGATACGGCTTCGAGATCATTGGATCGACCGTCGCCTTGCTCTGCATTGTCGCGCCGCTGGCGGTCAGGTCCGTCCAGGGTGAGATCAGCCAGCCGCAGGCCGGCAGCGGCAGACCGCGCTCGCGCAGCGCGAGCAGCAGCGACAGCGTGAGATTGGCGCCGGCGCTGTCGCCGCCCACCGCGATGGCGCCCGCGGCAAATCCCTGATCGCGCAGGTGCCGATACGCCGCCAAGGCATCCTCGAGCTGCGCCGGATAAGCATGCTCGGGCGCCAGGCGATAGCCGAGTGCGAGCGTGCGAGCGCCTGCCGCGCGCCCGATCTCGACCGCGACGTAGCGGTGGCTGACGATCGAACCTGCCATGTAGCCGCCGCCGTGCAGATACAGCACAGCGCGTTTCGCATCGGCCTCGGGCGTCACCGACCACTCGGCCGGAACGCCATCGATGTCGATCGGCTCAAGCCGCGCGTCGGCCGGAACGCCGAATTGGCGCGCGAATTCGTCGAGCCGTTGGCGGCGCTCCTCCGGCCCCGTCGGGCGCGGCCGGCCCGCGAGCAGGGAGCGGATCGCGGCAATCTCTGCGTCGGGCATCGTTCCTCCGGCGGCGGCCACTCGTCGTTCCGATGCGGCAGGCTACCGGCGGCAATGCCCGGCGTCGACCCGCACTTTGTTTCGCCGCCGTGGCGATCGCCCGAACGCTCGCAACACACCGTGAAACGCCGCACATCGCCATGGTATGGCCGCGTAGGGTCCGTCAGGATGCGCCGGCTGGTTCAGGGGAGATACCGCAGTGCCATCGGGCGCGCCGAATATCGTTGCAATCGTCGACGACGATGGGGATGTGCGAGACGTGCTCGATGCCTTGCTCGAATCTGTCGGCCACACGGTAAAGACATATACCTCCGGCCGGCAGTTGCTCGAGGATCCCGAGCTGAGCGACGTCGCATGCCTGGTGGTGGATCAGAAGATGCCAGGAATGAGCGGCCTCGATCTGCTGCGTCAACTCGAGGCGACAGGTCACACCATCCCATCGTTGCTGATCACCGGCCTTCCCGACCCGGTCGTGCGGCACGAAGCCATCGAACTCGGCGCGCTCGATCTGCTGACCAAGCCGATCGATCTCGAAAAGCTGCTGAAGCTGGTGGCCTACGCGGCGAATTGAACCCCGGCGTCAGCGCTGCCTGTCGGCCTGTGCCGGCGGCGAGGCGGGCAGGTCCTCTTCCAGGATGCTGATGTGCAGCGAGAATGAGACTTCCCCATCCTCGTCATCGCGGTGCAACGTTCCCAGGAATTCCCGTCCCGCCCGCACCTCGACCGACCCGCCGCGGTTCTTCGGCGCTTCGATACGGATGCGATCGGTACCCAACGTCTGTCGCAAATAGGCTTCGACCCGCGAAATGTCCGATTGCTGCATCGCTGCCTCCTGTCACGCATAGGTGGGGCCCGGGGGCGAGCGTCCCAACCCCCCGGTCCCGGGCTTATCGGTCAAGTCTGTCTGCTATACGTGGGCGAGCAGCAGGAAGCCACCCGTAACGGCAAAGCCAATGGCGAAGAACAGCGTGATCTTGATAGTGGTCCGGCTGGCGGACATGGCGCTGGCCCCAAGGGCACCTGGGCTGGCGGAGCGTATTCGGGGCATGGCGGCTGCATTCTCCATCGATCTTGCCGATGCGAAACTAATCGAGCTCCTCGCGCGATGCCAAGTACCAATTCCAGCGCATTGTCCGCGAAATTGCCACCGCAGATCGGCCAGCGGGTCGATCCTTCGTTGCCCTGGCCCGACGACGGCTGACCCATGATCATCGGCACGGCGGGCCATGTCGATCACGGCAAGACGGCGCTGGTGAAGGCGTTGACCGGGATCGACGCGGACCGTCTCGCGGAGGAGAAGCGCCGCGGCATCACCATCGACCTTGGCTACGCCTACACCGACCGGTTCGGCTTCGTCGATGTGCCGGGGCACGAGCGGTTCGTGCATACCATGCTGGCCGGCGCCAGCGGCATCGATGCGGCGCTCCTGGTGGTGGCGCTCGACGACGGCGTGATGCCGCAGACGCGCGAGCACGTGCAGATCCTGCGGCTTCTCGGCATCCATCGCGGTGTGGTCGCGCTGACCAAATCGGACATCGCCGCTGACCGGATCGCCGAAGTCGACGCCGAGGTCCGCGCGCTGCTGGCCGGGAGCCCGCTTGCCGGCGTTCCGCTTCTCCCGGTGTCCTCGCTGACCGGCGAGGGTGTCGAGGAGCTGCGCACCGCGCTCACCGCACTCGGGCCGCGCCACCGCGAGGCGGACCTGCATCCGCGCCTTGCCGTCGATCGTGCCTTCACGCTGGCCGGCGCGGGGCTTGTGCTCACCGGCACCCTCGTCGCCGGACGCATCCTCATCGAGGATCGGCTGATGCTGTCGCCGCCCGGCATCGAACTGCGCGTTCGCGGCCTGCACGCGCAGAACCGCCCCGCGGAGCAGGCGGTGGCGGGCCAGCGCGTGGCGCTGAATGTCACCGGGCAACGCCTGTCGAAGGATGCCGTGACGCGCGGCGACTGGGTGCTGCATCCCGATCTGCATGCCCCGGCCATCCGCCTCGACGTTCGCCTGACGCTGCTGTGCGAC
>DATBKQ010000637.1:0-4083 GCA_036555825.1 Acetobacteraceae bacterium | reverse complement strand
AGATGTCGATGAACCTCGGCATCGATCCCCGCCACGCCGACCAGATGGTGCGTGGCCTGACCTCGCTGCCGAACGGCACCGGCAAGACGGTGCGGGTAGGCGTGTTCGCCCGCGGGCCGAAGGCCGAGGAGGCGCAGGCCGCCGGGGCGGACGTGATCGGCGCCGAGGACCTTGCCGAGCAGGTGCAGGCCGGGCAGATCAATTTCGACCGCTGCATCGCCACGCCGGACATGATGGGCGTGGTCGGGCGGCTGGGTAAGATCCTGGGGCCGCGCGGGCTGATGCCGAACCCGCGCCTGGGCACCGTCACGATGGACGTCAAGGGCGCCGTCGCGGCGGCCAAGGGCGGCCAGGTCGAGTTCCGCGCCGAGAAGGCAGGAATTATCCACGCCGGGATCGGCAAGGTGTCGTTCGACGACGACAAGCTGGCGGAGAACGCGCGGGCGCTGGCGGATGCGATCCAGCGGGCCAAGCCAACCGGGGCCAAGGGCACCTACGTGCAGAAGGTCTCGCTCAGCTCCACCATGGGGCCGGGCGTGCGGGTGGATATAGGCTCGCTGGCAGGGTAGTCGATCCATAAGCGATGGGAGTTTCATCACGAAGACCTTTGTGTCTTCGTGATGAATACTGCGAGCTGCCGGGATGCAGGCCCCGCCTGCTGAAATCTGCCGAAGTGTGAGCTAGGTCACACCTGCGCCCGATCGGCCCGGCCTAGGCTTTCGCCCCGGGGAGGGTATCGCGATGGGGAATCGGAAAATTTCGTTGGGCTTTGCCGTTGCTGCGCTGTTGGCGTTTCAGCAGGCACAGGCGGACACTGCGCCGAAAGTCATCGAGGAGGTCGATTTCGCGACCTCCTGTGGTCCGACATCGCAAAAACCGTTCAAGCACGCGGTCTGGACCCTGCATTCGTTCTGGTATCCCGAGGCATTGAAGGAGTTTACCGCGGTCGCCGCGGCAGAGCCCGGCTGTGCAATGGCTTATTGGGGCATCGCCATGAGTAATTGGTACCCGCTGTGGTACCCGCCGTCGCCGGCCGCGCTCAAGGCCGGCTCCGAAGCGGTCGCCAAGGCCATGGCGGCCCCGACCAGGACCCAGCGCGAGACGGATTACATCGCGGCGATCGCAGCCTTCTATCGCGACAATGACAAGCTTGACCATCAGACCCGCGCCGTTGCCTACGAAAAGGCGATGGAGCAGGTCCACCGGAACTACCCGGACGACCGCGAAGCCGCGGTGTTCTACGCCTTGGCGCTGAATGCCAGCGCGTTGAAGACCGACAAGAGCTTTGCGAACCAGCGGAAGGCGGCCGAGATCCTGGAGAAGATCTGGAAGCAGGAGCCGAACCATCCCGGCGTCGTGCATTACCTGATCCACAGCGACGACTCGCCGCAGTTCGCCACCGCCGGGCTGGACGCCGCGATCTGCTATTCCAAGATCGCGCCTGAGGTGCCGCATGCGTTGCATATGCCGTCGCACATCTTCACCCGGCTCGGTATGTGGCAGCAATCGATCGAATCGAACCTTGCCGCTCACACCGCCGCCCTCGGCTATGTGAATGAGAGCCTGGGACCGGGGAGCTACGACAGCGAAACCGTCCACACCATGGACTATCTGGAATACGCCTATCTGCAGACCGGGCAGGATGGCCGAGCGAAAGCGGTGGTGGACGAACTCGTTGGCTTCCGCAAAAGTGCCGGCGCGAACTTGGCGGCGGCTTACGCAGTCGCGGCAATCCCGGTGCGCTACGCGCTGGAGCGCCACGATTGGCCGGCCGCTGCCGCACTGAGCGAGCCGGCAATCGGGTTCGCTCTTGAGCGCTTTCCCTGGGCCGAAGCGATGATCGCCTATGCCCGCGCGCTTGGCGATGCGCGCATCGGCAACGTTGCCGGCGCCGAGACGGAAATCGGCCGGCTGCAATTCCTCGAAGACCAGTTGAAGGGGAAGGACGACTATTGGGCCAGACAGGTCCAGGTACAGCGTCTGGCCGCCGCCGGCATTTTGGCGCACGTCCGCGGCGACGACGAAAAGGCCGTCGGGCTGGTACGGGCCGCCGCCGACCTCGACGCCACGATGGACAAGCACCCTGCCACGCCCTCCTCGGTGCTTCCGGCGCGCGAGCTCCTGGCCGATCTGCTGCTCGAGCTCAACCAGCCGGCGGCGGCCCTGGTCGAGTACCGGGTCATGCTGAGCACGGATCCCAATCGCTTCCAGAGCCTTCTCGGCGAGGCCCGCGCCGCGAAGCAGACCGGCGATGGAACGGCCGCGCACGACGCCTATCGCAAGCTGGTGGCGTTGAGCCAGTCGGCCGGTTCCTCGCGCGCCGAGCTGGACGAGGCCCGAGCCTATCTGACCGACTGACCTTCGCCGTGCGGTTGCGAGCCAGCCGCGCCGGGGACGCGGCCAAGTAGAACGTCTCGTCCGGGCAGTCGAGTGGGCAGCCCCGGCAGCCTCTCCCGCGCGACCGTGGGCGCGGCCGCTGCCACACGCTTCGCCCGGACGAAGTGAACCGGGGGTGCCCCTCGACTCCGGCGCCGGTTTCCGCTAAGTCCCCGCGCCTCGCACCGTCCGGGCCAGAGGACCGGGGCGGTGGCGACCTGTCCGAGACCGCTCGCCACCCACTGCGGTGATAATGGACCCCCGGTCCGCGCGCGGGAGATGGGAGACACCCATGGACCACGGTCCCTTGGGTTGGTTCCGGCTGCCAGGACAGGCGCCTCGGGTCAGCCCGAGGACGTGGGCCAACCTGGCCGGCGCCGTCCAAACGCGCCCGGCCGTCAACCCCGGGCCTATCCGGGGAACTGGAGACGATCGGTGGACCGGACTGAAAAGCGGGAGTTCGTCGCCGGTCTGCACCAGGCGCTTGCCGCCACCTCGATGATCGTGGTGACCCACAACACGGGGCTCACGGTCGCGGAGGCAACGGACCTGCGGCGCCGGATGCGGACGGCGGGCGTGACCTTCAGGGTCGCCAAGAACCGCTTGGCCCACCTCGCCCTGGAAGGAACCCCATTCGACGGACTGAAGCCGTTGCTGAAGGGTCCGACCGCGCTGGCGTGGTCAACGGACCCGGTCGCCGCCGCCAAGGCGACCGTCGAGTTTGCCAGGACGAACGAAAGGCTGGTGCTGATCGGTGGCGCGCTGGGCGCCCAGACGCTGGATGCGTCCGGGGTGCGGGCGCTGGCCGAATTGCCGAGTTTGGATGCGCTGCGCGCGCGGATCGTCGGGATGATCGCCACCCCCGCGACCCGGGTCGCCGGGGTTCTTCAAGGCTCGGCCGGGCAGCTCGCCCGGGTGTTCGGGGCCTTTGCCAGGAAGGGTGAGGAGGGCGAGGTAGCGGCCGCAGCGTAACGTTGGCGCATCACGCGCTAAGCCCCCGGCTCAAGCCCGGCGGGCAACCCCTTGCATGGAACCAACCAACGATTAGATTAGGGACACACACAAATGGCTGATCTACAAAAGCTGGTGGACGAGCTGTCCAGCCTCACGGTTCTGGAGGCGGCAGAGCTCTCAAAGCTGCTCGAGGAGAAGTGGGGCGTCTCCGCCGCCGCACCCGTCGCGGTGGCCGCCGCCGCACCCGCCGCCGGCGCTGCGGCCGCCGCCGCACCGGCCGAGGAGCAGACCGAGTTCACTGTCGTCCTGGCCAAGGCAGGCGACAAGAAGATCAACGTGATCAAGGAGGTCCGCACCATCACCGGCCTGGGCCTGAAAGAGGCCAAGGACCTGGTGGAGAGTGCGCCGAAGCCGGTCAAGGAAGGTATCGGCAAAGACGAGGTCGCGAAAATACGGAAAATGCTCGAGGACGCCGGCGCAGCCGTGGAGGTCAAGTAGCACGATCGGCAGACAACCGAGGGCGCGCGGGCTCGCCGCACCGCCGCCCGGCGCTGAGCTGGATGCGGGCGGGAATCGGGCCGGTTCCCGCCCCGCTCCGCGTTGCGGCGGCCGTAGGGGCAGGTAGGCAGGACAGTTTATGAACGCAATCAGCAGGTCATTCACCGGGCGCAAGCGGATCCGCCGCAACTTCGGGCGCATCCCGGAGGTCGCGCCGATGCCGAACCTGATCGACGTGCAGCGTGCCTCATACGA
>DATBKQ010000636.1:0-8271 GCA_036555825.1 Acetobacteraceae bacterium | reverse complement strand
GTCCTCCATGACTATCGTGACCATGATAGTCACCAGGCCGCGGATCGCAACGTCATCTCCCTGGCTTTCGCTGCGCTTTGCCGCCATATCCGGCCCGCCGGCCCAAGGCGAACGGTTGGGCCGGTAATTCACACGCGGGGCGCCTTTCCCGGCCGAGTACATCCCTCGGGCGGGTCCGGTGTCGCAAGGCGTCAAGCCCCAGGACGGGCCCCGCGGAGGCACAACCGGACGACGCGAAAGGACCCGCCCCATGGCGATGCCCGAGTTCACCCTGCGCCAGCTTTTGGAAGCCGGCGTGCATTTCGGCCACCACACCCGCCGCTGGAACCCCTCGATGGGGCCGTATCTCTACGGCGTGCGCAACCAGGTGCACATCATCGACCTGCAACAGACCGTGCCGATGCTGGATCGCGCGTTGCGCGCCGTCCGCGATGTCACCGCCGCCGGCGGGCGCGTGCTGTTCGTCGGCACCAAGCGGGCCGCGGCAGAGTACGTGGCCGAGGCCGCCAAGCGCTGCGGCCAGTACTATGTGAACCACCGCTGGCTCGGCGGCACGCTGACCAACTGGAAGACCATCACCGGCTCGATCAAGCGGCTGCGCCAGATCGAGGAGCTGCTGGGCGGCAACGTCGAGGGGCTGACCAAGAAGGAGGTGCTCGACATCACCCGCGACCGCGACAAGCTGGAGCGCGCGCTGGGCGGCATCAAGGAAATGGGCGGCCTCCCCGACATCCTGTTTATTATCGATACCAACAAGGAAAAGCTCGCGGTCGAGGAGGCCAACAAGCTGCACATCCCGGTGGTGGCGGTGCTCGACAGCAACTCCGATCCGAAGGGCGTGACCTATCCGATACCGGGCAACGACGACGCGATCCGCGCGATCACGCTCTACTGCGACCTGATCTCGGGTGCGGTGCTGGATGGCATCAGCGCCGAGTTGGCGGCGTCGGGGGCGGACCTGGGCGCGGTGGAGGATCTGCCACCGGAGGCGCTGCCGGAAGTCGAAGTGCCGGCCGAAGCGGCCAACCCGTAAGGAGACCCGACGATGCCCGAAATCACCGCCGCCATGGTGAAGGACCTGCGCGAGAAGACCGGCGCGGGCATGATGGACTGCAAGCGCGCGCTCACCGAGAGCGGCGGCAACCTGGAAGAAGCGGTCGACTGGCTGCGCAAGAAGGGGCTTGCCGCCGCGGCGAAGAAATCGGGTCGCGTGGCCGCCGAGGGGCTGGTGGGCGTCGCCTCCGCACCGGGCCGTGCGGCCATGGTGGAGGTGAACGCCGAAACCGACTTCGTCGCGCGCAACGAGCAGTTCCAGGCGTTCGTCGAGGCGGTGGCGAATATCGCGCTCGCGGTGGGCGAGGACCTCGATGCGATCAAGGCGGCGCAGTATCCCGACAGCGCGCAGACCGTCGGCGAACACTTGACCGAGTTGATTGCCAAGATCGGCGAGAACATGACGCTGCGGCGCGCGCGCGTGCTGACGGCTGGCGTGGTGGCGAGCTATGTGCATGCGGCTTTGCGGCCGGGCCTGGGCAAGATCGGCGTACTGGTGGCGCTGGAGGGCACCGGTGAGCTGTCAGCTTTGGAGACACTCGGCCGCCAGGTCGGCATGCACGTCGCCGCAAGCCGGCCGGAGGCGCTCGACATCGCCGGCGTCGATCCCGCCGCATTGGCGCGCGAGAAGGCGGTGCTGGTCGAGCAGGCCAAGGCGTCGGGGCGCCCGGACAACATCATCGAGAAGATGGTCGAAGGCCGCATCCGCAAGTTCTACGAAGAGATCGTGCTGCTCGAGCAGGTCTGGGTGCACGACGGCGAGAGCCGCGTGAAGGCGGTGATGGCGAAGGCGGGCGTCAAGCTCGCGGGGTTTGCCCGCTTCCAGTTGGGCGAGGGGATCGACAAGCCACAGGGCCCTGATTTCGCCTCGGAAGTGGCGGCGACCGCGGGGGTCTAGTGCCCTGCCCCCGAAGTTCGTCGCATTCCGCGGCGGACGGAGGAGATGAGCAGGCCACCGAAAACAATGAACAGTGGCCCCTTTGTTCAAGTATCCGATTCAAGCGGCGGAGCGTGGGCGCAAGCGACTCACGCTCCTCTGCGATCGGAATTGGCGCGTGATGACCGGAGGCGAAATCGCCGGGAGGTCTGAATCAAGCGCTCAACCAAAGAAGGCCGAAGCAGGGTGAGGACAGCCTGGCCTCATCCTGATTTAGCCCCGGCCGGCGCATACCGAACTCGCCAACTTGTTCGGTAACCGCGCTGAAATAATCGAGCGCCGATAAGTCCGCTCATGCGATCCGGGCCGCGGGGCCATGGCCGCGGCCTGGACTGACCGCGACGGCGCTCCGGCGGACGAGCAATTCGTGGCGCACCAGCGCTGCCCGGCTCGCTGAGTACGCAAATGCCGGGAGAACACCGATGCTCGCAGCAGCCACCAATGACTTGGCCGTCATCGACCATGCACCGGTCGATGCCAACGGTTCGGCCATGGCCGATCACCTCGAATACCTGCGGTATCGCCATCCGTGCACGTTCGCGCTGCTCGACGCGTCCCGGATCGACGATATCGGTGAGCTTACCGAGCGCGCGAACCGGCTCAAGGAGATCAAGGGACACAGCGACTTCGACGAGAATGAGCGCGGTGCGGCCTATCGGGCACATCAACTGGCGGTCCCACGCGCCAGGGAATACGGCGACCGGCGCATCTTCGCCGAGCTGGAGTGCCGCCTCGGCGGGTTCAGCTTCAAACAGGTCGGCCTCGATGTCATTGGCGGCAACGGCACAACCGCGCGCAACGCCGCCAACCTCCTGCCGCTCGCCCGTGCGCCCTACATCGTCGCCGGGGATCCATGTCTCGACATGGTCAACGATGCGCTGTCGCGGAACCTTCCAGCAGTGTGGCAGTGCGCGCAGGAGACGATGTTCGCGGATGAGAGCCTGGACTTCGTAGTCGGGTCGCGCGGTTTTCACCACGTGCCCGCCGATGCGCGCGAGGCGGTATTCTTCGAGGCATGGCGCATTCTCAAGCGGCGCGGTGTCATGCTCGTTGTCGACTTCGAAGGCGGCTCACCCAGTGCTCGATTTTACTCGGAAGGCCTCGATCGATATACCAACACTGGCCACCGGTTTCCCCACTTCCGCCGCGCGGATCTGCTGCGCTTGCTGACCGACGCCGGTTTCAGGGACGCGGCGGTATTCGAGCTCTACGATCCGTTCAGGTTCTGGGCCGATACCGCGGAGCGCGCACGCGACACCCTGCTCGAGCACATCGTCGGCATGTTCGGGATGGTGAAGTTGCAGCGGGAGGGGGGCGAGACCGAGCGCGAGTACTGGGCGCGCGTCGATCGGACCATTGCTCCCTGGTGCACATTCGCCGCACGCGAAGTCGCCTTCGATCCAGAGGCTCTCCCTCGGTTGTCGGTGTTCCAGGAGGCCGATGGCCGGTGGCGGGCGGAGTTCCCGCGCGTGGCGCTCTGCGCTGCCGGCTTCAAGTGATCGCTCATGCCGCGACCGGCCGCGGCATTCCGATCGACAGCATCAGGGCCTCGGTCCGGGCTGCCTCGGCGATCAACAGTTGGCGGAAAATGACGATCCTCGGCCTGTCCATCCGCTCCGGCAGGCCAAGCAGATGATAGCTGAAGGTGGTGGGGCCGGCAGCGGCAGCGGACAGACCAGAGACCCGCTCGCGATGTGATGCCGATGGCCGAGGCCCGCCAGACACCGGATCAGCCAGTGCGATGCGGCCGATGGTCGCGCCGCATGGCGGTGCGCTGACGGATACGTGCATCAGGGTTCCTGGGCGGCATCACCGGTGGGCTCGTCGGCTTTCCCAGCGCACCGGTGACCGTCCGGTGCGCCATGCGGGGCTGGACGTCGCGCCGCCAACGCGCGATCTATCCGCCGTTCATCGTGCAGATGCAACTGGCGACGGTCGCCTTGATCGAAAGCCAACGGTCACCGGCGCTGGCCGGCATGGCAGCGGATTTGAACCTCCTGCTTTTCATTCCTCCCGTGCTATTCGGCACAGGGTTCGGTCTGTCGATCTTCGGGCGACTGTCCGAGCGGGGCTTCGGCGTCGCCCTGAATCTCGCCCTGCTCGCGTCCGGCATCGGCTTGGTTGTCTGACCCGTCCGCCGGAAACTACGGCACCAGCAGGATCTTGCCGATGTGCTCGCTCGATTCCATCAACGCATGCGCGGCCGCCGCCTCGCGCAGCGGGAACCGGCGGAAGGTGAACGGACGCAGCTTGCCTTCCTGCCACATCGGCCAGACCCTCTCGCGCAATGCGGCGATGATCGCCGCCTTCTGCGCCACGCCGCGCGAGCGCAGCGTCGATCCCGTCACCGTCAGGTGCTTGCGCTGAATGGCACCGAAGTCGGCCTCGACCTTGGTGCCGCGCATCAGCGCCACGAAGCAAAGGCGGCCTTCATGCGCCAGCAGCTCGATCTGGCGCGGGATATAATCGCCGCCCACCATGTCCAGGATCGCATCGACGCCGCGCCCGGCGGTGAACTCGCGGCCGGCCGCGACAAAATCCTGCGTGCGGTAGTTGATCGCCAGATCGGCGCCGAACTCGCGGCAGGCGGCGCACTTCGCATCGGAGCCCGCTGTCGCAAGCACCTGGCAGCCCCAGGCCTTGGCGAGCTGGATCGCGGTGACGCCGATGCCGCTGGAGCCGCCCTGCACGAGGAACGTTTCGCCTGGCCGCAGGCGCATGCGCTCGAATACGTTCGTCCATACAGTACAGAACGTTTCCGGCAAGCCGCCGGCGTCGACCACCGTAATACCCTGCGGCACCGGCAGGCACTGTACCGCGGGGACGGCGGCATATTCCCCATAGCCGTCGCCGATCATCAGCGCGCAGACCTGGTCGCCATCCTGCCACTGAGTGACACCGTCGCCGCATTTCACCACTGTGCCCGAGCATTCCAGGCCGGGTATGTCCGGCGCACCCGGCGGCATCGGATAGCGGCCCATCCGTTGCAGGCAGTCTGCGCGGTTCACGCCGGCGGCGGCGATGCGGATCAGCACCTCACCCGCCCTCGGCTCCGGCACCGGGCGCGTCGCCGGCATCAGGACCTCCGGGCCGCCTGGGCTGCTGATCTCGATCACCGTCTGGGTGGGGGGAATGTTGGCGAGCATGGCCGGTCCTCCTGCGGTCTCCCGGGTATGGCAAATCGCGCGGGCTCGCACCAGCAGGGCGCAGGTGATACCCTGCCGGCATGGCGGTCATCATTCCGATGATAGAGCTGCGGGCAACGACAGCGATCCCCGCCGAGGGCTATCGCCTGCTGTATCCCGGATCGCTCGCGCTGTTTGGCTTCATCGGCTTCAGTATTCTGAAGATACCCGGCGGATGGTCCAACCCGCTGTACATCGCGCCGCTGTTCGTCTCCGTGGTGCTGAGCTACGGGATGTTCTTCTTCGTCTGGGCCTGGTTCGGCGCGCTGATCGCATTCGCGTGTCTCGCAGGGCCCTACGTGCTGGCCGAGCTGACCGGCACCATGTTGCCGGCTCGCGCCCGCTCGATCGTCGTGTTCGTGGCCTTTGCCGGCAGCGTCATCTGCGCCGACATGGCGGTGCATATGGGGGAACCCGGTTAGCGTCCTGCTCCCGAAGTTCGTCGCATTCCGCGGCGAACGGAGGGGATAAGCAGGCCACTGAAAACGCGTGGTGACCAGAGGCGAAATCGCCGGAGGCCTGGGGAGCGCGCTCAACCAAGGCTCTCAACTGCTGGACCCGGCCTCCCGCTCCCGCTGATCCGCCAGTTCGTCGAACCTTTCCGCCAGTCTCCTCAGCGCGTTGGCCGCCTGCGCCGTTCGGGCGGTGGAGGCCATCAGCCGGTACTGCGCCGCCCTTGCGCGCAGTTCGGCCACCGAGAGGTCGGAAAGCGGGCGCCACCTGTAGCCACGCGGGGCGCCGGGGAATTCATCGCCCTCGCTGACGAAGACCATCCGCCCGGTCCGCGCGCCGAAAATGTTCAGTTCCTCGTACGGGCCCGCGATGGGCACGAGCTGGCCGGGGCTGTATTCATCCATTGGCATGAGTTGCTGGTAGCATTTTCACCGTCGAGGTTGTTGATCTAGATCATTCGACGAAGCCGATCAAAGCGCCGGATGCGGAACGTTTGACCCGCATCAATGCCTTGGTGCGCAGGGGTTTGGTAGAAATCGCGTTGGTTCTGTGGATGGCCCTCATGAACGACGACAGCGGCTTCAGCATCACTGATCTTGCGGACGAGATGGCGGAGATCGCCAGAGCGACCACCGACCCGGAGACGGCACGCCGTCTGATGCAGCTCGTCGTACGGCTGCTGGAGCAGGCGGGCTTGCCGCCCGAGGACGACGAAGGTGGCGGGGAGTCACCGTCCTGCTGGATCTCGGACCTGGCGGACTGTCCGGCGTAACGGCGAACCCGCGTCCCGTACCGCCGGGCTGACCGGCTCATCGCCGTCGAGGTTCGACGTCGCGTGAGTCCCGTGCCAGTCTCGCGCCAATGACGGATGCCTCGCACCAGGCGGCGGCCCCGCCCGGGCCGCATCGAGAGATCCAAGCGGACCGCGAGTGGCAAGTCACCCTATGGGCCATGGTCGGCATCCAGTTCATCATGACCATGGCGTTCAGCTTTCTCAGCCCGATCATGCCGCTGTTCCTGCCCAGACTAGGGGTCACTACCGAGGCCGGCATCGACCTGTGGTCGGGCATCCTCAACGGCTCCACCTCCTTCGTCGCCGCCTTCGCCTCGCCGCTCTGGGGGCGGCTGGCCGACAGTTACGGGCGCAAGCCGATGCTGATTCGCTCGAGCTGCGCCATCGCGCTGTTCACCGCATTGATGGGCCTGTCGCTGAATGTGTGGCAGTTCTTCGGCGCGCGCGCGCTCATGGGCGTGTTCGCGGGGTTCTCCTCCACCGCGATGGCCCTGGTCGCCAGCCAGGTCCCCGAGCAGCGCCTTGGCTACGCCCTCGGCTGGCTCAGCACCGGCCAGCTCGTCGGATCGCTGGTCGGCCCGGTGATCGGCGGCATCCTCGCTGATCTCACCGGAAGCTACCGCGTGCCGTTCTATTGCACCTCCGCCATCACCTTCGCGGCGACGTTCCTGGTGTGGCGCGGCGTGCACGAGCACTTCCCCGGTCCCGGCACACATCGCAAGCGAGGCGGTCTGCGCGGCCTGGCGCTGCTGATCGGCGCCACTGGCGTCGCGCCGCTGTTCTTCGTGCTGCTGATGGCGCAGTTCAGCACCCGCGCCGTGCAGCCGGTGGTGACGCTGTTCGTGCAGGAACTGACGGGGCCGCGGCCGGACCTCGCCACCCTGGGCGGCGTTGCGTTCTCGGTCACCGGCCTCGCCGGCATGATCGCCGTTCCGCTGCTCGGCAAGCACAGCGACGAGATCGGCTACCGTCGCGTGCTGCTGATCTGCCTCGCGGGCGCAACGCTTACCAGCCTGCCGCAGGCTTTCGCGCAGAACTACTGGTGGTTCGCGGTCGAGCGCTTCGCCGTCGGCCTGTTCATCGGCGGGATCCTGCCGACCGCCAATGCGCTGATCGGCCGGATGGTGCCGCGTTCGGATCGCGGCACGGTTTACGGCATGACCGCCTCGGCCACCTTTCTCGGCAACTCGTTGGGCCCGCTGACCGGCGGCGCGATCGCCGCCTCGTTCGGCCTGCGTTGGGTGTTCCTGATCACCGCCGCACTCCTGCTGGCCAATCTGCTTTGGGTCTATCTGGCCGTGCGTGAATATGCGGATACTCCCAGGCGGTAATCGGCGTTCGGAGGCTGTGCCGATGCCGCAGCCTACAGCGCCTTCGTGGCGTTGTAGGCTCTGATCGCCTGTTTCTGCGCGCCAAGTTGGTCACCGGTACGGAAGCTTCCCGTCGCAGCGCCGTCGAGCAGAAGCAGCGCGAGCGCCGCAGGACTGCCGGGTGCTGCGAGTACGCCAGGAGTCACCGAGCTGCCGATCGCCGTTGCGTAAAACTGTGACAAGTCGATGTCCGCGCCCGATGCATTCATTCCGGACGATCGATAGATGCCGACAGCCGCCTCCAGCCCCGAAGGAGCGAGGGGCGGCTGCGGCGTGAGCACGGTCTGCAACGCAGGCCGGGCCGCCCCGCTCCAGCCGGTGAAGATTCCCGCCTGCTGCGCGATGCTGACGATGGCGGCATCGGGGTCGGCATCGGACAATGGCGTGCTCAGCGCATTCATCGCGTTGATCGAGCGGGTGCCGGTCACATTGGCGGTGATCTGCACCGCCGGGCTGTCGATCTCGCCGCTCAGCGAGCCG
>DATBKQ010000635.1:0-7652 GCA_036555825.1 Acetobacteraceae bacterium | reverse complement strand
ATGCGGTCGGGCAAGGTCATTCAGGAAGCGACTGATCCGCCGCCGTCCGATCACGGCATGCAAACCTTCGTACACCTCGGCATCAACGGTAATCGTCAGCTTCTTTTGCATGCGGCCTTCCACGTGAAATTATACGTATTAGGTCTGCCGCTGGCAAGACGCTCACACCACCCGGTGCAGCAGCGCTTCGCCGGCGGCGAGGCGCCGGCAGTTCTCGGCGGCGAGCGCGAAGCTGCAGTCGAACGTGCCGGTGGTGAGCCAGGCGATGTGCGGCGTCAGCACGACGTTGGGCAGCCGGAACAGCGGTTCCGACGCATCGTGCGGTTCATGCGCGAACACGTCGAGGCCGGCGCCCGCCAGGCGCCCACCTGCCAGAGCGGCGGTCAACGCCGCCTGATCGACCAGCCCGCCGCGGGCGGTGTTGATCAGCACCGCGCCGGGCTTCATGCGCGCCAGCGCCGCCCTATCGATCAGCCGCTCGGTCTCGGGCACCAGGGGCAGGTGCAGGCTGACCACGTCGGCCTCGGCCAGAAGGCCATCGAGCCGGCGGTACTCGCCAGCCGCATCCGGCCGCGCCGAGCGCGCAGTGTAGATCACCCGGCAGCCGAGGGCCGCCAGCACGGGTGCCAGCAGGCGAGGAACCGCGCCGTAGCCGACCAGACCAACGGTGCGGCCGCCGAGTTCGCCGATGCCGTCCTGCAGTTCGGGGTCCGACCATGCGCCGCGCCGCATCGCGGCGTCGAAGCGCGGCAGCCGGCGCAGCACCGCCAGCATCAGCGCCAGCGTCAGTTCCGCGACCGCGCGCGCATTGGTGCCGGGCAGGTTGCACACCGCGATGCCGCGCGCCTTCGCCGCATCCAGGTCGATCGTGTTGACGCCGACCCCGATCTTCTGGATCAGCCGCAGCTTCGGCGCGGCGGCGACCATCTCGGCGGTGCATCGCTGCAGCACATGCCAGAGAACGTCGGTTTCCGGCAGCAGGCGTGCCAGCAGCAATTCGTCCTGCTCCGGGCAGATGCTGATCCGCAGATCCGCGATCGCGGCGAGCCGCGCCGTCAGATCCGGGCCGGCGGCGTAGTGGAACAGCACGTTCAAACCGGCCCCTCCCCGCATCCCCTCCGCAAGGGGAGGGGGGGTTCTGTACGGACCCATCCTACTTCGAGCGCCCCAGCACGCTGCCTCCGGCGAACCGCGCCCTGGCGCCAAGGGCTTCCTCGATGCGCAGGGCCTCGTTCCACTTCGCCATGCGTTCGCCCCGGGCGAAGCTGCCGACCTTGAGTTGGCCCACGCCCCAGCCGACCGCGAGATGCACAATCGTCACGTCTTCGGTCTCGCCGGAGCGGGCCGACATGATTCCGGCGAACCCCACCTCCTTGGCCGCCTCCCACGCCCGCAGCGTCTCGGTGAGCGTGCCGCGCTGGTTCGGTTTCAGCAATACCGCGTTGGCGGCGCCGCGCAGCGCGGCCTCGCGCACGCGCGATGCGTTGCTGACCAGGAAGTCGTCGCCAATGACCTGCACGCGCTTGCCGACCTCGTGGGTGAAGGCAGCGAAGCCGACGTCATCGTCCTCGGCCAGTGGGTCCTCGATCGATATGATGGGATAGCGGCGGGTCCAGCCGGTCAGCAGCTTGATCATGCCGTCGCTGTCGAGTTCCTTGTCCTCCAGTCCGAGCCGGTACTTGCCGCCGCGGCCGAATTCGGATGCCGCGACGTCGAGAGCGATGGCAACCTGGCTACCGGGGGTGAAGCCGGCCCGCTCGATCGCGGCGACCAGGGTCTCCAACGCCTGCTCGTTGGTCGCGAAGGCGGGCCACCAGCCGCCCTCATCCGCCACCCCCTGCAAGGTGCCAGCTTCCTTCATCAGCTCTCCGGCGGCGCGATAGACTTCCGCCGTCCACTCGAGCGCCTGGCCGAAGCCGGTCGCGGCGGGACAGACGACCAGGAAGTCCTGGATATCGACCCGCCGCCCCGCATGGGCGCCGCCGCCGAAGATCTGGATCTGCGGCAGCGGCAGGACATGCGCATCGGGACCGCTCAGGTAGCGATACAGCGGCTCTCCGGCCGCCGCGGCGGCGGCGTGCGCGGCGGCCATGGACACCGCCAGCACGGCGTTGCCGCCGAGACGCGATTTGCTGGGCGTGCCGTCCAGCTCGATCAGCCGGCGATCCAGTGCTGTCTGATCCGCGGCGTCCAGGCCGGTCACGGCCCGGCAGATTTCGGCATTTACGTGCGCGACCGCGCGGCCTACGTCGTAGCCGCCGAACGCATCGCCGCCGTCGCGCAGGTCGAGTGCCTCGCCGGTACCGGTGGATGCGCCCGCGGGGACGATGGCACGGCCGACGCCGCCGCCTTCCAGCAGCACCTCGGCTTCCACCGTGGGCCGGCCGCGGCTGTCCCACACCCGGCGGCCATGCACAAAGGCGATCGTGGTATCGGTCATGCGGCGAGTTCCTTCGTCCAGGCCTGGCGTATCGCGCCGAGTGTCCCGACGGGGTGTGCAAGCAGCGCGCGCGCGATGCGCCTTACCCGGTTCCTATCCGGTTCGGTGGTGATGTATTCGACCGGCGATTTGCCATCCACCCTCGCGAGGAACAGGCCGGGCAGCAAATGCGCGGCGCGTGTCTCCAGCGCCGCGGCTGGTTCCCACGTGATGCGGGAGGCGTAGGTAGCGGCCATCGCGTCGAAGCATGTCAGGAAGCCGGCGGTGGCGCGGGGAGTCCACAGGCATTTCAACAGCAGGTGATTGAGGCAGAACGCCAGGTCGAAGGCGGGATCGCCCCACCACGCGCACTCCGCGTCGAGGAACACAGGGCCGGCCGGTCCGTGCAGGATGTTCTTCGGGCTGACGTCACCATGCACCAACGCGCGCTTGTTGGCCTGCGTCGCCGCCACCAGTGCGTCGAAATGCGTGGCGATGTCGGGGTGGGCGCGCGCGGTCGCGACCAGGTAGGGCTCCAGCCGGATGTCATGAAAGATGCGGTCGGTGGGGAACTCCGCGGCGACCGAGCGGTCGGCGGCGGTCGCGGCATGGATGCCGGCGAGCGCCGCGGCGACCTGAGTGGCGAATGCCGGGTCGGCGTGGCCGTCGCGCAACTGCGCCTTCCATAGCGGGTAACGATCGGCAGGCAGAAACTGCATGGCCAACGTGCCGGTGGCCTCGTCAACGCCCAGCAGGTGCGGTGCCGCGCCGGGCACGGCGGCATCGGCGTGGCGCATCCAGCGCGCCTCGTATCGGTTGCGTTCCACCGGGGCCTGCCAGTCTGCCGCAACCCGCAATTTCGACAGGGCGCGCTTGACGCAGACCGGACCGGACGGGAGTTCGATGCGCCAGATGTCCGAGGATACGCCGCCGGTCAGTCGTTCACCGGCCGCGCCGGCGCCGGGCGCCAGCAGGCCCATGCGGCGGAGCGCGGTGAGCAGATCCGGTGGAGGGGCTTCGGCCATGACCCGTGTTTGCCAGGGACGGAGCGGGCGAGGCAAACCGAGGGGAGCTTCCGGGCAGGTGGGATTGTTGCTTCATCGGTGCGCTCCTGTCGCGGTGGCCGCGCCGCGAGCATCGCTTGGCCGCATCACGAGCGTTTCCGCCAGACGGCCCTGTATGACGCCGAGAGCGGTGCCGACGAGCAGCGAGACCGACACGCTGACGGCGGCATTCCGCCATCCCGGGCTGGTCATCGCGGCAACGCTCGAAGCGCCAGGCGCGAGGCTCAGATAGGCGAACGTCGATGCGAAGCCGTAGAACGTGGCGGGAACCACCGCCAGCAATGGCAGACGCGACGCCGCGACGATCAGGAACGATGCAATGCCGGCGCTGATCGCCGTCGCAAGTGGTGCGCTGACCGTGAGTGTGCCGGCAGCGGCGGCCATGGCCACCAGCCAGGCCATGACAACCCCGAACACGAGGGCGGCGGAGCTGCGAACCGATGCCTTTGGCGTCGCCCCCGAATGCGCGTAGCTCGCCCAACCGATGAAAGCGGCCCAAACAGACAAGCCTGGCATGTAAGCGAAGACCAGGACAGAGGCGGCGGCGACGATTGCCGCGGCCAGTGCCTGTGCCGATAGCGACGAAAGGCGCATTGCTCTTACTCCTGGCTTCATACCCGCGCCGACAGGGCGATCAAGCGATATCGACATTTCGTGTTTGGTTATTGCGGACGCGGGGGACGGGCGTTCGCCGCGGCGACCTTGCGGCCCCAGGACAGCAGCTCCGATGTGCAGTCGTCGCGATCGATGGTGCATTCGATCAATGTTGGCCCGCGGTGGTTCGCAAGCGCTGCCTCGATCGCGTTGGCCAGTTCGCCGGCGGTGGTCGCACGCAGACCGAGCCCATGGCCGTCCTCGGCGTTGAACACCCGGATCAAACCCGCGTAGTCCCAATTCTTGACGTTGTTGTACGGCCCGTCGTGAATCTCGATCTCGATCGTGTATCCACGATTGTTCATCAGGAAGATGATGATCGGCAGGTTGTGCCGGATCATCTGTGCGACCTCCTGCGCGGTCAACTGGAACGAGCCGTCACCGATCAGCGCGATCACGCGACGATCGGGCGCGCCCATCGCATAGCCGAAGGTGGCGGGGACCGACCATCCGATGTGGCCCCATTGCATCTCGACCTCGAACCGCGAACCGCCGCGCAGCTTCAGGCCGACGCCGTTGAACCAGGCATCGCCGGTCTCGGCGATCACTGTCGTATCGGCGTTCACCATCGCGCCGATCTGGCGCATGGCCTCCGCCCGCGTCAGCGTTGCGTCGGGTGCCGCGGGACGTTCGCGCGGCGGTTCCGTCTGGATGCGCCGATATTCGACCATCGTGGCGTCGCGCTTCTCGACCGTCTGTGCGAGGGCCGAGAGGAAGTCGCGCAAATGGACATGGCCGAAGTCGTGCCCTTCCAGGGTTACGCGGTCTGGGTCCGCCGTCATGACGTCCGGGCCACTCGGCATCGCGGTCCAGCCCACGGTCGAATAGTCGTTGAACAGCGTTCCGAGGCAGACCAGACTGTCCGACCAATCGACGATCTCGCGTGCCCCAGGCGTGCTGATTTCGCCCCAGTAAATGCCGGCGAACTGCGGATGATCCTCCGGGAAAAAGCTTTTTGCCGCCGCCATCACGGTGACCGCACAGCCAAGAGCCTCGGCCAGCCGGATTGCCGCTTGTTCCGCGCGCGCGGCCCGCAGCTTGCTGCCGATCAGTATCACCGGCTTGCGCCTGGCGCGCAGAAACTCCGCTGCCGCCGCGACTGCCGCTTCAAGCGATGCGCGGTCACTCGGTTCCTCGCCGATGACGGCGCTGATCGGTCCCGGCGCGGCGCAGGAGGCTCCGGCAATGTTGCAGGCGATCTCGATATATGCCGGCTTGCTCTCCCGCAGCGCAGTGCGGATTGCATGGTCGATCAGACCGGGCGCCTCGACCGCCGAGGTGATGGAAACGGCAGCGCAGGTGAGTTTCTTTGCGATTTCCAGTTGATACAGGAGATCGTGGGTACCGAGGGTATGGTGCAGCAGATGCTCGGTTGCCCGATCGTTGGTGTTGGGTGCTCCCGAGATCAGGATGACCGGCAGGTTCTCGGCATAGGCACCCCCGACCGCATTCAACGCCGACAGCGCACCCACGCTGAAGGTAACGACGGCCGCGGCGGCGCCGTGGGCGCGAGCGTAGCCCTCCGCACTGAAGCCGCAGTTCAGCTCGTTGCAGCAGTATATCTGCGCCATGTCCTTGTTCGTCAGCAACTCATCGAGCAAGGCGAGATTGTAATCACCCGCGACCGCGAAGTGATGCTTCAGTCCGATCTGCGAGAGGCGGGCTGCGAGATAGGAGCCGACAGTGTACGTCATAGCACGATCTCCCCCCTTGATGCTGTTCTGATAGAAGTTTCTCCGAGCCGGTGCTCCGCGCTGTCAGGCGACAGCGCGCACCCCGGTTTGCCGCACTGGCGTCGCGGCGCTGTCCCGCAGGCCGGGATAGAAGCGAGCCAGCCAGCACACGAGCTCCTCGCGTGCGACCGCCGAATTGCCGAGCTGGCAATGCTGCTCGGCTCCTTCGCGCGCCGTGAAGATGCGCGCGGTGACCGAACGCGCGCACACCAGTTCGCGCATCGCGCGGTACAGCCACTCGATGTCGAACAGATGATCCTGCTCGCCTTCGGTCAGCAGCACATCCTGCTTGAGGTTGTGCAGGACGCCTTCCAGCGAGTGCTGCGCGATCGCGGTGAGGAAATCGAACGGTGTCCTGGTGCCGGTGATGTGCATACCCTGCGTCACGCACCATTCGAACACGGAGTTCGGCAGCCGCTCCTCCGCGACCAGCGCCTCGGTTCCCTTGCGATCGCCAGCCTTGAACAGCGAAATGAGCTGCTGCGCCTTGCCCGGCCGCATCTGCTTCAGCGTCATGTCGAGCCCCGAATACGTCGTGGGCATCGAAATGACCTGCCTGATGCGGGGTTCGAACGCCGCCGCGCGCAGCGAGAGATAGCCGCCGCACGAGGCGCCAAGCCAGACCACGTCGTTGACCTCGAAATAGTCGAGCAATGCCTTGGCCGGCTTCTCCCACGCATGCTCGAAGTAGATGCCCTGCCGCACGGCACCGCCCTGGCCGGGGCCGTCGAAGGCGATCACAGTGAAGCCCAGATCGGTCAGCGGCAGCAGGAACGCATAGAACTCTTCCACGAATGAGTCGTAGCCGCCGTTGAACACGAACGTGGCGCGCTCCTTGCCTTTCGCCTGCAAGCGGAAGCCGGGCAGATGACCGCCAGGATACGGCACCGCGATGCGCTCATATCCCGCCACACCCTGCATCGCCAATGCCCAGTTGCGTGCGAAATCATCGTAGAGGCGGTTCCGCGCGTCGCCGGCCGGAAGGTAGAATTCCGCCCCGTGATAATAGGAGGCGGCATCGGCCCAGCGCTTGTCGGCCTCCGCCTTCCTGGCGACCTCGAGCCAGACCGTGTGCCAGGACTCATAGTCCTTGATGCGTGGCGCGATCGCGCTCAATTCCTTCAGCCGTGCCGGCGAGGTGCCGTCCAGCAGCGGCCGGTTGAAGGTGTAGTTCATGCCCGGATCAGCCAGCATCTGCATGAAAGGCATTGTGGGTCCCTCCCTTGTTCGTGTCGGTTTGCGGCGCGCACATTGACCGGATTTTACGTTGACACCATATCAATCTGAGCATCGGGACGTTGCCGCGAACGCAACACCTTGGGGGGTGACCATGGATTTCACGGCGCTTCGCTACTTCAGCGAGACTGCAAGCACGCGTTCGATCAGGGCCGCCTCGGAGCGGCTTCACGTCTCGCCGTCCGCCATCAGTCGGCAGATTGCCAAGCTGGAGCATGAGTTGCGCGCCCCCGTCTTCGATCGCCGGGCTCAAGGCATGGCGCTGACGCCGGCGGGCGAAATTCTGCAATCGACCGTCGAGGGAGTGGTACGCGAGTTCGGACGCGTGAAGTCGCAGATCGCGGCGCTGCAGAACATTCAGGCCGGAACGGTCGATGTCTCTTGCTTCCAGACCGCGATCGAGAGTTCGTCGCGCCGGTGCTGCATCGGTTTCATGTGCAATATCCCAATGTCACGTTCAACGTCAGGATGAGCAGCACGGACGAGGCGATGGAGGCCTTGAATTCGGGTGCTGCCGAGATCGGGCTGATCCTCAACCCTCCGGCG